>JANLOZ010000010.1:0-2841 GCA_031366845.1 Novosphingobium sp. | reverse complement strand
CGAGAATGAAGGCTGGGAAGGCGGGGTCTGGACGCTGGGTGAGGGCTATGCGCGAAGCCCGCGTGATCAGCGGCCGCATGTGGTGGCGGTGGACTATGGCGCAAAGGACAACATCTTCCGCAGTCTGGTCAAGGCCGGGGCGCGGGTGACGGTGGTTCCAGCGCAAACTTCGCTCGAAGACATCCTCGCGCTCGCACCCGCCGGCGTGTTCCTGTCAAATGGCCCCGGCGATCCTGCGGCTACGGGTGTTTATGCGGTGCCGGTTATCCAGGGCTTGCTGGCGCGCGACGTGCCTGTGTTCGGCATCTGCCTGGGCCATCAGATGCTGGGTCTGGCGGCGGGCGCGAAAACAGTGAAAATGCACCAGGGCCATCGCGGCGCTAACCATCCAGTTCAACGGCTGGAGGATGGGGTGGTCGAGATCACCTCGATGAACCATGGCTTTGCGGTGGATGGGGCGAGCTTGCCGGAGGGTGTGTTGGAAACGCATGTTTCGCTATTTGATGGATCGAATTGCGGGATTGCGGTGAGGGGCAAGCGGGCGTTTGGGGTGCAGTATCACCCAGAGGCATCGCCGGGTCCGATGGATAGCTTCTATCTGTTTGAGCGGTTTGTGGGAGGGCTGGGGTGATGGAACAATCCGAAACGCTCTATTTCGGCCTTAAACTGTATGAGATTCTAACACTCTTCGCCATCATGGTTGGCCCAATAGTCGCTGTTGGAATCACCGTGGCGACCGAGGCACGTCGTCGATTGAAAGAACAACAGATTCAAACCTTGCGGATGCTAATGAGCACTCGCCACCTTCCGAGTGATGCGGCATATTCGACAGCGATTAACCTTATCCCAGTTGAATTTAACGGCGTGCGCACTGTCATGGAGGCTTGGACAGCCTATATCGAAAAAATTCGGTTTTATCCGTCTGCCGAGGCGATGGCATCTCATCAGGAAGAAATATTAAACAAGCAAACAAAATTGATTTTTTCGATGACACAGCACCTAGGTTACAGCTTGGCAGAGTCTGATATTCAAATCAGTGCATATGCCGCAAAAGGCTTCATTGATCGCGATAACCTTCATCTCACAGCTCTCCAAGCGTGGCCAAGAATTGCGGCAACCTTAGAAGCGCAAACCCAATTCATTCAGGCTCAAGGCATGAACTTGCCTGACAAGTCAGGCTAATGCCCAACCCCACCATCCCCCCAGCCCACACCCTCTCTCCCCCCCGCACCAGCTGCGCGGTGTTGGTGGTGGGCCCGCTTGTTCGCGATAGGGCGGTTCACCCCCACCCAACCCTCCCCCTCAAGGGGGAGGGCTTTGGAAGGTTGAGGGTGGCGAAATTTCACTTCTTGCCCCTCCCCCTTGAGGGGGAGGCTGGGTGGGGGTGGTCCGCCCTTATATTGAAAAGCATTATCCGCCCCAAAGCCCCACAGAATTCAACTTTCATCCGCGAACCAATCGCCGCGATTGGTCGCAACCGCCAGCGCTTCGGAAATGCGAAGGACAACGCCATCGGTGTTGCTCAACACATCGTTGTTCCAGAACCGGATGACCGTATAGCCATAGAGTTCAATAATACGGGTTCGCTCTTCGTCGGTGGTGCTATCCGCATGTTGCCCACCATCAAGCTCGATTATCAGCTTCGACCGGCGGCAAGTGAGATCAGCGATGTAGTCCCCAATCTGGAATTGCCGGACGAACTGGACGCCCAATTGCCTGCCGCGAAGGCGCGACCACAGGCGCACTTCCGCCTCGGTCGGTTCCCGGCGAAGTTTCTGTGCAACCGGCGTCAGTCGTTTTCCCGCCATTCCCACACTCCCGGCAAACGCTTCCCCTCTAAGGCGCTGGCGATAAAGGTAGCAAGGCTATGATCGAATTGACCAACCTCGAATCCCACATCCTCGCCCATTACACGTCCGGCCACGGCAGGGAACTCAGCATCACCACGCGCTGGTATCCGCATGCTGAGCTGATCATGATCATCGATGACAAGATGGCCGTCGCCGCGCGGAAATTTGGGCGCAAGGTGGCGCGGGGGACGCGGGGGGCGGCGAGTGCATTTGTTGATATGATGATCGCGAAGGGTGCATGGACCACGCAAACCAACGATTTTGGCGGCACCATGCACCAGTTTCAGGCCGATGTTTACGCGCGCGTTCTGGCCCAATTCAACGCCGAAAGCCCCATCGTCCAGCGCGCCGCTGCTGGCAGTGAATCGTACTGGGCGGATACCTTCGCCGCACTGATTGACGGATAAAAGATGCCCAAACGTACCGACATATCCAAGATCCTCGTCATCGGCGCCGGCCCGATCATCATTGGTCAGGCCTGTGAGTTCGACTATTCGGGCACCCAGGCGATCAAGGCGCTGCGCGAGGAGGGCTATAAGGTCGTCCTCGTCAATTCGAACCCGGCGACGATCATGACCGACCCGGACATGGCGGACGCAACCTATGTCGAGCCGATCACGCCTGAAATCGTAACCCGGATCATCGAGAAAGAGCGCCCCGATGCGCTGCTGCCGACGATGGGCGGGCAGACCGCGCTCAACACCGCGCTGGCGCTGTTCAACGATGGCACGCTTGAACGCTTCGGTGTCAAGATGATCGGCGCTGATGCCGATGCCATCGACAAGGCCGAGGACCGCCAGCGGTTCCGCGAGGCGATGGACAAGATCGGGCTCGAATCCGCGCGCAGCGGTGTGGCACACAATGTTGACGAGGCATTCGCTATCCTCGAACGAACTGGCCTCCCGAGCATCATCCGCCCCAGCTTTACGCTCGGCGGTACCGGCGGCGGGGTGGCCTATAACAAGGCGGAGTTCGATCAGATCGTCCGCTC
>JANLOZ010000294.1:0-16855 GCA_031366845.1 Novosphingobium sp. | reverse complement strand
CGGACCGCCCTCATTGGCAGCTACTGACCGCAGCGCAGATATCTGATTCTTAAGCGCAATTACGTCAGGATGATTATCCGTCAGCCCGCGCGCTTTCATGCCGGCAAGGTCAGCCTGAGCCTGCGACAGTGCGCCGCGAGCGCCTCCCGACGATGTTCCCGCCAAGGTCGCCGGAGTGCCCGCCAATTGCCCATTGATCGCCGCCAGCGCAGACTGCGCCCCCGCCAGGTCAGCGTCAATCCCGCGCATTTCCGTGCGGCTGGCTTCCATCCGCTGGAGCACCGAAGTGCTGCCCAGCGCCAATTCAGGATGGTTGGCATCGAACTGTGTGCGGCGGTTTTCTGCCGATTCCAGGGCTTTCTGGCGGTCGGCCAGTTGCTTGTCGAGGAAATCGACCTGCGAACCCATCTCACCCTTTGAACCTGCAAGGTTCTCCTCGCGGAACAGGTCGATCATCTTCTGGACAACGTCCTGCGCCAGCCTCGCGCTGTCCGCGTCGGTCATGCCGCCATTGGTCGAAGTGGCGCTGATCTTGAACAGATTGTCCTGCTCGCTCTCAACCTTGATCGCCTTGCCGAGGACGAGGATGGTGTTTTCCATCTGCTTCGGTGTGGTGACACTGTCCCCCAAACGCGTTGATCGGATTACCTTTTCAAGGTTTGCGGCGCTGGTGAGCGTCTGGCGCACCCGGTCGATATCGCGCTTGCGGTCGCCCTGCCCAACGCCGATCTGTTCGGCGAGCGGATCGTAAAGCTGAACATAGATGCGCGCCTTGGACTCATAGGAATTGGGGACGGTGGCAACCACCAGCCAGCCCAGCAGACACAGGCCCCAGGCCACAGCCAAGACCACCCAGCGGCGCTGCCAGACCGAGTAGAGCGCCGCGCGCAGTTCGTCGAAGATCGAATTCATGCCTGTTCAGCCCCGCCCAATCAGAACGTGCTTTCGGGGATGATGATCACATCCCCGGGCTTCAGCATGACATTGGCCTTGCTCTCACCCTTGCGAAGAAGATCACCCAAACGCAGAGCAAATTCCCGCTGGCCGCCGCTTTCCTTGTCAAAACGGATCAGCTTGGCGTGATTGCCAGAGGCAAATTCAGATAGCCCGCCGACCGCGATCATCGCATCGAGCAGCGTCATATTGGCGCGGTAGGGCAGCGAGGCAGGCTTGGCTGTCGCGCCAATTACGCGGACCTGCTGGCTGAAAGTTCCGGCAAATTTGTTGACCATCACCGAAACCAGCGGATCCTGAATATACTGCGAAAGCTGCAACTTAAGGTCTTCAGCCAGCATCGATGGCGTCTTGCCGACCGCAGGCATATCGGTGATCAACGGCGTCGTGATGCGCCCGTCAGGCCGCACCTGAACCGATGCGCCCAGCTCGGGATTGCGCCAGACAAAGATAGTCAGCTCGTCCATTGGCCCGATGACATATTCTTCGCCCGGGCCTTCCTGCATCGAAACAAATGAGGCCGGCGGAAGCTGTGTTCCCGCGCCCGAACCGGCGCAACCGCCAAGGGCTAGGCTGGCCACAGCGCTGCTGGCGAGCAGGCGGGAAAAGCGGTTGATCGGCATCGGCTCACACCTTCGGTTGAGTCGGCCTGGCCTGTGCGGGGAAAAGCATCCGTCCCGATCCCGCACAGAACACGTCGACAGTTCACCGTCTGCTTTCGCCAAAAAGGGTGAATATACCGTTAGCCTTTATGCTCATTTCCGGTTTTCTGCGGAGTTTCTGGGCTGCGGTCCCATTGCGGGACAGGCTGGTAGCCAAGCCTAAACAAGCATTTCCATCGCCGGGCCTTGCCCGAGAAACTGTGCAGGGCTGGCCGTGGCACCATAGGCCCCGGCGCAGAATACCGCGACGATATCGCCCACTTCGGCGCGCGGTAGCCAGGCCTTGTCGGCGAGTTTGTCGAGCGGCGTGCACAGGCAGCCGACGACATTTGCTTCTTCGCTAGCTTCGGCATTGAAACTGCTGGCTATTGCAACCGGATAGTTGCGGCGCACGACCGTGCCGAAATTCCCCGAGGCGGCAAGCTGGTGGTGGAGCCCCCCATCGGTGATCAGGAAAACTTCGCCGTGGCTGACCTTGCGATCAATAATCCGCGTGAGGTAAACGCCTGATTCACCAACGAGATAGCGGCCGAGTTCGATGCAGAATGCGGTATCGGCGAGTTCGGACGGCAGCTCGGCGAAACGGACCTTGAGCGCTGCGCCAATGCGGTCAACATCGAGCGGTTCATCGCCAGAGAAATAAGGAATGCCGAACCCGCCACCAAGATTGCAATACGGCAGCGGCACCCCGGATTCGCGCGCCAACCTGGCCGCCAGTTCCAGCGCCTGCGCCTGCGCTTCGATCAAGGCGTCGGCATCAAGCGCCTGACTTCCCGCAAAAATATGAAACCCGCGCCATTCCGCGCCCGAATGCACCACCATGCGGACCAAGGCCGGCACACGCTCGGCATCGATGCCAAACGGCTTCGCGCCGCCACCCATTTTCATTCCCGAACCCTTGAGGTCAAATTCAGGATTAACCCGGATCGCGAGGCGCGGCGTGACGCCTTCTTGCGCAGCAATTGCGATCGCGCGCGACGCCTCGCCCTCGGATTCGAGGTTGATGGTGACCCCGCTGCAAGCCGCCGCGCGCAGCTCTGTGTCGCGCTTGCCCGGTCCGGCAAAACTGACCAGATGCGGGGCTATGCCGGCCTTGGTGACAATATCAAGTTCACCGCCTGAAGCAATATCGAACCCGTCGACGAGTTCTGACATAACCTTAAGTAGTGGTGCATAAGGATTTGCTTTTACGGCATAATGAATCGCCAGTTCTTCCGGCATCGCTGTACGAAGACGTTCCATCTGCGCGCGCAACATTTTCGCCGAATAGACAAACAGCGGGGTATCCCCGGCCTCGGCGATCAATGCAGATACGGCATGACCATCAATCGCCAGCTCGCGATTGCTGACACCAAAGCCTTGCGGGATCGGCCCGAGCGGCTTCATGCCGCGCGTTCCGATTGCAATTCCAGCGCCAGCCCTGCCCGGTCAATCTTGCCATTCGGGCCAATCGGCATTTCCGCGCGCCAGTGGATCACTTTTGGCTGCATGAAATTCGGTAATTCCTGCATAAGTTTGCGCGGTAATTCTTCGATCGCGCCTGAAGCGCTCGCGGCTGCCCGGACAATCAGATGAACCGCCTGCCCCAGCCGTTCGTCGCTCACGCCCAGTGCAACAGCCTCAACCACCAGGCCGCTCGCCAACGCGGCTTCTTCGACCTCTTGTGGGCTGATACGGTTACCCGCGCTCTTGATCATCGAATCGCGCCGCCCGGCGAAGTACAGCAGGCCATCAACATCGCGCTTGACCCGGTCACCCGACCATACCGCCGTCCCACCATAAACCGAAGCGCGCGGGGCAGGCTTAAACCGCTCCGCCGTTCGCGCCACATCCTGCCAATAGCCATGCGCAACCAGCGGGCCGCAATGGACAAGTTCGCCTTCCTCGCCATCGGCGGCAAGATCGCCGTCATCGGCAATCACCAGAATTTCAGCGTGGGGAATGGCTTTGCCCATCGATGTGGGATGGGAATCGACCAGCGCCGGGTCAAGGTAGGTCGAGCGGAAGGCTTCGGTCAGGCCATACATCGGGAACAACCGCGCCTGCGGGAATAACTTGCGCAAACTCCGCACCAGATCCACCGTCAACGCGCCGCCACTATTGGTCAGCCGCCGAAGCGCACCCACAGAGCCTTCGGGCCAATCGAGCTCGACCAGTTGCACCCAAAGCGGCGGCACGGCAGCGAGTGAGGTAATGCCATGCCGCGCGACTGCCTTTTGCACATCGCGCGGGGTGAGGTAATCGAGCGGGATAACGCAGCCGCCGGCAAACCATGTCGAAAACAGCTGGTTCTGGCCATAGTCGAACGACAGTGGCAGCACCGCCAGTGTCCGATCATCCGCTGCCAGCCCAAGGTAGGACGCCACTGACTGCGCCCCGAGCCACATATTGGCGTGGCTCAGCATCACGCCTTTGGGCCGCCCGGTTGAGCCGCTGGTGTAGAGAATCGCTGCGAGATCTTCGGGATCGGCCTCAGATGCGGGCAACGTGGCCCCAAGAACCTCAGCCTGTTTCAAGGCTTCATCTTCAGCCAGCACGCGTGCACCGGCGGCATCGCTCGCCTCCAGCGTGGCTAGCCTGGCATGAGTCCCAATCAGCAGCACCGCCCCGCTATCCGCCATGATGTGCGCCACTTGCGCGCGTTTGAGCAGCGGATTGATCGGGACGTGCACCAGCCCTGCCCGCGCGGCGGCGAGGGGTATCAGGCAGGTCAATTCGCCTTTCGCCGCCCAACTCGCCACCCGTGCGCCGGGCTGCGGCACCTGAGCAGCCCGCCAGCCTGCCAGCAGCGCGATACGCGATCTTAAGTCCTTGAAGCTAAGCGTTCCGCTGCGCAGCACCAATGCCGCCGCATCATCCGCGCCTCTATTGGCGAGATGATCAATCGGCCGGACTTGACTGTCCCGTATCTGACTGTGGTAGTTGGCGCGCGCGGAAATGGGTTTGCTCCGGTGGGGTTGTTTGCACTTGGTTTTGGTCGAATATCACGACGATCTTAACATTGTCCAAGGCGATCCTGCCTTGCGCGCGCTGCTATGCCCAAATCAGGCCGCTGCGCCGTTTGATCGATTGGCCTGGTGGCGGGCGATGGCCGAGGAATGCGGCGTCAAACCCTTGCTTGCAGTGGCGCGGGATGGCGATGCCTGCGCTGTGCTTGCGCTAAGGCGGGTGGGGCGCGGGATGGAAGCTCTGGCCAACTGGTACACTTTCCGGGTTCGCCAGGTAGTAACCCCCGGAGCCGACGCGGAGGACTTGCTAACGGCCCTGGCGCGCGATCTTAAAGGCAAAGCCGCAGGCATCACACTATCGCCCCTGCCCAATGAGCAACAGGAAGCCACCCAGCTCGCCGCAGCATTCCGCAAAGCGGGATGGCTGGTTTTCAGCGAGGTCTGCGATACCAACCACGTCCTCCCCGTCGCAGGGCGCAGTTTCGCCGAATATATGGAAGCCCGTCCCGGCCCGCTTCGCACCACGTTGAAGCGCAAGGGCGGCAAGGTTGCCGTTCGCGTTGAAACAGCATTCTGCAAAGACTCATGGCAAGCCTATGAGCGGGTCTATGCCCAAAGCTGGAAGCCCCAGGAAGGATCACCAGCGTTCCTTCGCCGGTTCGCCGCCGAGGAAGGCGCAGCCGGGCGACTCCGGCTTGGCTTGGCCTTTGCCGCGGGCGAACCCGTTGCCGCGCAATTCTGGACAGTCGAGGGCAGCACCGCCTTCATCCACAAGCTGGCCCACACCGACGCATCGAAAGCACTCTCTCCCGGCACGACGCTCAGCGCCGCCATGTTTGAACACGTTATTGACCGCGACAAGGTAACTCTCGTCGATTTCGGCACCGGCGATGATGGGTATAAGCGCGACTGGATGGAGGTGCAGCGGCCACGCTATCGCCTCGACATGTTCCGCCCAGCATTGCCCACGAACTGGCTGACAATTGCGCGGCATGTTCTGCGCCGCCTTGCGGGCAAGGCCAACCATGGCTAGAGGCGCGACAGTGGCGGTACACCCGCGCTATCATGAGGGGTCCATGAGCACCGAAACCGACCGGATCCTGCGCGCGATCCTTGCCGATGTGCTGGGATTGAAGCCGCACCGGGTTGCTGCATTCGATGCGGAAACCGGGCTGTTCGGGCACTTGCCTGAACTCGATTCGATGTCGGTCGCCGGGCTGCTCACCGAAATGGAAGACCGGCTCGGCTTCATCATTGATGATGACGAGATCGATGGCGAAATGCTCGAAACCTATGGCTCGCTCCTCGCCTTTGCCGAGGGCAAGCGCCGAAGTTCACACCAGCACAAGTGATCGCCTCCTGGCCTTGCCCTGCGGTTGATGGCGGCGCGGTCGATGAATACGCCTTTGCCTTTGATCGCGGCCGCGCGCTGCGACTGCTGATCGTCACGGCGCTGTTCGATGAAGCAAACCGGATGCGGCGGCTTACGGTTGAAACCATGCGGCGATTCGATAGCGCGGGTATCGATTGCTTTCTGCCTGACCTGCCGGGATGCAACGAATCCTTGCAATCGCTTGGTCAGGTCTCGCTCAATCACTGGTCAAACGCCATGGCTGCTGCCGCCCAGCACTTCCGCGCGACCCACGTTCTGTCGATACGAGGCGGCGCGCTGGTGGTGCCGCGAGACCTTCCCGGCTGGCGCTATGCCCCGGTGGGCGGCGCCTCCATCTTGCGGCAAATGCTGCGGATACGCATTCTGGCTTCGCGCGAGGCGGGACGTGAGGAAACACAGGGTGAATTGCTTGAAACTGGCCTGCGCGAGGGACTTGATCTCGCCGGTTTTCCGCTTTCGGCCGCGATGGTCGCTGGCTTGCAAAGCGCTGCCCCGCCCGAAGGCACTGAACAATCGATCATCGGACAGGATATGCTCGGCGGCGGTGCGCTGTGGCTGCGCGCCGAACCTGATGAAGATCGCGGGCAGGCCGATGCGCTCGCCGCGGTGATTGCCGTGGGGATCAAGGCATGACCAGGCAGCATGTGAACTTCGACTGTGAGGGTTCGGCCTGCGTTGGCACCGTTGATGTGGTGGAAGGAACAACCGGGCTGCTGGTCGTGAGCGGCGGCAATGAGCTGCGCAGCGGGGCCTGGAATGGGCAGGCCTTGCTGACCAGAGCGGTGGCGGCCGCGGGCTATCCGGCGTTCCGCTTTGACCGGCGCGGCGTGGGAGACAGCGAGGGCAGCAATGCCGGCTTCGGATCCAGCGGCGTTGATATTGCAGCGGCACTGGTGGCTTTTCGCGCCGAAGTTCCCCAACTGACCCGCATAGTCGCCTTTGGAAATTGCGACGGTGCCACTGCGCTGATGCTGGCGAACGGCAAGAGCTGCGATGGGCTGATCCTGTCGAATCCCTGGACTATCGAGGGTGACGACGATAGGCCGCCGCCCGCCGCCGTTCGGTCACACTATGTCCAGCGGCTGAAGGATCCGAAGGCGATATTGCGACTGCTCAAAGGCAAGATTTCGATCGGCGGATTGATCGGCTCGTTGCGCGATGCGCTGAAACCTGCGCCTGCTCCGTCATCGTTGGCGACTGAAGTGGCAGCGGGACTCGATGTTTTTACTGGGCCGGTTACCATACTGCTGGCAGGCCGTGACCGCACAGCGCAAGTCTTTGAGGCGGGCTGGCAAAAGGCTGACCCGCGTATTCAACGCTGTGCTGAAGCCGGCCATAGTTATGTTGAGGCGCAGGATTGGCTCTTGGCGCGGATATTGGAGGGATTGGGTCGGGTTTAACCCAACCTACCCCGCCTTCGCCGCAAACTCGCGCTCAGCAACAAACCGCTCGGCATCCAGCGCAGCCATACAGCCGGTCCCCGCAGCGGTTACCGCCTGCCGATAGATATGATCCATCACGTCGCCGCAAGCAAACACCCCTGGAACCGCCGTTTTCGGCGTCCCCGCCTCAACGATGATGTAGCCGTTGCCGTCGAGCTCGAGCTTATCCCTGAACAGCTCGGTTGCCGGTGCATGGCCGATGGCGACAAAAGCGCCATCGGTGGGTATCACCGAAACATCGCCGGTCACCGTGTCGATCACCTCGACCCCGGTGAGCCCGCCCGAAGCCGGATCGCCAACAAAACGTCGCACGGCCTTGTTCCACGCGATGGAAACCTTCTCATTGGCGAACAGCCGATCCTGCAGGATTTTCTCTGCGCGAAACGAATCGCGGCGATGGATCACGGTGACGTCGGGCGAATGGTTGGTCATGTAGAGCGCTTCTTCAACTGCCGTGTTGCCGCCGCCGATCACCACGACCTTCTTGCCGCGAAAGAAGAAGCCATCACAGGTGGCGCAGGCGGAAACACCCTTGCCACTCAATTCCTGCTCGCCTTCCACGCCGAGCCATTTTGCCTGCGCGCCGGTGGCGATCACCAGCGTTTCGCCCTCATAGATATCGCCAGAATCCCCGGTCGCGCGGAATGGCGAGCCTGAAAGGTCGATATCGACGATGGTGTCCCACATCATCCGCGTGCCGACGTGCTCGGCCTGCGCCTGCATTTCCTCCATCAGCCACGGACCCTGGACAACATCGCGGAAACCGGGATAGTTTTCGACATCGGTGGTGATCGTAAGCTGCCCGCCCGGCTGGAGACCCTGAACCACTATCGGCGACATTCCAGCGCGCGCACCATAAATCGCCG
Organism: Novosphingobium sp.; assembly: GCA_031366845.1. Classification (GTDB taxonomy): domain Bacteria; phylum Pseudomonadota; class Alphaproteobacteria; order Sphingomonadales; family Sphingomonadaceae; genus Novosphingobium. Next base: position 8,590 of record JANLOZ010000294.1, on the reverse strand, counting down.
CCGATAGCCCGGCTGGACCGGACCCTACGATCAGCATGCGGGTGGTGTGCGTGGTCATGTGTTCGAATCCCTGTTGCGGATCGGCGAGATAGGCACTTGCGCGCGATAATGCCAGTTCGCCGCTACGATTTGCTGCTGATGGCTGAAACGTCCTGCACATTTGTCTATTGCTATTGCGAATGCCTCGCATTAGCGAACAGCCCACGTTCACAGGAGCCACCATGATTCGCCTCGATTACCTTCGCGCCGCTGCCAGCATTCTTGCCATGGTTGCTCTTCCCTCCATCGCCCACGCCACACCCGGCCTGGGCGATGAGGTTTATGGTGCCACGGTTGAGCCTCACGAAATCGAGATCGAAACCCGCTATGGCATTCTTGCCGGCGGACCGGATGCAGGGAAGGACAATTTTCGGCTTGAAGTCGCATATGGCATCACCGGGCACACCCGGATCGCTGCCCTTGCCGAGTTTGAAAAGGAACCCGGAAGCGCCCGAAAACTTGAAGCAATCAGCTTTGAGGTGGTCCAGAATGTCGCCCGCATCGGCCCGATCGACGTCGCGCTCTATGGCGAATTCGAGGCGGTGACCGGCGGGACGGACAAGGCCGAGGGGAAGCTGCTGCTCGAATATCGTGACAGAATTACTGATGTGCGGTTCAATCTGAAAGCAGCGAAACCGTTACGGGCGGGAGCGCAGTTGGAACTGGGCTATGCAGCCTCCGCCGATGTATCGGTCGCCGACAATTTGCGGCTCGGCGTTGCAGCTTTTGGTGATCTCGGAACATTCGGCCGGTTCGCGCCCTATGCCGAACACTTCGCCGGACCCAATGCGAAGTTTCGCATTAACGGCCTGGGCGTGCCGCTGAAGGTTGAGACCGGATACCTTTTTGCATTCGGTGCCGCCAAAGCCGATGCCAAAGGTATGTTCCGGCTCAACCTTGAAGTCGAGCTGTGATTGACGCGCCGCTGCGCCTCGGCCAATCACGCGAACTATGCATGCATCCGGCCCGATCTCGAACAGCTTTGTCTCGCAGCGGCTCAAGCTGCACTATGTTGACTGGGGAAATCCCGATGCTCCGCCGTTGATTCTGCAGCACGGCGGACGCGATCACTGCCGATCATGGGACTGGGCCGCGCGGGCGCTGGCGCAGGACTGGCACGTCATCGCACCCGATCTGCGCGGGCATGGCGATAGCGCGTGGTCACCAGACGGCGACTATACCTCGCATGCCTTTGTCTATGATTTCGCCCAGCTGGTGCATACGCTCGGTGCCGATCAGGTGACGATCATCGCGCACTCGCTCGGCGGCAATATCGCCACGCGGTTTGCCGGCCTTTACCCGGACAAGGTGCAAAAACTGGTCAATATCGAGGGTCTTGGCCCCTCGCCCAAGATTTTGGCCGAGCGTGCGCACCGGACCCCGTCCGATTTCCTGCGCCAGTGGATTGAGGACAAGCGCAAGGCATCGGGCCGAATGCCACGCCGCTATCCCAGTCTCGAGGCGGCTTATGCCCGCATGAAGGAGGAAAATGCGTTTCTCTCCGACGAACAGGCCCGGCATCTGACTATCCACGGCGCGAGCCGCAATGAGGATGGAACGTGGAGCTGGAAGTTCGACAACTACCTCAATGTCTGGCCGCCAGCGGACTTGGCGCAGAGCGATGTCGAAGCCTTATGGGCGGAGATTACCTGCCCGCTGTTGTTGCTCTACGGTGCCGATTCGTGGGCCTCAAACCCCGAAGGCGATGGCCGTGCCGCGCATTTCCGCAATGCGCGCGTGGTAGAATATGAAAAAGCCGGGCACTGGTTGCACCACGATCAGCTTGATCGGTTTCTGGGTGATGTAACCGCGTTTCTGGCAGACTAGAGCGTGATGATTTCAGGCCAAATCGGCGCGGAGGGCATTAAATAGGGCCGGTCCCCATTTAATGGCCCCCCATTTAATGGCCCCCAATTAATGCCTGCCCGTCGTTCAGTATGGCTGCATAGCTTGATTACATTAAATAGGGACTGTCCCTATTTAATGGCACCTATTTAATGGCATCTATTTAATGGCAAGCGCCTTTGATTCATGCTACAATCATCACGCTCTAGCCCCCGGCAAACTGCGCGCGCAGCCGTTCCTTCAACCCCTCATCAACCCCAAATGTTGCCGCCTGATAGGCATCGATGCTGCCGTGATCAGCGATTATCTGATTGAATGCTCCTTCCAGATAGTCAGCCTCCACCCCCATCAGCACCCGCAGAGCATCATCATCGATTTCATCAATCACGCCGCTGACTGACCGCTTTCCCGCCGCGATCCTCGCATCCTGATCGCCCGCGCTGTTCGTCAGCAGATAATCGTCAACTGTGTCATCACGGTGAACCCCCACGGCGTGGAGGAACATCGCGACGGCAAATCCGGTGCGGTCCTTGCCCGCCATGCAATTGATCAGGCTCGCCCCGCCCTTGTCGGCGAGTGTGTTAAGATAAACCGTGATCGCGGCATTGAGCTTTGGCCGATAGGGCATCCCGCGATAGGACCGCCGCATGTTCTCACGCGTGGTTTCAGGATCCCGCCGCAACGATGTGGCCGCAGCAACATGGGGTGCCAGCATCGACGTACCATCGGCTTCGAACAGCACCTTGCCGACGAAGCCTTCAGGCCGGCGGCAGGGATGGCTCGCCCGTTCACGGTCACTGCGCAAATCGAACACGTGCACCAACCCGAGCGATCCGATCTGGGCAAGATCGGCGTCGCTCGCCTCATGATGCTGCCCAGATCGCCACAACAGCCCACGCTTGAGCCGTGCGCCGCCCGGCAAGGCATAGCCGCCATAGTCCCGAAAGTTGTGAACTCCGGTCAGATTGACGACTCTTTTGGCCTCCATATGGCTTATTCCCCCTTGCTGATATTAGCATTGCTTACTATCTACGCCCGGTCAATGCGGCCCCTCGCGCCGCCACGGAGTGTGCAGTGGACGACCAGCTTGAAAATACCGATGCCGTCAACGACAAATCGCGGCTACGTCGCCCGCTGATGATTGGCGGTCTGCTTGTCGCAATCGCCGCTGGCCTGTGGTTCTATCTTACTGGCGGACGCTATGTTGAAACCGACAATGCCCAGATGCAAACCGGCAAGGTCATGGTGGCGGCCAATGTCAGCGGCAAGGTGATCTCAGTCGATGTCCAGGAAAACCAGTTCGTCCATAAGGGCGATGTCCTGTTTCGCATCGATGGCGCCAGCTTTCAGGCTAACATGGCTGAAGCGCAGGCTGGCCTTGCAGGGGCCATCGCCGATATCGGCTCGGTGCGCGCCGACATCGCCGCCTCCGAAGCGGAAGTGACCCGTGCCCAGGCCCAGCTCGCCTTTGCGCAAGGCGAGGCAAACCGCCAGCACGCCTTGGCCCAGGATGGCATTTCATCGCAGCAGCAAGTTGATCAGGCTAACCTCGGCGTGCGCAATGCCCAAGCATCGATCACAGCTTCGCGGGCCAAGGAAGCGTCAATCAAATCCAAGTTGCCAGCCGGTGCCAGCATGGCCCAGCCAAACCCGCGCCGTGCAGCCGCCATGGTCGAACGCGCGCAGCTCGCGCTCAATGATACGGTGGTCCGCGCACCGCAAGACGGCGTAGTCACCAAAGTCAGCCAGTTGCAGGTCGGATCCTATGTTACTGGCGGCAAGCCGCTGTTTGTCCTCACCGGCACGCGCTATTGGGTAGAGGCGAACTTCAAGGAAAACCAGCTGCGCTATATGCGGCTCGGCCAACCGGTTGCGGTCAAGATCGATGCCTTTCCTGATTTTGACATCAAAGGCCATGTTGAAAGTTTCAGCCCCGGAACCGGCAACAGCTTTTCGGTGCTGCCTGCGGAGAACGCCACGGGCAACTGGGTGAAAGTAACCCAGCGTCTGCCGGTTATCGTTTCTGTTGAAAGCCTGCCAAAGGACGTTCCGCTGCACGCAGGGCTCAGCGTATTGGTAACGGTTGATACCGGCCATCAGCGTAAGCTGCTGGGCGCAGATGTGCCGCCGTCATCACCGCGTGCAGCGGCATCAGCACAGCATTGATGCGATCATGAACCGCGTCGTTGCACCCATTCTGCTTGTCGCATTGCTCGGCGGCTGCAAAACCGTCGGGCCTGACTTCCACCGCCCTGTTCCGGCTGTCGCGGACGCCTATGCGGCCCCGCCGCATAGTAAGAGCGCGCCGGTTGCCATTGTTGGCGAGGGTCCGCAGGCACAGTGGTGGCAGGCTTTCGGCTCGCCCGAAATCAACGCGCTGGTTACGCGCGCGCTGGCAGGCAATCAGACGCTTGTGGCGAGCATGGCCACGCTCGCCAAGGCGCGCGAACAGGTCAAGGCTGCGAACGGCCGACTGCAACCACAGGTCAGCGCCAATGCCAGTGTCGAGCACGAAAAGGTGAATCTCAATGCCTTTGGCTTTGATTCTAGCGCTTTCGGCGTAAGTCTGGGCAATCCTGAATTCACGCTTTTCTCGGTTGGCGGCGGGGTGAATTATGACCTCGATTTGTTTGGCGGCAATCACCGCGCGGCGGAACAGGCCGCTGCCGAAGCCGAGGCGCAATGGCACGAAACCGAAGCCGCGCATCTTACTATTGCTGGCCGGGTGGTGATGCAGGCGCTGATGATCGCTGCGCTGAACGACCGGATTGCGGCCCAGCAAGCGCTGGTGAGCGACGATCAGCGCAATGTCACGCTCACCGAACGCAAGCGCGCGGGCGGCACGGGAACGCTCGTGGAAGTGCTCACCGCGCAGCAGCAGATGGCCTCGGACAAGGCCGGACTGCCGCAGCTTGATCAGCAACGCACCGAAGCGCGCGATTTGCTCGCGGTGCTGATCGGGGTGACGCCGGGCGAACTTGGCGCGACCGATCTGTCACTTGGCGCACTAACGCTATCGGCGCAGGTTCCCGTGACAATGGCTTCGGAACTGGTGCACAAGCGGCCCGATATTCTCGCTGCAGAAGCACGGCTCCACGCTGCCACCGCGGCAATTGGCGTGGCACAGGCGAAGCTCTATCCCAACATTACGCTCGGTGCCTCGTTTGCGCAGATGGCGCGGCATCCCGAGCAGATTTTCAACTGGTCGTCGAACAGCTTCAACCTGCTTGGCGGGCTCACCGCGCCGATCTTCGATGGCGGCCGCCTGAAGGCCGGGAAGCGCGCCGCCGAAGCTGAGGTCAAAGCCAGCGTCGCGCGTTATCGGCAGACTGTGCTCGAATCATTCGGCCAGGTTTCCGATCTGCTCTCGGCGCTGGAAAACGATTCGCGCTCGCTCGCGCTGCAGAACGAGGCGGCGGGTGTCGCCGAGCGCTCGCTCGATCTTTCGCGCCGAAGCTTCAACGTTGGCAACACCGGCATCCTGCAAGTGATCGAGGCTAGCCGCGGGGTAGAGCGAAGCAAGATCGGCCTGGTCGATGCCCGCGCGCGTCAGTTCGTCAATGTCGCAAGGCTCTATGTCGCGACGGCCGGGGGCTGGACACCCCCTCCCCCTCCCCAGCCCTGATCCTGCTGCGGATCAAATTCCCATGCAGAGATACTTCAGCTCCATATAGTCATCGAGCCCGTGGCGCGAACCTTCGCGGCCCAGGCCAGACATTTTCACCCCGCCAAACGGCGCAACTTCGGTCGAGATGATCCCGGTGTTAATCCCGACGATCCCCGATTCAAGTGCTTCTGCCACGCGCCATACCCGGCCAAGGTCGCGCGCGTAGAAATAGGCGGCGAGGCCGAACTCGGTATCATTGGCGAGTGCAATTGCCTCGGGCTCATCCTTGAAACGGATCACGCCCGCGAGCGGCCCGAAGGTCTCCTCGCGCGCCAGCTTCATGTCAGGCTTTACATTGGCGACTACGGTGGGCTCAAAGAACGAGCCGCCCAACGCGTGGCGCTTGCCGCCTGTGAGCAGCGTCGCTCCGCCTGCAAGCGCATCGGCAAGGTGTTCCTCGGTCTTTTCCACCGCCGCCATATCGATCAGAGGGCCGATAACCGTGCCGGCGTCCATACCATAACCAATCGGCATGGCCGCAGCCTTCGCCGCCAGCTTGGCGACGAATTCATCATAGACCGAATCCTGCACGTAAAACCGGTTGGTGCAAACACAGGTCTGCCCACAATTGCGGAACTTGGACACGATCGCGCCTTCAACCGCCGCATCGATATCCGCATCGTCAAACACGATAAACGGTGCGTTGCCACCGAGTTCCATCGAGGCTTTTTTCACCGTTTCCGCGCATTCACGCAGCAATTGCACGCCAATTTCGGTCGATCCAGTGAAAGTAATCTTGCGCACCTTGGGGCTGCTGGTCAGGGCACCGCCGATTGCCCGCGCCGATCCGGTGACGACGTTGAACACGCCTGCTGGAACACCCGCCTCTTCTGCCAGCGCCGCCAGTGCCAGTGCCGAATATGGCGTCGCCGATGCGGGCTTGAGCACCATCGTGCAGCCTGCGGCGAGCGCAGGGCCAAGCTTGCGACCGATCATCGCGCTGGGGAAATTCCATGGCGTAATTGCCGCGACGACACCGATGCCCTGCTTGATTGTTACCACCCGGCGATTGGCGGCAAAGGTCGGCACAACCTCGCCATAGGCACGCTTTCCTTCTTCGGCGAACCATTCGATGAAGCTCGCCGAATAGGCGATTTCACCCTTGGCCTCGGCAAATGGTTTGCCCTGTTCGCGGCTGAGAAGTTCGCCCAGTCCATCCTGATTGGCCATCATCAGATCAAAGAACCGCCGCATGATCTTTGCGCGTTCGCTTGCGAGCATCGCCCGCCATGCCGGAAGCGCGGCCTCCGCTGCATCGATAGCCCGCGCGGTTTCGGCAGCGCCCATATTCGGCACCGAGCCGAGCACCGTGCCCTTGCCGGGATCGTTGACATCGAGCGTGCCGCCACTGTCAGCGTCGCACCATTTACCGTCGATATAGCACTGCTGCTTCAGGAAACGGGTATAGCTCATCACATCCTCGCACAGTCTGGAAAGCGCCGCCTCTGCGCGGAAAATGTCTTGCCGTCCAGCCCCGGTGGCGCATGACCGGCGGCGCGGCGTTATACAATATCGGGCGGGTTGAGTGCATGCGGGCGAACCCAAGGAAAAGGCAGATGCGGTCGTTCAGGTTGATTATAAACCCGCCCCCAACGCAGTCTCAAACTCCGTCGTCAGGAAATAACGCGTCTTTGGCCGGTCGAACAGCTCGTGCTCATCGGCGAAAACATCGGCGGGGAGCTTCCCCTTGCTTATCATCCAGATCAGCCCCTCGGCGGCCTTCGGGTCATCGTACCATAGCTCGGTTATGACATCGAATTCGGGCTCGTGGATCACTTTGCTATCGAGCTGCGGCATGGCATCAAGGTAGCGGCGCGCGTAATAGCACATTCCCGGCTGGGTATATTTTCCCGCTACTTTGGTGTGAATGTTCTCATAATAATCGCGAAATTCGGCAACACTCATGCCGGGGCGGCGTTTCAGGCCGATGATAATTTTGGTGATCTCTTTGGTCATGCTCAATCCGCATCCACCCACTTGGTCGAAGTCGCCCTGGGGCTCAGGTACTTGGTATTATTCCACCCGCCATCAACGACAATCGACTGCCCGTTGATCATCTCGCTGCCGGGCGAGCACAGAAAGGCGATAACGCTGGCGATATCTTCGGGCTTGGCGAGGCGCGGGTATGGCGTAGTTTCAACATTGGCGCGTTTGAACACTTCGTCATCAAACCGGTGCGCGACCATTTCGGTCATCGTCACGCCGGGCGCGACGCAGTTTGAACGGATGCCGCGCGGGCCATATTCGCAGGCCATGTGCTCGGTGAGCGACTTTAGCCCGCCCTTCGCCGCGGAGTAAGCCCCGCCGCGCCGTCCGCCGATATGCGCAAAGGTGGAGGTAACGTTGACCACGCTCGCCCCCGCTTCAAGGTGCGGCAGAACTTCACGGCACAGGCGGAACGGGGCCTTGAGCATAATGTCCATCATGCCATCAAAATCGCCGTCGGTCGCTTCGTGCACCGGCTTGGGGCTGCCAACCCCGGCGTTGTTGACCAGATAATCGATCCCCCCAAACCGTTCGAGCGCCAGCGCGACGATTTTGGCGGGGGCATCTTGGGCAGTGACATCGGCGGATATGGTGGCGACCATCGCGGGATTGCCAATCGCCGCCTCTAGCGTCGCCAGCTTGGCCCTGTCGCGCCCGACGCCGACCACGGCGGTTCCTGCAGCCGCCAGCATCTTGGCGGTTTCCAGGCCGATGCCGCTGCCCGCGCCGGTGATAATTGCAACCTTCATTTTTTCCGCCTCCGCCCCATGAAATAGGCCACAAGCGATAGTCCTGCCGCAGCCCTTCGTCGAGAACGCCAGAGCGGTATCGCGCGGGCACCCCCTCCCCGGCTTGGCGATACGGCGCTGCATGGCTAGAACCCGTGCCATGAGCACAACAGCCAGCACTCCAGGCGCCCTCGACGGCATTCGCGTGATCGATATGTCGCGCGTGTTTGCCGCCCCGGTCGGCGCACAGATTCTGGGCGATCTCGGCGCGGATGTGATCAAGATCGAGCGCCCCGGCGTGGGCGATGATGGTCGCGGCTATGGC
>JANLOZ010000283.1:0-5357 GCA_031366845.1 Novosphingobium sp. | reverse complement strand
GTTGAAACCCAGCCGCCAAACGCCAGCTTTTTGGAAATCGTCAGGTGCCCCATCGCCTTGGGGTTCTGCGCGATCAGCATGGTCACCACCATCAAGGGTGGGGCGAGCAGGCCGTTGACCACCGCCGCCCAATAGAGCGCGCGCATCGGGTCCATGCCGGTCAGATTTAGCGCCACTCCGCCGAGAGTCGCCAGCGCGATCACCGTGTAGAACGCCTTGGCCTCGCGCGGTTTGCGGTCGAGGCCTTCTACCCAGCCGAACGTTTCGCTCACGCCATAGGCCGCAGAACCAGCCAGAACCGGCACCGCAAGCAAGCCGGTGCCGATAATGCCAGCGGCGAACAAGGCGAAAGCGAGATTGCCGGCGATTGGTCGCAGCGCCTCGGCGGCCTGCGCGGCGCTGTCGATCTGGGTCACGCCATGGGCATGGAGCGTCGCGGCGGTGGCGACGATAATGAACAGCGCGGTAATGTGCGAAAAGCCCATGCCGATCAGCGTATCGGTGCGGATGCGTTTGAGTTCCGGCCCGGCCTTTTTCGGTGCGACGCAGAGCGGCTTGGTGTGGCGCCGGTGCTGTTCCTCCACCTCTTGTGCCGCCTGCCAGAAGAACAGGTAGGGGCTGATCGTCGTGCCGAAAATTGCAACCAGCGCCATGGCGTGCGGCTTGTCAAAGATGAACTGCGGCACCAGCGTGGAGCGCACCGCCTCGCCCAGCGGCACGTCGCTGACAAAGACCACGCCGACATAGGCAAACAGCGAAAGCGTCGTCCATTTGAGCACCCGCGAATAGCTGGTGTAGCTCATACCGACTTCGAGCACGACGCTGATCACGCCGAACAGCAGCACATAGACGAGCGACGGCCCCGGCAGCAGCAGCGCCAGCGATTCGGCCATCGCGCCCAGGTCCGCGCCGAGGTTTATGACATTGGCGACCACCAGCATCAGCACCACCGCGCGCAGCACCGGGCGTGGATAGTGGCGGCGCAGATTCTGCGCGATCCCGCGCCCGGTAACCGCGCCGATCTGGGCACAAATCGCCTGAATCGATGCCAGCAGCGGGAAGCCGAAGAACATCGTCCAGGCCATGCCATAGCCGAACTGCGCGCCAACCTGGCTGTAGGTGCCGACGCCTGATGGATCATCATCCGCCGCGCCGGTGACGAGACCGGGGCCGAGCACCGAGAGCAGGTCACGCTTTTCTTGCTTCTCGCTCATGTCTGCACCTCGGGATTGAGCACGTTGATCGCTGCGTGCACCCGCGCCTCTGCCACCGCGCGCGGCAGGCCGGGGGGAATGGTTTCGCCGAAGCGATAGGTTATCACCCCGCGGCGTTTCCACCGCCCGGCGAATAGCGGGCCTGAATTGACCGCGAAAGGCACCACCGGAAGCGCCAGCAACTTGTAGATCCCGGCAAAACCCGCCTGCAGCGCAGGCCGCTCGCCGTGCGGTACGCGGGTTCCTTCGGGAAAGATCGCCAGTGGGCGGCCCATATTGGCGAAATGCGATGCGGCAGCGAGCATCGAGCGCAGCGCCTTGGCGCCCTTGTCGCGCTCGACCGGCACCACGCCATATTCGCGGCCTACCCGGCCCCACAGCGGCAGCTCGAGCAGTTCAACCTTGGCAAATGGCACCGGCATGTGCAGCAAGCACGGCAGATCAATCGCCTCGAACATCGATTCGTGTTTGCCCACAACCAGCACCGCCCCGCTCGGCACCGGCCCTTCGATCCGCACTTCGATGGAAAGAACATTGCGCACCAGCCAGCGCTGCCAGCGTGTCCACCAGTGCGACAAGGTCACCGCCCACTTCGGCCCCACCAGCGGCAATGGCGCGGAGAGCAAGGCGAGGCAAATCGAACCGCCATAGAACAGCATATAGAACGCTAGACTGCGCAGAATGTCGCCGGGCGAGGCGGGCTTCATCCGGCACCCACCCCCACCGCGCGGGCGAGCAGCTTGTTATATTCGAGCACGAGGATTTCGAAACTGGGATGGCTCGGCACTGCGTCTTCAATGATCACAAGGCTGGCCGGGGCTACCCGCGCCAGTTCAAGCGCGGCGCGGCGCATATGCCAGTCGCTGGTCACCAGCCGCACCGAGTGCACCCGCGCGGTGGCAATCCAGAACGCCGCCTCGCTGGCATTGCTCACCGTGTCGATCGATTTGAAATCGAGAACGATGCAGCAGCCCATAAGGCTGGCCGACTCGCGGTGTTGCGCGGCGAATTCGCTGGGGCGCACCTTTTTATCGACCCCCGCGACGAACAGCCGGGGCGCGCGCCCCTGGCGCAGCATGGCAATCGCGCGGTCGATCCGCCCCTCACCGCCGGTCAGCACGACAATGGCGTCGGTTTTCTGGCTACCGGCAGGTCGCGGCATGGCAAAGACAAACCACAGGAAGCCGAACAGATAGCCGAGCACCACTGCGGCGGACAGTCGCGCGGTGCGGCTCATAGCATCCGCTCAAGCGCGCGCAGCACGGTCCACCGTGCGGTGACCATCGCCAGTGCGAGGCCAGCAATCGGCACCATCGCGACGACCAGCCAGTCGCTCCAGCCGAGCGCACCGCTGCTCGCCATGCCTGAACCCAGCCCGGCAAACCGTCGCCCGATCAGCACGATCACCACCACCGCGGCTGCCAGACCGGCAACCCCGCCCTCGGCAGCAGCAACAGCGGTCGAGCGCTGAAATATCCGGGCGATCTGCTGGTCGGTGCCGCCGAGCAGGTGGATGATCTCGATCGTTTCGCGGTTCGATCCGAGCGCGGTGCGGGTTGCCAGCAGCACTGCTGCTGCGGTTGCCATGCCCAGCAGCAGCACCAGCGCCAGCGCCAGCCACAGCAGCGAGGATATCGCGCCGAACACCGGCCCCAGCCAGCTCGACTGCGCATCGACGCGGGCCGCGGGCACGGCGGCGCGAAGCGCGGTGCGGATTGCCTCCAGCCGTTCTGCGGTCAAGGTCCCCGACACCCGCGCATCAACCATTGCCGGCACCGGAATATCGCCGCCTTCGATGCCTGAACCGAGCCAGGGTTCAACCAGCGCATCGACTTCGGCCTGCGCCACCGGCGTGACATCCGAAACGCCCGCGACCCCGCGCAGGATCGCCGCGACCTTCTGCGCTTCGGCATCGCGCACTTCGGGCCGCGCCTCGATCACCTGCACGGTAATGCCGCCAGCCAGTTCCGCCGTAGCCACCTGCGCGACATTGCGCAGCGCCAGCCCGCCGCCCACCGCAATCACCATCAGCATTACCATAATCGCGATCACCCAGGGGATCGGACCAGACATGCGCGCTTGCGGCAACAGTTCAGCTTGCGAGCCGCCGCTAAGGCTGCGCGAAGCAAGCGGGAACAGCCTGAGCGGGCCCTTCATGCGGGCACCCCGGTCCGGCGCGGCGGATATTTGAGAGCGCCAGTGGGGTCAGATAGCCGCCCCTTGTCGAGCCGCATGATCAGGTTGTCGGGCACCTTCTTGAGCAGTTGCACATCGTGGGTGGCCACCACCACGGTGGTTCCCAGCCGGTTGAGCGCTTCAAACAATCGCAGCAACTTGACCGCCATTTCGGGATCGACGTTACCCGTCGGCTCATCGGCGACGAGCAATTGCGGGCGGCCGATCACCGCGCGGGCGATGGCAACGCGCTGTTGTTCCCCGCCCGAAAGCGTCGCCGGGCGCGCGTGGAGCCGGTCGCCCAAGCCCACCCATTCGAGCATATCGGCCACCGGCCGCGCGATTTCGCTCTCGGCAAACCCCGCCACCCGCAGGGGCAGCGCAACATTGTCAAAGGCAGACAGGTGGGGCACGAGCCGGAATTCCTGAAAGACAACGCCCAGACGCCGCCGCAATGCCGGCAGCCTTTCGCGCGGCATGGTGATGGCGTCAGTTCCGAAAATGCGGATGCCACCGCGCGATGGCCGCTGCGACAGATAAAGCAGCTTGAGCAGCGAGGTCTTGCCCGCGCCGCTCGCCCCGGTGAGGAAATAAAACGAGCCGGGGTAAAGTGTGAACGATACATCGCTCAGCACTTCCCGGTCTGTGCCGTAGCGCAGCCCAACGTTATCGAACTGAACGATTTCTCCGCTGCCCGCACCGTTCATGGCAGCAAATTCATCTGAGCTGTGTCCTTGGTCGGGGTCAATATCATTTCTCGCGGGGCTATAGCGGCGATCCCATGTGGAAAAAAGGCCCCCCCCATGTGGAAAAAAGGCCCCGAATGCCGCATCATGCACGGGAAACACGGCGCTCCCTCTTGTCGCGCAAACCATTGCGATGCAATACCAAGGCCATGATCATCAGCTGCCCGGCCTGCAAGACGCGCTATGTCGTGCCCGACAGTGCGGTTGGCGTCGATGGACGCACCGTCCGCTGCGCCAAATGCCGCCATTCGTGGTTTCAGGAAGGGCCGGTCATTCCGATGCTCGATCTGCCGCCCGCGCAAGCCCCAGTGCCGCCGCCTGTTTACGCTCCGCCAGAGCCGACACCGGAACTCGTCGATCCGGCAGCCGAAGCCGCGCGCGCAGAAGCGGCAGCGATCGAAGCCCCCCCGGTATATCAGCAACCGGCATATCAGCAACCGGCGGATCAGGATGAGAGCCCGCCGCCGCTCGCCGAAACCGTAACCGCGCCAAGCGCGGCTGCCACCTATGACGATACCGAGTACACCCGCTCAAGCTTCGAGCACGAACCGCTGTTCAAACCGCGCCGCAATATGCTGCGGATCTACACCTATGCCGCTGCGATCTTCGCCGCTCTGGTGATCGGATCAATCGGCGCGGTGATATGGTACGGCCTGCCCGATTGGGCACCCTTCGCCAGCCAGACCTTTGCTGAAGGGCAGGCTGACCTTCAACTCGATTTCCCGCCCAACCGGCTTGATCGGCGCACGCTGCCCAACGGCACCGAATTCTTCGGCGCGAGCGGCAAGGTGACCAACATCGGCACCCAGCGCCGCACCGTGCCGCCGATCCTGATCGTGCTGCGCGATGCCAGCGAACGCATCGTCTATTCGCTCGAGGTGATCGCCCCCAAACGCCAGCTCAACCCCGGCGAGAGCGAGACGATCAACCAGGCGGTGCTCGACGTGCCCAAATCGGCCAGGGTTGCCGAAGTGGGCTGGAAGCCGGGTTGAGGGTTGTTGTGCGCTTGCGCGCAAGTCGGTACCGGCCCGCACCCCCGCCCGGCCACCCATAGGTTATCCTATTATAGGGTGGCCGGGCGGGGGAGCGGGCTGGTGCCGACTTTCTGCGCAAGCGCACAAGCGCACAATAACCCTCAACCCGGCTTCCAGCCCACTTCGGCAACCCTGGCCGATTTGGGCACGTCGAGCACCGCCTGGTTGATCGTCTCGCTCTCGCCGGG
>JANLOZ010000263.1:0-6805 GCA_031366845.1 Novosphingobium sp. | reverse complement strand
CTTCGCGTCATCAAAGAACAGTTCAAAAAAGTCCCCCATGCGGTAGAACAGCAGGCAGCCTTCGGCCTGTGCCTTCAACGCAAAGTACTGCGCCATCATCGGGGTGGCAGGGGTATCCATTCTGCGAGCGTTAAAGGCAGTTGGAACGATTCGACAAGGGTTTGCGGGAATTGCCCCCGGTCCGTGCAAGTGCGTTAGCGGCCAACCGCAACCTTGCGTTCGGTGCCATCCGGGAAAGCCGCCGAAATCACCAGCCTCCCGCCCATGGCCGCCACCAGCCTGCCCAGCGTATCGACCTGCACCTTGCCCTCGTTGGCGCTGGCTTCGATCTGGGCGAGGCCGCCCTTGGTGATACCCATCTGCGCGGCAACCTCCATTTGCAACTGACCACGTTGCTTACGCAGGTCGGCGATTGGGACGGGGAGGTCCGGATTTGTGGCTTCGCGCGCTTTCCACAAGGAGATCATGCGATCAGCCGTATCCTCCCAGATGCCATAACTTTCATGCGGTGCGTCGAACAAGCCAAAGTTATAGCCCGCGTCCACGCTGAAGCCGCGGTGGCGGCTCCATGTCGCCTCGACTGAATAACCGTCCTTTGCCTGAAGCGTGACAAACCACACACCATTTGTGCGAGCAGGGGCGCTAACTTCTAACTCCAAGTCTGCAACGTCCGCCAAACGGTGCCTAAGATTTTTAACCAAATGTTCGAAACCGTTCACTGCACCATTCCATTTCGATCACGGGCACAAGCCGCCATCGGCTCCGGGCTTGTCGAGTATGACGCGGCCGCTATCGGCCCCGCCGCGAACCTCGATACGGATCGCACCATTGGCTGCGAACCAGATGCGGTGCGCCTTGCTGTAGAACAACTTCGTGTCCGGTAATGGACTAGCACGTTCGAAATCGTCCTCAGGTGGATAAATGCGGCCATCCGTTTTCCAATTCTTTGGATCGTTTGGCGCGCCCGAGTGCGCGTCTTCGATCCGGTTCAATATATTCGCCAGCAACGCGCGGGCAGAAGCTACATCATGCGCTGCGGGGGCATGCGCCAATTCGGCAAGGAAAAACGCCAAGCGTTGAGAACGTATCATGCCATCTCTCCATCGGCAGCACAGGGCTGCCGGTTCGGTTCAGACACAACATCCTTTTACCTCCTTGCCGAGTTGTTTTAGCAAGTAGCGAGCTCACAAATGGATTCGTGATCTTAAGATTAGTTATAGCTAAACCTATGCCGTGCAGTTGTCAATGGCCATAAAACCCAGCCATTCCGGCAGCGATAAAGGTCCGAACGCCCGCTTCCCCCTATCGCGTCGCGCCGACATTGGTTACGGCGCACAATGATTGGGGTCTAAACCCCCTACCCGCCTACCCTGAGCTTGTCGAAGGGCTGCTTTGCTATTCGCGCGGCACGCCTGTCCTCAAAAAGAAGGACGGCCCTTCGACAAGCTCAGGGGAGCGGAGTTTTTGAACGGAACTTGCCCCAGGGGCACAGGAGAATTCGCTTGCCCGACGAAATCCCCACGGCTGAGAGCAACGTCAAGTTCACCGAGCGCGAGGCACTGTTCTATCACAGCACCATCCGCCCGGGCAAAATCGAGATCATCGCGTCTAAACCGATGGCGACGCAGCGCGACCTGAGCCTTGCCTATTCGCCGGGCGTGGCCGTGCCGGTGCTCGAGATTGCCCGCGATCCGCAGGCCGCGTTCGAATATACCGCGCGCGGCAATCTGGTGGCGGTTATCACCAATGGCACCGCGATCCTTGGCCTCGGCAATCTGGGCGCGCTGGCATCGAAGCCGGTGATGGAAGGCAAGGCGGTGCTGTTCAAGCGCTTCGCCGACGTTGATTCGATCGATATCGAACTCGATACCGAAGACCCTGACAAGTTCATCGAAGCGGTGGCGCTGATGGAGCCGACCTTTGGCGGGATCAACCTTGAAGATATCAAGGCACCCGAATGCTTCATCATCGAGCAGGCCCTGCGCGAACGCATGAAGATACCAGTGATGCATGATGATCAGCACGGCACCGCGATCATCGCCGCCGCTGGTCTCATCAACGCCTGCCACATCACCGGACGCGCGCTGAAAGACATCAAGGTGGTGGTCAACGGCGCGGGCGCATCGGCGCTGGCCTGCACCGCGCTGATAAAATCAATGGGCGTGAAGCATGACCATGTCACCGTCTGTGACAGCAAGGGCGTGATCTATCAGGGCCGCGCCGGGATTGACCAGTTCAAGTCTGCCCACGCGATTGCCACCGAGGATCGCACGCTGGCCGATGCGATGGTCGGGGCCGATGTTGCTTTAGGGCTTTCCGTCGCGGGCGCGTTCAGTCAGGACATGGTGAAGTCCATGGCCAAGGATCCGATCATCTTCGCCATGGCCAATCCCGATCCTGAGATCACCCCGCCTGATGCCCATGCCGTGCGCCCCGATGCCATCGTCGCCACCGGGCGGTCTGACTATCCCAATCAGGTCAACAATGTGCTGGGCTTCCCGTTCATTTTCCGCGGCGCGCTCGATGTGCGGGCAACCGCGATCAACGAGGAAATGAAGATTGCGGCGGCCCGCGCGATTGCCGAGCTGGCGCGCGAGCAGGTGCCCGAGGAAGTTGCGGCGGCTTACGGCAAAAGCCACCAGTTCGGGCCGGACTACATCATCCCCGCGCCGTTTGATCCGCGGTTGATGGAGGTGGTGAGCTCTGCCGTTGCCAAGGCGGCGATGGATTCGGGCGTGGCGCAAAAGCCGATCGAGGATTTTGACGCCTATCGCACCAGCCTGAAGGCGCGGCTCAACCCGACGACATCGGTGCTCACGCAGGTCTATGAAAAGGTCAAGGCCAACCCCAAGCGGGTGATCTTTGCCGAGGCCGAGCAGGACGTGGTGCTGCGCGCGGCGATCCAGTTTCGCGATTTTGGCTATGGCACCCCGGTGCTCGTCGGCCGCGAGCAGGCGGTGCGCGATCAGCTGGTGGCGCTGGGGGTCAGCGATCCCTACAGCTATGAGGTGCATTCATCCGCCAGCTCGCCGCACATCGGGGCGATGGTCGAGCATCTTTATCAGCGGCTGCAGCGGCGCGGGTTCCTTGAACGAGACGTCAAACGCATGGTCAATCAGGACCGCAACGTTTTTGCCTCGGCGCTGCTGGCACTCGGCCATGGTGACGCGATGATTTCGGGCTTCACCCGGCCTTTTGCCCAGACGATGCGCGAAGTGCGGCAGGTGATCGATCCCAAGCCCGATCAGGTGCCGTTCGGCATCCACATGATGATCGGCAAAAACGTTACCGTGTTCCTTGCCGATACGACGATCAACGAGCGTCCCTCTGCCGAGGACCTCGCCCATATCGCCACCGAAACCGCTGCCGTGGCGCGGCGGCTCGGGCACGAACCGCGCGTCGCGTTCCTGTCCTATTCGACCTATGGCAATCCGCCGGGCAAGTGGCTGGAAAACCTGCGCGACGCGGTGACGATTCTCGACGAGCGCGGCGCGAACTTTGAATATGAGGGCGAAATGGCGCCCGACGCGGCGCTCAACCCCAAGGTTATGGCGAACTATCCGTTCAGCCGCCTTTCTGCGCCGGCCAATGTGCTGATCATGCCGGGGCTGCAATCGGCCAATATCTCGGCCAAACTGCTGCGCGAACTCGGCGGCAATGCGATGATCGGGCCGATGCTGGTGGGTATGGAAAAGCCGGTGCAGATCGCGCCGATGACCGCGCTGGCACCCGATATTCTGACGCTGGCGGTGCTGGCGGCAGGCGGGATTGTGGGGTGAGCTTGCCTCAACCCCAAGCGCGATAAACGCCGTAAGCGCTGGTCAGAGTAAGCACCACGCCGACCATGATCAACATGGCCTTGGCGGGAATTCGCTTGGCCGCCCAGGCCCCGATCGGGGCGGCGATCAAACCGCCGATCAGAAGGCCCAGTGTTGCCCCCGCCAGGTCAGCGAAACCAAGCCTGTAGATGAAGGCCAGCGAAACCGTAACGGTCAGAAAGAATTCCACCGCGCTTACCGTGCCGACGACCTTGCGCGGATCAGCGCCCTGAATGAGCAAGTTTGAGGTGACAACCGGCCCCCAGCCGCCCCCGCCCGCAGCATCCAGAAATCCGCCGACAAATCCCAATGGCGCGATGGACCTGGCCTCCCGGATTCTTGGCGGATACATGATCCCGCGAACCAGCAGATAGACGCCGATACCTGTGAGGTAAGTCAGCACGAACGGCTTGACCACGCTGGCATCGAGCGCGGTGAGCACATAGGCCCCGAGCACACCGCCAATCACGCCGGGCACCAGCAGCCGAACGAACAGGCGCCCGTCAACGTTGCGGTGCAACAGGTGGCTCAGCCCCGAGGTTGCGGTGGTGAAGCATTCGACGAGGTGGACGCGCTGCGATGCCAATGCCGGCGGAACACCGAGCACGCCGACCAGCAAGGTGTTGCAAATCACCCCAAACGCCATTCCCAGCGCCCCGTCGATCAACTGCGCGGCAAAGCCGACGGCGATGAACGGCAGCAGGGCGTTTAGATCGATGCTGGCGAATTCCACGACTCAACTCTCCTGCCGCGTTCCCTAATCTCTGGCCAAGGTGTCTAGGCGAATTTGCCACCCGGTGTGACGAGAAAGTTTCCGCGCCCCGGGCGCGACCGGCTTTTATCGTGGCGCCTTCGCCTCACGCACCAGGCCAGCCACCGCTTTTGAGCAGACTATCGTATCCAGCTCCGACATCGACAGCAGGTTTTCTTCGATCCGTCCCAGATCATAGACATAGTTGACCATGATGCCGTGCGATTGCCTGATGCCCTTTGGCGAAGGATCGGCATCGGCGTTCACCGCCTCCAGCCGCGCACCGTTGCCGAGGTGGAAGCGCGCGACCGAATCGAGCGGACCACCTTTCGCCCCGCGGCCTTTGACAAGATAGCGCGCGGCCTGGGCGCGCAGGTCTTGCCCATCAGCCCCGCCTTCACCCGCCAGCCAGCGGGCAAATCCCGGCACCGGCGACAGCGTGGCAAAGGTCGAAAGCTGCGGCAGTTCGCTGCACAGCAATTCGGCGACCTGCTTGATCAGATAATTGCCGAAAGGCACGCCTTTGAGGCCCTGCTGGCAGTTCGATATCGAATAGAAAATCGCATGGCTGGCCTTGCGTGGATCGAGCAGCCTGCGGCCTTCATCGATAATGCTGCCGATGGCGCTGGGCAGTTTGCTGGTGAGCGCAACCTCGACGAAAATCAGCGGGTCGTCGGGCATTTGCGGGTGGAAAAAAGCGTAACAGCGCCGGTCTGGCGGCTCGACCCGGGCGCGCAGATCGTCCCACGAGTCGATCGAATGCACCGCCTCATAGGCGATCACCCGTTCGAGCACGGCGGCCGACGTGCTCCAGTCAATCCGCCGCAGCTCAAGGAAGCCGGCGTTGAACCACGAAGCGAACACGTGTTCGAAATCCGCATCGAGCGCGGTTTCGGCGCGATTGAGCGCGCCGCCTGACAGCAGATCAGCGCGCATGTGGATCAGCCGCCGGGTGCCGCCGGGGGCCAGGTTGAGCAGGCGGATCAGCTTCTGACAGCGCGATTCGGCCGCCTGATGCAGCGCGCGCGCGGTGTTTTCATCGGGGCTCATCTGCCAGCCGGCAATTGCCACATCGATCGCCGCGCCATCGCGCGGGAAACGCGCGCGCAGATCAGAAAGGAATGCGCGCCGCTCCTCGATCGAACTCGCTTCATAAAGCGCGAAGAATGCTGAGGCGAGCGAGGCCCCCGATGCCTTGCCGCGCACCGAAAGCAGCGTCTCCACCAGATCGAGCAACCGCGACTGCGCCGCCTGCGCCGCCCGCCCGCCGCGCGGGGCAAAGCCAACGCGTTCGAGCAAGCGGCCAAAGCGGCTTCCCAGCACCTGATCTATCGCTGATGGCATCGGGCGGTTTCCTTGTTCGCGCGATGAGAAGTTCGCGCGTTGAGAATGCCGCATTGCAACATGCCCGCGCAAGCAGCAAGCGCATCGCTTGGGCGGTCAACCGGGGCGCGAAATCGCCAGGGCTCGCGCGCCGGGCTCGCCGATCCAGCGGGCCTGCACCCGCCACACATCGGAAAGAACGGCCTCGGTGAGCGCCTGCGCGGGCGGTCCATCGGCGACGACTTTGCCGCCATCCAGCAGCACCACCCGGTCCGCACAGTTCATCGCCGCCGCAAGATCATGCAGCACGACTGCTACCCCGCGGCCTGCCTGAGTCTCTGCACGAAGCCGCGCGAGCAGCGCCTGCGCGTGCGACAGATCGAGCATCGCCAGCGGTTCATCGGCGAGCAGCCATTCGGGCTCCCCCGCCAGCACCCGCGCGAGCAAGACCCGCGCGCGCTCACCGCCAGACAGGCGCGAGACGGGTCGGGCGCGCAAGTGGCCAAGGTCCATCGCGCCCAGCGCCGCATCAATTGCCGCCCCGCCATCGCCCGGCCTCGGCAGGCGGCCGAGCCCGACCAGCGTTTCAACGCTGACATCCCAGGCGATTTCGCCCGATTGCGGCAGATAGCCGATTTTCCGGGCGCGTCGATGGGCGGGGAATGACGCAAGCGGGGCATCGTCAAGGGAGACCTGCCCGGCATCGGGCACGAGCAGGCCCGCGAGACAGGAAAGCAGGGTCGATTTACCCGCACCGTTCGGCCCGCAGATCGCGGTTACCGCGCCGGGGCGCAGATTGAGCGTCACGCCATCAAGACGCCCGGCCAGCGACAGGTTCTGCGCGCATAGCATCACCCCCACCCCCCCCGGTCGCCGCTGGCGCCGCTCGCGCCGCGCCGCATCCGCAGCAGCA
>JANLOZ010000251.1:0-5577 GCA_031366845.1 Novosphingobium sp. | reverse complement strand
TCCGCGTCGCTCGTCAGTCACTATGCTATGGCATGGCTCCTTCCTCGCTCCTTGAACTGGGCCAAAATCGGCTCCATCAGGGTGGGTCAGATATACCGCACGCCGCTCTAAGCCCGTTCCTCCTGAGCTTGTCGAAGGGCTGTTTTTTCTCGTGCCCACGCGCGTTATCGCAAGTACTAGGACGATGCTTCGACAGGCTCAGCATGGCCGGGGTTGGAGAGAGGTTGGATCGTTTATTCCGCTGCCAACCCGAAAATCGCGAATCCTTGAGCAACATTATCATCGATCTGTTTGGCAGCGGCTATGTCTGCGGCTCCGCTGGCGTGGGCGCCACTTTTCAGATTCTTAGCAATTCCACGTGCATAGAGGCTGGAAGCAATCTGAGAATCTATTGCCAAGGCCGCATTGAAATCGGCGATTGCCTGATCATATTCCTTCATCAGCAGGTGGGTGAGTCCTCTTGTGTCGAGTGCTGCATCATAACCTGAAAATGCCTTCAGTGCAGCGTCACAGTCTGTCAGTGCTTCGGGATACTGCTTGAGGATCAACCGCAGCCACGCGCGGGCATTGTAGCCTTCATAACTCTCTGGGTTCAGCGCA
The DNA here is from genome assembly GCA_031366845.1 of Novosphingobium sp. Classification (GTDB taxonomy): domain Bacteria; phylum Pseudomonadota; class Alphaproteobacteria; order Sphingomonadales; family Sphingomonadaceae; genus Novosphingobium. The sequence goes on along the minus strand of JANLOZ010000251.1, from coordinate 4,977 downwards.
ATCATGCGGTTGAAATCGCGCATGGCCAGTGTGTACCGCTTCTGCTCGATGTAGATGTTGCCCCGATTGTGAAGGGGAAATTCTGCGGAGGGATTGAGCGTTATCAGCTTGTTGTACGTGGATAATGCAGCCGTAATGTCGCCTATGGCGGTAAGGGTCAAACCCCGGCCCATCAGTGCGTAATAGTCAGTCGGAGCAATGCGCAATGCTGCATCATAGTCGCTGAGCGCGTCCATCAAGTGTCCAAGAAATCGATGGGCCGACCCGCGCGTTTCGTAATATCCGGCCAAGACTTTTGGCACAGCCCCTCCAGCCTCGATCAGATGGGTGCAGTCGGGAATTGCCTTTTCTGCCGGAACTGGAGTCTGGCCGGTTCCGCATTCCACGGATGGCTCATGCTGCCCCGGTGGTTCTGCCCAGCATGGAACTGCCGCACAGGCCAACGTGATTGCAACAAGCCGATCAAGCATCAATCATCCCCCGATCCACATCCCCCGCGCGGTTCTGGATGAACATGAACCGCTGCGCCGGATCGCGGCCCATCAGCCGGTCGACCAGATCCTTCACCGCAGCCCGGCCTTCATATTCGGGCGGTAGAGTGATCCGCAGAAGCCCGCGCGATTTAGGGTCCATTGTCGTCTCGCGCAGCTGGCCGGGGTTCATTTCGCCCAGCCCCTTGAACCGCCCCACGTCCACCTTCCTGCCCTTGAACTGCCCGGCCTCCAGCTCCGCCCGGTGGGCTTCGTCGCGGGCATAGGCGCTTTCTTTGCCGCAGGTCAGGCGGTAGAGCGGGGGTTGCGCCAGATAGAGGTGCCCGCGCCGGACAATCTCCGGCATTTCCTGAAAGAAGAAGGTCATCAGCAGGGTGGCGATGTGGGCGCCGTCGACGTCAGCGTCGGTCATGATGATGACGCGGTCATAGCGCAGGTTGTCGGCGTTGCAGTCCTTGCGGAAGCCGCAGCCGAGCGCGAGGCCAAGGTCAGCGATTTCGCTGTTGGCGCGGATCTTGTCAGCGGTGGCGCTGGCGACATTGAGGATCTTGCCGCGGATTGGCAGGATCGCCTGGGTCTTGCGGTTGCGCGCCATCTTGGCGCTGCCGCCTGCGCTGTCTCCCTCGACGATGAACAGTTCGGTTTCGCCGCTGCCCTCGCCCGAGCAATCGGTGAGCTTGCCGGGGAGGCGGAGGCGTTTGGCGTTGGTCGCGGTCTTGCGTTTGACCTCGCGCTCTGCCTTGCGGCGCAGGCGTTCGTCCATGCGTTCGAGCACATGGCCAAGCAACGCCTTGCCGCGTTCCAGATTATCGCTGAGGAAGTGGTCGAAGTGATCACGCACGGCATTTTCAACCATGCGCGCGGCTTCGGGCGAGGTCAGACGGTCCTTGGTCTGGCTTTGAAACTGCGGTTCGCGGATGAAAACCGAGAGCATGGACTCGCAGCCAGTGAAAACATCCTCGGGCGCGATGTCCTTGGCTTTTTTCTGGCCGATCAGATCAGCGAAGGCGCGGACGCCCTTGGTCAGCGCCGCCCGAAGCCCTGCCTCATGCGTGCCGCCATCGGGGGTGGGGATAGTGTTGCAATACCACGAATAGGCTCCATCAGACCAAAGTGGCCAGGCGATTGCCCATTCGACGCGGCCCTGCTCATCTCCGGGAAAATCCTGAATGCCGGAGAAGAACTGGCTTGTGACGCAGTCCCGCTCACCGATCTGTTCCCGGAGGTGGTCAGCGAGCCCGCCGGGGAACTGGAACACGGCTTCGGCGGGGACATCATCGCTGGAAAGGCTGCTTGCGCATTTCCAGCGGATTTCTACGCCGGCGAACAGATAGGCTTTGGAACGGGCGAGTTTGAACAGGCGGGCAGGTTTGAACCTGGCATCTTCGCCAAAGATTTCGGTATCGGGAATGAAGGTGACCGACGTACCGCGCCGGTTGGGTGTTCCGCCGAGCCTTTGCAGCGGCCCCGTGGGTGCGCCGCGCGAGAATTCCTGCGCATAAAGCGCCTTGTTGCGGGCGACTTCGATCCGCGTCAGGCTGGAGAGCGCGTTGACGACCGAGACACCCACACCGTGCAGGCCGCCGCTGGTGGCATAGGCCTTGCCGCTGAACTTGCCGCCCGAATGCAGCGTGGTGAGAATTACCTCCAGCGCTGATTTGCCGGGATATTTGGGGTGCTCATCGACAGGAATGCCGCGGCCGTTATCGGTGATGGTCAGGCGCCCGGCAGATCCGGCTTCTTCCTCAAGCGTCACTTCGATCCGGTTGGCGTGGCCGGCGACAGCCTCGTCCATCGCATTGTCGAGCACTTCAGCGGCGAGGTGGTGAAGCGCGCGTTCATCGATCCCGCCGATATACATTCCCGGCCGGCGGCGGACGGGTTCGAGCCCCTCAAGCACCTCGATCGCGGAACCATCATAGGTTTCACCGGCGGCAGGCTGGGGCAGGGCGGCGAAGAGGTCATCTGACATAGGCTGATGCGCTTACGACGCAGAGGAATCGGCGCGCAAGGGGGCGGGGGACTTATCGTCAGGCTGGGCGCGCGCTATTCGCCAAACCCGGTCGGCGCCGCGCTCACCACAGCTTTGCCGGCTGCGCGCAGTTCCACCACTTCAAACGCGCGTTGAACGACACCGTTCTGGCCGAAGCGAAGCGGTCCATCGACGCCGAGGAAACCTTGCGGATCATAAAGCCGAGAGGTGGGGAACAGAGCGCCGGGCCGCCAATCGCGCGCGATGCGCAGGGTGAGAAGCACCGAATCGTATCCCAGCGTCGAAATGCGGAAAGGTGCCACGCCGTACCGCGCCTTGTAACTTTCAGAATAGCGCGCAAACCGGCCATCGGCGAGCGCTGAATACCACGCACCGCGCAGCAGCGGGCTGGTTCGGGCAGCGCTGTCCCCGCTCCACAATTCGGTCCCGAGCAGGCGCGCAGGGACGGCAGCGGCGCTGCGCAATTGCGGTGCGGCGAGCAGCGCAAAGCGTCCGCTGTCGGCGATCAGCACAGCATCGAACCCGCCCTTGGCCTTCAGGCGCTGGGCAGCGCTGATGATCGAGGTGTTGCTGCGCGAATAAGTCAAAGTGGAGACTACAGCGCCGCCAGCCTCGGCCACCGCGCTGCTGAACGCGGCATTGGCGCGTAAGCCATATTCGCCCTCGGGGATCAGCGCGGCGAAGCGTTTTGCCCCCTTGGAACGCGCAAATTCAACCGTGCGGGTTATCGATTGGCTGGGCAGCGTGCCCATGATGAACACATCGTGCCCGGCCACCGCGCCATCGTTCGAAAACGAGATGATCGGCACGCGGGCAGGGCGCGCCACGCGCGCAACGGCGGACACATCATCACCAAGTAAGGGCCCAAGGATCAGCATGTTGCCATCTGCAATCGCGCGGCTGGCCGCGGCAGCAGGGCCGGTCGCGGTGTCATAGGTGGTGATTCGCAGGTTGGAGGCATTGGTATCGAGCAGCGCCATCGTCGTACCATTGGCCAGCGCCTGACCAACCGCGCCATTGGGACCGCTCATCGGCACCAGCAAGGCAACGCGGTGGCGCATTTGATCGGCCGGGAGCGTTGAAGCGGCGGGCCTTTCCGGCGGCGGCGGGGTGTAGCGAGGCTTCTTGGGCGCAGCCTGACAGCCGGCGAGCAGAGCCACGCTGGCAAAGGCCAGTAAACCGCGCCGGTTAAGCTTCGTGTCGAACATAGCTTGCCGCTCTCCCTCGGGCGGTCCATTGAGCGCTGCGATGAACGCGCCGCTCTCTCCGGGTCTTTACATTGTTGCAACGCCGATTGGCAATCTTGGCGACATCACGCTGCGCGCGATAGAGACGCTGCGTGCCGTAACGGCGGTAGCATGTGAAGATACGCGTGTAACCGGCAAATTGTTGAATCACCTTGGCTTCAAGCAAAAGCTGATCCGCTATGACGATCACGCGAGCGATGCGACGCGCGACCATCTGCTCGATCTCGCCGCACAGGGGCCGATTGCGCTGACCAGCGACGCCGGCACGCCGCTGATTTCTGATCCCGGTTTCCGGCTGGTGGTTGCGGCGCGGGCGCGCGGAATTGCCGTGACCAGTCTGCCGGGGCCAAGCGCGGCCATCGTTGCGCTGACGCTGGCGGGCCTGCCGAGTGACCGGTTTTTGTTCGCGGGGTTCCTGCCGAGCAAGGCCAAGGCGCGCAAGGCGGCTTTAGAGGAATTGGCAAGCGTTCGTGCGACGCTGGTGTTCTATGAAACTGCCCCCCGACTTGGGGCTGCACTGACCGCAATTGGTGAAACGCTGCCGGGCCGCGAGATTGCGGTGGCGCGTGAATTGACCAAGCGGTTTGAGGAATGCCGCACGGGCACTGCAGGTGAGCTTGCAGCGCATTACGCCGCGCATCCGCCCAAGGGAGAGATTGTGCTGGTCATTGCGCCTCCGGTTGCCGGGGTTGCGCCGCAAGTGTTTGACCTCGACGCACTGCTCCTCGCTGCCCTCGCAACGGACAAACCTTCGCAAGCCGCCGGTCAGGTGGCAAAAGCCACCGGGCTTGATCGCAAAGTGCTCTATGCCCGTGCGATGGCGCTGAAGTGAGCAGCCCCCAAAAGCAGACTAGGGCCGAACGCGAGGCACAGGGGCGGCGCGGGGAAATTCTCGCCGCATGGTTCCTCCGCCTCAAGGGATGGCGCATATTGGCCAAGCGGGTAAAAACACCGCGCGGGGAAATCGATCTGGTCGCGCGGCGCGGGCACACGCTCGCCTTCATCGAGGTCAAGTGGCGCAAAACTGAGGCGGAATTGGCGCTGGCAATCGATGAATACCGCCTGCGCCGGGTAATCGCCGCCGCCGAAGCTATCGCCCATCGATGGCAGAAACCGGGCGAAGATCTGCGGATTGACGTCCTCCTGCTTGCGCCGCGCCGCTGGCCGCGCCACATTGTGAATGCTTCAATGGGGTAAAATAAGGCTCCGGACCGCCCCAAGTCCGTCCATGCTGAGCTTGTCGAAG
>JANLOZ010000232.1:0-23756 GCA_031366845.1 Novosphingobium sp. | reverse complement strand
TCGCTCAGCTTCGATAACGCCGTGGTCAATGCCAAGATCCTCAAGGATATGGATGAGCTTTGGCGCAAGCGCTTTCTCACCTGGGGCATGGTGTTCGCGGTTTACGGCATGTACGTCGCCTTCCCGCTGGCGATCGTTGCCATTGCCGCGCGCATCGGACCGTTTGAGGCGGTGCGGCTGTCGCTGGCAGATCCGGTTAGATACGAACAACTGGTATCCTCGGCTCACACCGGCATCGCCGGATTTGGCGGAGCCTTTCTGACAATGGTCGGACTGGGGTTTTTCTTCGACGAGGAAAAGGACCTGCACTGGATTGATCTTGTAGAGAAAAAGCTGGCGCGGTTTGCGGCACTGCCTGCGATTGAAATCGTCACGGTCTTGCTTGGCGTTGTCGTCATTTCCAGCCAGCTGGAACCAGAAGAAGCGCTGACTTTTTTGACCGCCGCCGTGCTTGGCATCGCTACCTTCATTCTGGTCGATGGCGTGGGCAATTTATTGCAAGCGCGCGAGGAGCAGGCGAAGATGGCGGGCGCGGCGATCAAGGCCGGGCTTGGCGGATTTATCTACCTCAACGTGCTCGATGCCAGCTTCAGTTTCGATGGTGTGATCGGTGCCTTTGCTCTGTCGAACAACATGGTCGTTATCGCGCTCGGTCTGTCCATCGGCGCGATGTTCGTGCGGACAATGACGATCATGCTGGTGCGCGAAGGCACGCTTTCGCAGTATCGGTTTCTTGAGCATGGAGCCTTTTGGGCGATTCTTGCGCTAGGCGGGATCATGCTGGTTTCGGTGCTTTATGAAATACCTGATGCGGTGACCGGGTTGGTAGGCGCGGTGCTGATCGGGCTGGCCCTGTGGCGGTCAATCAGCCACAACCGCAAGCATCCCGACTAGGGGTGTTTCGCCCGCGCGCGCAGTGATGCACTAAGCGGGCCTGACTTTTCGCCGGTCGCCAGGGCTGAAGCCCATGCCTGCGAGGCAAGCGGGCTGGCCCGCTGCAGGCTCCAGGCGGAAGCGGCAGTAGCCCGCGCCGATTCGCGGTCACCAACCCGCATCTGGGCATAAGCGAGGTCTGACAACAGCCGCACATCGCGGCCTCCGCCAGTTTGGCCCAAGTGTTCAAGCAGCAATCTTGCGCGGTCCCATTGTCCGGTTGATCCGGCATAGTCAGCGGCGAGCCGCACCGCCGCGCGGCTTTGCGGATTTGCGACAAGATAGGCTTCGACCCTGCCCGCAGCCGCATCGCGTCTGCCAGCCAGTGCCGCCGAAATCACAAGGCGTGAAAGCAGAGCGTCGTCGGTTCGCACCTGCGATGCCGTGCCATATCGCTCCAGCGCCAGATCAAACTGTCGTCGAGCAAAATAGGCATCGCCTGCCAAAACCTCCGCCGTGCCCATGCCGGGATAGTCTGCGCGCAAACGTTCGGCGCTGCCAACAGCATCATCGAACTGTCGATTTGCGAACTGCGCCCGCACCGCGATTGCTGCTGCATACCCGCGATTATCGCCCGGATTTGCGGCCTCCACTTGGGCAACGAGCACCAGCCCGGCAGTTCGCGCGGCTGCAGCGCGGTCCAACATATAGGCGGCCTCATCGCGGCGACCCAAGTCTTCGAGCGAACGGCCCACCAGGGTCATCAAATAGGCTGATGCGCCCTCATGCCGTGCCGCCATGCCAAACCGCTCAACCAAGGCCTTCTGCTGGCCATTGGCATAGAACGCGCGGGCGAGCAGAACTTGCGCCCGTTCGTTATAGGGTTGCATGTCGGCAAGCCGTCCGAGGCTCTGGGTGGCCAGCAAGGCATTGCCCACCTGCAAATGGAGCACGCCATCAAGTTGCAGTCCGGCCGGGGTCGTAATGACGCCCGGCCCTGCCTTGTTCAGCAGTGACCGCGCAAGCGAGCCATTGCCCGCGCGCGCTGCCAGCACCGCCTCCAGATAGAGCGCCTGAGAGGTTTGTGCGCCGAGATCGATCATCCGGCGCGTTACCGCCAGCATCTGCCGGACGCGCCCCAGATCGCCGAGTGACGCAGCATAGTCTCCCAGTACTACGCCATCATTCGGCACCCTGAGCAGGGCGGCTTCAAACCACGACAATGCCGCTGCAGGGCCAAACTGATCGCGCACGATTAACCCGCGGAATTCGAGCGCGCGAACGTTGCCCGGATCGGCAGCAATCGCGCGCTCCACCGCATCGGTCGCCTGCACTTGTTCGCCGCCACGATAGCGCAACTGGGCGATATCGACCCACACATCGGCATTTCTGCTGTTGATCGCCAATGCCTGATCGAGCGAACGTCCGGCTGCTTCAAGATGGCCATCAGCCACTTCAAGGCGCGACAGCATGCGCAGGCCGCGCAAAACGTCAGCCGCTGCGAACTTTGCGGGACCAAGCCAAATGCGCGCATCGCCACGCTTGTCCTGATCGAGCAGTGCCTCGCCCATTCCAGCGGCAACAACCGGGCGGGGTGCACCGAACTTCAGCGCGTCCTTGAAGGCAATTTCTGCACCAACCCCGTCCCCGCGATCCAGCGCGCGCTTACCCTTGGCCAGGGCGGCATCGGCAGCAGAAGTTTGCGCTCCACCGCTTGCGGCAATGGCCAGCGATGCCGCGAGCAGCGCAGCAAGACCTTTCCGCAAGCGGTACCGGATATCAGCCATGCAGGTCATACTGTTTGAGCAGATCGTACAGCGTCGGCCGGCTGATCCCGAGCAGCTTGGCCGTACTTGAGATGTTGCCTTCGCTGCGTGCGAGCGCGTGGCGGATAACCTTGCGATCTGTCACTTCCCGCGCGCTTTTGAGATTGAGCGCTGGAGTTCTCTCGCCATCGTTGCTTGGCAGGTCAAGATCAGCAGAACTCACAAGCTTGGCATCGGCCATAATTACCGCGCGCTTGATACGGTTTTCCAATTCACGCACATTGCCCGGCCAAGCCCAGCCATCGATTGCTGCGAGGGCATCGGCGGAAAATCCCTTCACTGCGGGGTTCATCTCATGCGAAAAGCGCGCGAGGAAGGCTTTGGCGAGCAGGGTCGCGTCGCCGGGTCGCTCGGCCAGTGCGGGTATCCTCACGACTATTTCTGCCAGCCGGTAGAAAAGATCTTCGCGGAAGCGGCCATCGGCGATCATGGTTTCCAGGTTCTGATGGGTGGCGCTGACAATCCGTACATCGACCGGGATCGATGACCGCCCGCCAACCCGCTCGATCACGCGCTCTTGCAAGAACCGCAGCAGTTTAACCTGCAATTGCAGCGGAATATCACCAACCTCGTCGAGGAACAGCGTGCCGCCATCGGCGAGTTCGATCTTGCCCTCGGTGGTTTTTACGGCGCCGGTGAACGCGCCCTTTTCGTGCCCGAACAACTCGCTTTCGAGCAGGTTTTCCGGGATCGCAGCGCAGTTGATTGCGATGAACGCCTTCTTCGCTCTCCCGCTCGCTTCATGAAGCCCGCGCGCGAGCAATTCCTTGCCGGTGCCGCTGGCTCCCAGCAGCATTACCGACACGTTGGTATTTGCCACCCGTTCAATCGTTCGGGCAACGCGCACCATCTCGGGCGCGGCGGTGAGCATACGGCCGAGCACCTTGTTTTCCTCGCCCGGCAGCGCGGATAAGCGTTCGTTTTCCCGCTCGATCAGATGGAGCTGATAGGCGCGGCGGACGATCAGGCCGATGGCGTCAATGTCGACCGGCTTCTGATAGAAGTCATAGGCCCCGCGAGCGATCGATTGCAGCGCAGATTCGCGCGCGCCGTGGCCGGTGGCGACGATAACCTTGGTGTCCGGCTTGATCGCCATGATCTCATCGAGCACCGCGAATCCTTCGGTGGTGCCATCGGGATCAGGCGGCAGGCCAAGATCAAGCGTCACCACAGCGGGCTCCTCGGCCCGCAACGCAGCAATGGCTGAGGCACGATCACCGGCGATGATTACCTCAAAATCGGGATAAGACCATTTGAGCTGCGCTTGCAGCCCGGCATCGTCCTCGACGATCAGCAGCTTGGGTTTTTCATCTGCCATCATGCACCCTTTTGACTTTGTTTTTCGTAGGTGGAGATCAGCTCCACCGTGCTTGAGAGCGGCAGCCGCGCGACGAACCGCGTGCCCAGCCCTTCGCGACTTTCAACTTCGAGCCGTCCTTGCATCGCCCGGATAAGTTCGCGCGCCTCAAATGCACCGATGCCGAACCCGCCCTGCTTCGATGATACAAACGGTTTGAAAAGACGCGATCGGATGAAGTCGGGGCTCATGCCATGGCCCGAATCGACGATTTCGATTTGCGCGTGCATGCCGTCGCCGGATTGTCCGATAAACACCGGCGAACCCGCTGGGCTGGCATCGACTGCATTTTGCACAAGATGGATCAGCGCTTGCTCAAGCGCGTCTCGGTTGCACACAACTTCACCGCCGCGGCACTCAGAGATGCAGACTTGCGGGTTGCCGCCAAAGTGCTTGACAACATTGCGTACCACGTCCCCCACATCAAAGGCACAAAGGGCCTCACTGGCGCTTGCACTGTAGCGCGAAAGCCGGGCCATCAGCACGTTGAGCTTGTCTGCGGAGCTGCGCAGCGTCACCAGCATGTCAGCGCGGAATTCTGCCTTGTCGGCGTGCAATTCCGCGTTGCGCGCTAGCAAACCGAACTGGCTGGCAAGGTTCTTGATATCATGCATGACGAAAGCAATACGGCGGTGGAATTCATCGAACCGTGCTGCTTCAGTCAAGGCATCGTGGTTGGCATTTTCGGACAATGTCGTGGCGATTTGCTGGCCGACCACGCGCAGGATGTCGAAGTCTTCCCAATCGAGTTTTCGATCATGATCCGACCGTGCCAGCACCACGACACCGATCAGGTAGCCGTAGTGGATCAGCGGCACGAGTACCCAGGCGCTGGGCTCTGCGACGATCCAGGCAGGGACTACGGCAGCTTCTCCCTTTTGGCATTCGCCGCTGCGAATCGCATCAAGTTCAGCGATAAAGCCTGTGCGCTCGAAAAAGCGTATCGAGGCTATAGTCATCGCGCAGCCGGGCACTTCAAGCGTTGGCCATTGCCACCGGCCCGAGAGTTCGAGGTCGCCATGCTCACCGGGCGTCAGCAAAATACCGGCGCGGCTGTCGGTGATCTGCGCCAAGGCCTGAATTGCCCGAACTTCGAGTGGAACGTTAATGTCCCCTGCCCGGCCAATGGTCTGGGCAAAGCGCAGCCATTCAGCGCGGTAGTCATAGCGGTGGCGGAACAGATGCTTGATCAGGGTGATCTTGATCCACCCCTGAAATCGCTTGGTTGGCAGCGTAAGCAGGGCAAGCGCCGAAGCAGCGATCAAAAGGCCGAACTGTAGTATCTTTGCATAGTTGCCGCCAACAACGTTCATTGCTCTGGTGACGAGCATGATGGCCAGCAAATAGGCAGCGACCCCGGCGAGCGATGCAAAACGGAATGCGATCATTCGCGATGGCAGCAATTGAAATTCATCGCGCCGCTTGGCTGTCAAGGGCAGAAGCAGCATCAGTGCCGCAGTCCAAACCACGCCTCGCAAGGCTGCCAGTTCCGTCGGCCACTCCGCGCCAAGATAGGCTGAAGTGTAGAGGTTCAGGTCAAAAATCCAGACCAGCGCCAGCGCTGCGGCCGGCCAGCGCAAGGCAAGACGCGCCTGCTGCGACGCGCCGCAGTACAAATTGTGGACCAGCATCAGGCCGCCTATGGCGAAAATGAGCCGCAAGCCGACAACGGTATTGAATACCGATTGTTGGGAAACCTCGACATCGATCAAACGGTGGACGACTACCTGAAGCACCACCTGGAGAAGTTCCACGCAGGCCAGAACGAGCACCAGCGGGCGAACCTGTTTGACGCTGCTGGAACGTCCGTCGCCAACAAACAGGCGCCAGACGACAAATAGCCACGCTGTGTTGCGGAATGATTCGATCATTGCCGCCCCTGCGCTGTCAGAGCCCCCTGACGCCGCAGCGATAGCCCAGCTCGCGCTCAGTGCCAGTGCCACGGCCAGCGAAATGCCAGCCGAGCCAAGCTTCTTGCGGCGACCGAGAAACCAGGCCGCAAGCGCAGTCGCCGCAAGCGCTGCGACTAGGTGCGATGCCGCTGCCAGCAGGGTCCAGAATGTCAGCGCCATCTCAGTTCGCGCCCTCATGCCACAGCACTACGCGCAGCGTTTGCAGCATGATCAGCAGATCAAGAAACGGCGTGTAATTCTTGGCGTAATAGAGATCGTATTCGAGCTTGTGTCGTGAATCGTCGAGGTTGGCACCATAGGGATAGTTGATCTGTGCCCAGCCGGTGATCCCCGGTTTGACCATGTGGCGTTCGGCATAATAGGGCAGCTTCTGTTCAAGGTCTGCGACGAATTCAGGGCGTTCGGGGCGCGGACCCACGAAGCTCATTTCGCCTTTGAGCACGCTCCAGATTTGCGGCAGCTCGTCGATCCGCAACTTTCGGATAAGGCGGCCAATCCGGGTAACGCGTGGATCGTTTTTCTGGGCGAACCGGGCTTTGCCATCTGCCTCGGCGTCAGTCCGCATCGAGCGCAGTTTGATCACGTCAAAAGGCTCACCGAATAGCCCGACGCGGGTTTGACGGAAGAATGCGGGACCACGACTGTCCATCTTGATTATCAGCGCGAATAGCAAAATCACTGGCGCGGTGATGAACAGCAACAAAGTGCTGACAGCTATATCAAACATGCGTTTGGCCACGCTGGAAACTGCCCTGCCGGATGAAAATCCGTCGGAGAAAATCAGCCAGCTGGGATTGACGGTATCGAGGTCAACCCGCCCGGTTTCCCGCTCAATGAAGCTGGAAAAATCGTTGACGTGTACCCCGGCCGTCTTGATGCGCAACAGATCCTGCAAGGGCAGCGCGTTGCGCCTTTCCTCGAGCGCCAGGACAACTTCGCTCACCCCGAGGTTTTCAACAAAGCGTTTGAGATTGTGGATGGCGTTGCGGTTGATCGCTTCTTCGACCAGTGGGCTGCCATCGCCCATGCCAATAAAACCTACGATAACGAAACCCGATTCTGGCCGCTCGCCCAGCTTGCGAAGGCGGTCTGCCCGGTGGCCAGCACCCAGTACCAGAACGCGCCGCCGGAAGGCCGAAGCGCCAAGAATTCCGCCAACCAGCAAACGGTTGCCGATCAAAAAAACAACCGAAAGCGCCATGGCATAGGCCAGGGTTGATCGCCAGAAATGCGCTCCGCCCGTCAGCCAATCGACGAAGGACAAGGAAATCACGCCAAGCGAAATCGCAACCAGCAGCCGTGCGCTGGCATATCGCATGGAGCGTAAGGATTCAGAACCGTAGACGCCGACCGCAACCATAACGGTGAGCATGATGCTCATGAAACCGACCAGCATCCCGGCACGATCACCAAATGGGCCGATCACCATACCGATCTGTCCGGCGCGCAGGCGCCATGCCATTTCGCCTGCGAGCACCAGCAAGCCGATGTCGAACAAGCCAAGCAGCAGCACCGCGTGCGGTATATAATGTTTGAACAAACGGATCATATGCTTGCCGACCAATGGCTCGTTTTGGCGATGGGAAGCACCCCACCTAAGGCCTAGGAGTAAAATGTCGGTAAAGTTGACAATGATTTGGAATCGCGAGAATGGCGCAAAAGCGTTGATTTTGAACTTTTGACTTGCCAAAATGTCGGCTAAATTTACATTTGTCCTGACTTCAGAGTTCGCGCCTTCGGGGTTACAACTAACGTCAACCCGGCATTAACCACAGTGTTTTGCGGTTGGTTTAGCTGCCTTGGACTAAGGCCACCCGATGAGCCGTTTCGCTGTCACCTTGCCCATTCCCAAGTCAATGTATCGCCACTTTACGGTGATAACCTTGGTGCTGACCGCCTGCATCGCCATTTTCTCGGATGGCGAACGGCGGCAAGTCATCGATGCTGAAATTGACGCACAAAACCAGAAAGCAGCTCTCCGCCAGGCAGAAGCGGACAAGAGCGGCCCGCACAAGGTTGGTCGCCACGAAATACACTACGTATCGCGCGAAGGTTGGGGCGCTGACGGGGTTGAAAACACCGAACCCTTGGTAAGTCCCGACGGCGGCGGCTATAGCGTAGCGGACGGGAACGGCGGCATGCGTGTTGCTGGCGGCGGTGATTTTGGCTTGATCGGTCCATTAACCCAGGCAGACATCCGTGCGGGCAAATTTCCTTTAACCCGAACCGGACCGGCCCCGGGCAAAAACGCATTGAAACCAATCACCGCGGCGCAGCGCAGGGCGTTTGACAACGCCTTGGCGGTTCGCGCTGGTGCTGCAACTCCGGCTAACTAGCGGCGAAGCATTCCTGCCCGAGAAATCGGCGTGTTTCATTACCAATTATCGCCGCGTGGCCATAATTCGGATGATCGATCACCACCATCGCCTGACCTTCGGCTGATTGCCAGGCGGCAATAGCGGTCGGTGTCATGTCGAAATGAAGAAAGTGGACGGCACTATCTTCGGAGCCTTCTGCCCAGCACGCGGCGTGGGAGGGGCGCTAGTCATGCCCTTCGCCAATACCCATGCCATGAACACACACCTTGTCGAAATCAGCAGCCAGGTTGAGGTGGGCGCGCATGCCATCGTCATTATCGACGGGGCAGGTTGGTACACCACGAAATCTCTCAAACTCCCAGGCAATATCAGCCTTTTGCGATTGCCCGGATATAGCCCCGAGTTGAACCCGCAGGAAAACATCTGGCATTATCTCAGGCAAAATGCCCTCGCAAATCGGGTCTATGAAACCTACGAAACCATCGTCACCGCTTGCTGCAAAGCTTGGAACGATCCCATCGAACTGCCAGACACCATCAAATCCATCGCCAGCCGCGAATGGTTCCAGTGCGTCAGCTCTTAGGGCTGTTGGTATTACATATCTGATATTAACCGATAGACTCTGAAAATATTGAATTTTGTATAAGATTTGTCCCAGACTATGTGACTTGCATAAGGTTTTTCGACAAAAATCGGGCACCCCGGATAGTGCGGCTTGTCCCGTCAACATACGGTGCCAACAAGCATGCACTATTCGCCGAACATCAAGAACATGGCTCGATACGTACTCAGGCGGGGATTTCCTTGCTTCGCGATATGCGTCGCTTGCGCCGGAACGGCCAGCGCATGAACAGCAATGCCGTTCCTGCAATTCCCAACGCCAGTCCGCCGATGGCAAAGGCCAGCAGCCACCAGGTGTTGAAGTCCTCGTGGTTCTTCCAGTCCATGATGTGAAGGCTCCAGAAAAAATCGTAGAGCCGCCAAGTGCCAGTACGGACTGCGGTTATCCTGCCGGTGTCCGCCGCCACGAAAACGCTTGTATCATCGGGATCGGCAAAGGCTACGCGCCATGCGGGAAGCGCACCGCGATATTCAGGGCTTGCCTCGGTGACTCGCGACACCCTCGACTCGGGCTTGGCTGCTGATTTCCATGCGGCTGTGGCGATGCCCCTCGCCTGACCAGCATCGATGGGCGGCAGTCGCTCCCCGGTCTGTGCATCAAACAGGCTGACGCCTTTGGAAGTCGTCACTTCGGCGACCTGGCGCGCGCCGACCATGTGCCATGTGATTGCCCGGACGGGCGCGCCGGAGCGGGCGAGGATCGCTGCCGGATCGGCGAAGCGGCCCTCCGCCGGGATCGCTGACACCGCCTCGCGGTCGACAAGATGTTCGCCGCGCACCTTGTCGATGGGAAGGAAACTCATCAACGCGCCGCTGGCGAACCAGATCAGCAGTTGCGCGCCGATAAACAGCGCCAGCCACTTATGGATGCGGCTGGCGAACAGGTGGGCGCGGTGGCGGCGGGAACTCAAAACCACGCCCTTATGCCAATGACGAGACTGGTCGACTCCACCCGGTCGCCCGCAGCGCGAGCAAAGCGGGCGCTGTTGCCCACTTTTCGTTCCCATGAAACGCCAATGTATGGCGCAAACTCGCGCTTGATCTCGTAACGCAGCCGAAGCCCGAGTTCGGCGTCCGATAGCCCTGAGCCAATGTCATTGGCGGAAACGTCCTGCGCGGCAAAATTGAGTTCGACGCGCGGTTGCAGGATCAAATGCTGCGTAATGCGCTGGTCGTAATACCCTTCGAGACGCCCCAGCAAGTCGCCCTTGTCTGAGAGGAATAATGCGCCTTCGACCTCGAACCAGTAAGGCGCAATGCCTTCAAAGCCGATGGTCGCATAGGTGCGCGCTGGTCCAGATTTGAAATCATGGCGAACACCGGCCTGCAAGTTGAACCACGGACCGATCGCGCGCGAATAGAGCGCCTGCACTTCGCCGCTTTCGAGGCCGCCGCGAACGGCACCCTCGCCTTCGGTCTTCACGACGAAGCGGTCAATGTCGCCCCCGAACCATCCCTCGCCGTCCCAGCGATAGGCATCGCCGCCCTTTTGAACCCGGTATTCGGCCAGATTGAACACGACGCTATAGGCGGGCATCCCGCCATTGTCGTGGCGCAGCATCTTGCGTGACGCGGCCATTTCATTTGCACCGAACACCGCATCGGCAGCGTGATCTATGGGCGGTGCCGGTGCCGGCGTATTGCCGATCTCGCTGTCCGGCGGCTCCGTGCCTGCCAAGCCAGCCACGTCCGCCATGTCGTGACCCGCATGAGGATCAGCCGTGGTTGGTGCACCCGGCTTGGGCATATCCATGCCGGGCTTCGACGACATATCGTGTTCGTTCGATGCGGGAGCGGGAATGGCCGGTGTCGCCGGTGGCATTGCCATGCCCGGCATATGGGTCATACCGTCATTTCCTGGTGCAGGCGCGGCATCAGCCGCAGGGTGCTGTACAACCGGTCCGGCCGGCCTAGCGCTTGTCCGGGGCCGCGCGGTCGCTGGCGGGCGCGCAGCCCGTTGTACAGCGGGTTTCGGCTTGGGCGCTGGTTTGGCTGCCGGTTTGGGTGGCATCTTCATCCCCGGCATATTCATATCCATCTGCGCAGCAGCGGGCGATGAAAGCGTCCAGGCGGCGACGGTAGCGAGCAGGAGCAACTTCATGCCGCGTCCTCCTCGCGCCGCACCGTCACGACCCGGAACATTCCGGTCATCATGTGCAGCATCATGTGGCAATGAAACGCCCAGTCCCCCAGCGCATCGGCGGTCAGATCAACCGAGACCTTGCCTCCCGGAAGTACATTCACCGTGTGCTTGAGCGGATGATGCCCGGGATTGCCGGTCACGACCTCGAAGAAATGGCCGTGCAAATGGATCGGATGCGGCATCATCGTGTCGTTGATCAGGTTCAACCGCACCCGCTCATTGTGGCGGAAGGGGATGGGTTCGGCCCCCTCGCTGAACTTCACCCCGTCGAACGACCACATATAACGTTCCATGTTCGCGGTCAGGTGCAAGTCCAGCTCGCGTGATGGCTTGCGGGTGTGGGCATTGGCATCGAGCGATTTGAGGTCTTTGTAGGTCAGGACGCGGTGATCGACCTTTTCAAGTCCGGTCGGCCGTTCGCCGGTGCGATCCATCGGCATGGGGGCAAGTGAAGCCACTCCCGGTCCCATTTTGACCTGCGGCGCGACTGACGGATCAAGCATTTTCATCGAGCCCATGTCGTGGCCCTTGGCGCTCATATCCATTCCCGCCATCGAATCGGGTGCGGGCGCGGGCACGGCCGGAACGTGTGCCGAATGATCCCCACCGCCAGACATATTCATATCGCCCATGCCCATGTCCTTCATGGTCAGGAGCGGGCGTTCACGGATCACAGGGATGGCGGCGACCATCCCCATACGAGGGGCGAGCGTTGCGCGGCACTGGCCCGAACGGTCGATCGATTCCGCGATCAGGGCGTATGCCATTTCGTTCCTGGGCTGGACGATGACGTCGTAGGTTTCGGCAATCGCGATCTGGAATTCGTCAGTCTCAACGTGCTGGACGTGTTGGCCATCGGCAGCAACTACGGTCATGGGCAGGCCCGGCAGCCGCACGTTGAAATTGGTCATGGCTGACGCATTGATGATCCGCAGCCGGACGCGCTCGCCGGGGGTGAACAGCCCGGTCCAGTTTTCCTGGTTTCCATGCCCGTTGATCAAATAGCTATAGGTCGAACCATTGACGTCGGCGATGTCGGTCGGGTCCATCCGCATCTTGCCCCACATGGCACGATCAGCCGCAGATTGATCTTTGCCCGCTAGCAACCCGGCAAGCGTCTGCTTGTTGTGGTTGAAATAGCCCCCCAACGCCTTCAATTTCCGGAGCTGCTCCATCGGATCCATGAAGCTCCAGTCGGACAGGACAACGATATGCTCGCGGTCGTAAGCCACCGGATCGGGGCCAGCGGGGTCAATTACGATGGCACCATACTGGCCCATCGCTTCCTGCATCCCCGAATGGCTGTGATACCAATAAGTGCCCGACTGTTTGACCTCGAACGCATAATCGAAGGTCCGGCCGGGCTTGATACCGGGAAAGCTGACGCCGGGAACCCCGTCCATCTGGAACGGCAGAAGCACGCCGTGCCAGTGGATCGAACTATCTTCTTTGAGCGTGTTGGTGACGGTGAGGCGAACCTTCTGGCCCTCCTTCAACCGGATAATTGGCCCCGGCAAGGTGCCGTTGACCGTACAGGCATGGCCGCTCTTTCCGCCGACGCTGAAATGCGCTTCGCCGATGGTGAGGGCGATATGGTCACCGCTCAGCACCTCGGATGGCGAATTGGCGGCACCCATGCCCCCCATCGTCCCCACAGTGCCGCTCCGCGCCCATGCGGGGAATAGAGTGGACAGCGCGACGCCGCTGCCAGCCAGCACGGCACCGCGCAACAATACGCGGCGGTTGAGGGGGGAAGCGATCATATTGGGGCGTCCATCATAGAGTCTGATTGTGATACGCCCCGCGCTGCTCAACCCCTCAAAACTTCAGTCAATTTTTTGCGTGCGCGGTAGAGCCGCGTTTCGACCGACTTTTCGCTGATGCCAAGCACCTGAGCGGTTTCGGCCTGCGTCAGACCCTCAATGGTGCGCAGGATCAGCGGTTCGCGGATGGCGGCGGGTAATTTGGTGATCGCTTTGCGGACGCGGGCCAACTCGGCACGGTCGGCAAGCTGCTGATCGGCGGGAATCGTTTCGTCAGCGATGGTCGCTGCCGACTCAAGCGGCAGGGCGAACGAAAAAAAGCGCCGCACCGCGCGCCGCCTTGCCCAATCACGGCACTTGTTGATCGCAATCCGCGACATCCAGGTCTTGAAGGGCCGGACACCATCATAGTTCTTTAGCGCGGCAAAGGCGGCGATGAATGCTTCCTGCGTCACGTCAAGCGCCGCATCGCCATCGCCAATCGACCCCCGCACTAGGCGGAAGACAGCCTCACGGTGGCGTCCAAGCAGTTCGCGATAAGCGGCTTGCCGTCCGGCAATGGCAAGGGCAGCCAGTTCGCCATCCGAACACTCGCCCAGCGCCAGCGTCATTTCTGATCGGCAGTCAGCGCCTTGACCACGGCCCCGTCGAATTTTGCGGCCTGATCGGGCCGCAAGAGCCCGCGCATCGCAAAGACATGCTCGAGCGTTTCCTTTTGCAGTTCGCCCATTGCCATATGCGATTGGTCGATAGCGCCAGAGACCTGCGGGCCATAACCATGCTCGGCTTGGATGGCTGCGGCGAGCATCGCGTTGTCCGCGCGCATTTCGAGTTCGAGCGCCTTGCGCCGCACCGCAAATTGCGCCTCAAGCGCATTCAGCTTGGCGTGCTGGGCAGGATCAAGGTCCAGCTGTTCGTGCAGCAGCGCATGAAGTTCATTGTCGGGATGCGGCGTTGGCCAAAGCACAGTCCGCCCGATGCAGACACCGGCTATGGCTGCGGCAAAGGCAATGACGCCAATCAGTAAATTGCGCCGTAAATTACTCACCGGGAGGCCAGTAACAAGGTTGAAGGTGCCAGCGCCGAAGTCGGGCCAAACGGCGTCAGCGAGGAAGCTGCGACAGCGGGCGAGCCAGATAACCCGGCACTGGCAACGCCGATAAGCAGCGCAGCAATGGCGGCAACACTCGCAGGTCTTAGCGTGCCAGCGCCAAGGCCGGCACCATTGGACGACTGATGTGCCGCCAGCCCTGCCATTACGGCCGTGTCCATCGCCGCCAAACCGGGATGCACGGGCACATCGCCAAGCTGTGACAGCATGTCATCGAGATTGATCATCGCCAAGATACTCCTGTGTCTGTGTCTATACGCAGTGGACGATCCTGTCCCTCAATAACGGGTCATTATTCTCGGCGCGATTTTTCAAGGGGTGCGCGTGGCGGCTGCGTATCTATCCTGCATACCCGCGACGGAGACACCCCATGTCCAAACTACGCCTGCTTTTGACCGCGCCAATCCTTGCTGCTCTGGCTGTAGCGGGGAGTGCTCAAGCGCACACCCGACTGGTTTCATCCTCGCCTGCGGCCAACGCGACCGTTTCCAAGCTCGGCAGGGTCGTTCTCACCTTCAACGAACGGGTCGTCGCCAGATTTACCGGCGTGGAGATCACCATGACTTCCATGCCGGGGATGGCTGCCCATCAACCGATGGTAATGTCGGGCTTCACCTCGGCCATGAGCGCGGACGGCAAGACGCTCACGCTGACGATGCGGCGCGCGCTCATGGCAGGCGCTTATCAGGTCAAATGGCACGCGGTCGGCGGCGACTCGCACCGCATGGACGGCACCTATACGTTCATCGTGAAATAGCGTGATCGACGGGATGACCATAGGCATCAGGTTCGCGCTCTATGTGAACCTGATGCTGTTGTTCGGATTGCCGCTGTTCGGGCTATATGCCTTGAAAGGTGCGGAACGGTTGCACAGTAATGTGCTGCCGCTCCGCGCGCTCACTATCTGGCTGGCACTGCTGGCAACGGGCCTGTCGGTGCTGAGCATCATCGCCATGACCGCTTCAATGGCGGGCGTTTCGCTATTCGAGGTTGACCGCGCGTCGGTCAACATGATGATTTCGGAAACCCCGATGGGGAATGCGTGGCAAGCGCGCATGGCCGCGTTGGTCGGCACGCTTTATATGGCCGTCGCGTTGGGCGGGCGCAACAGGCCAACGTGGCTGGTGCTTGTGTTGCTTGGCGCAGCCACTGTGCTGGCATCGCTTGCCTGGACAGGCCACGGCGCGGCCAGCGAAGGCATTGCCGGCACACGTCACCTGATCGCGGACATCGTGCATTTGCTCGCATCTGGCGCATGGATCGGCGCCCTTGCGGCGCTCGGAGCCATGTTGTTCCGCCCGTTTGCAATGATGACCGACGATCATCTGAGGCTAACCCACCGCGCGCTGGACGGATTTTCGCTCGTCGGGACGGTGATTGTTGCCCTGATCATCGCATCGGGTCTGGTGAACAGCTACATGCTCGTCGGCCCGGCTCATATCCTGACGCTTCCATTGACGCTCTATGGTCAATTGCTGATGGCGAAGCTGGCGTTGTTCGGTGCCATGCTCGTTCTAGCGGCGGCAAATCGCTTCCGCCTGACGCCAGCGTTTGATCAAGCGATCAAGGAAAATGGAACAATGAAGGCCATAACCGTGTTACGCCGTAGCCTGATCTTTGAGGTGAGCGCCGCGCTCCTGATCCTTGGCCTTGTCGCATGGCTTGGCACGCTCGAACCGCCGATGTCGATATGATGCGCGCTCAAGGGAGAATGCCCCAGGGGAGAATAAACGTGAACGAACCACAAGATGCCACGCACTCAACGCACGACGGCGGGTGCTCTCATACTGCCAGTGCCGATAGTTTGACAAAGGCGATTGATCCCGTCTGTGGCATGACGGTCGATCCAGCGAAAACGGCGCACCACGCCGCACATGGCGACAGTGATTATCATTTTTGCAGTGCCGGATGTCGGGCGAAGTTCACCGCCGATCCGGCTAAATATCTCTCCGATGCGCCGCGCATCGAAGCTGTCGCCTCACCGAACGCGATGTGGACATGTCCGATGCACCCGGAAATCCGCAGAGAAGGTCCGGGCACCTGCCCGATCTGCGGCATGGCGCTAGAACCCGAAGAACCATCTCTCGACGACGCGCCCAATCCCGAACTGGTCGATTTCACGCGGCGCTGGTGGGTGTCGGCGGTGCTGGCCGTGCCGTTGCTGATCTTGACAATGGGCAGCGAGCTGCTCGGCTTGCATCTGGTCAGCCCGGCGATCTCGCCCTGGCTCCAACTCGCATTGACCGCGCCGATCGTGTTGTGGGCGGGATGGCCTTTCTTCACGCGTGGGTGGACATCGCTTGTCACGCGCAAGCTCAATATGTTCACGCTTATTGCCATCGGTGTTGGGGCTGCATTTCTCTACAGCCTTGTGGCGACCCTCGCACCCGGGCTGTTCCCGCAGGCTTTCCGGATGCACGGGATGGTCCCGGTCTATTATGAGGCGGCGGGGGTGGTCGTTGCCCTCGTCCTGCTCGGCCAGGTGCTTGAACTGCGGGCGCGGGCGGCAACCGGCAAAGCGATCCGCGCACTGCTCAATCTCGCACCCAAGACGGCGCGGCGGATCAATGCCGATGGCACCGAAACCGATATTCCGCTCTCGGAGGTGCAGGCAGGTGAGCGCCTGCGTGTCCGCCCCGGCGAGGCTGTGCCGGTCGATGGCATCGTGATCGAGGGGCGATCATCGGTCGATGAATCGATGCTCACCGGCGAGCCGCTCCCGGTCGCCAAGGAACCCGCCAGCGCCCTGACCGGCGGCACAGTCAACGGCACCGGCAGTCTGGTTATGGAAGCCCAGGCCGTGGGCGCAGATACGATGCTCGCGCGGATCGTCCGGATGGTGGCCGAAGCGCAGCGCAGCCGCGCACCGATTCAAGCGGTCGCCGACCGCATATCGGGCTGGTTCGTGCCGTTGGTGATCGCCATTGCCATCGCTTCGTTCGCGGTCTGGAGCCTCTTCGGCCCCGAACCCCGCATGGGCCATGCCTTGCTCAATGCCATTGCCGTATTGATTATCGCCTGCCCCTGCGCGCTTGGGCTGGCAACGCCCATGTCGATCATGGTGGCGACAGGGCGCGGTGCACACGCGGGCGTGTTGGTCAAACATGCCGAGGCGCTGCAAGCCTTCGAAAAGGTCGATACGCTGGTGATCGACAAGACCGGGACATTGACCGAAGGCAAGCCCAAGCTCGTTGGTATCGAGACCATTGGCGGGATGAACGAAAACGAATTTCTTGCACTCGTCGCCGCCGTTGAGGCGCGGTCAGAACATCCGCTCGCCCATGCCATCGTCAGCGCGGCGGGAGAACGAGAGCTAAAGCTCACCGAACCGGAAGACTTCGAGGTTCAGGTTGGCGCTGGCATCAGTGCAGTCGTCGGGGGTCGCGCTATCGTGATCGGCAATGCTGCGCAAATGGCCAGCATCGGCGTCGATGCCGCACCGCTCCAGGACGCCGCCGAAGCCAGACGCCGTGATGGCGCTGGCGTGATGCTGGTCGCGGTTGATGGCAAGCTGGCAGGGCTGGTGGCAGTCGCAGATCCCATCCGTGGGAACGCCCGCACCGCGATCGAGGCGCTCCGCAAGCAAGGTTTGCTTGTCATCATGCTGACCGGCGATAATCCGACGACAGCGCAAGTCGTTGCCGATGCGGTGGGCGGACTTGACGGCGTTCATGCCGAACTCAAGCCCGAAGACAAGGCGCGGATTATCGGCGAACTGAAAGCCTCAGGCGCGAAGGTCGCAATGGCGGGAGACGGCATCAACGATGCCCCCGCGCTTGCTGCAGCCGACGTCGGCCTGGCGATGGGCACCGGCACCGATGTTGCCATCGAAAGCGCAGGGATTACGCTCACCAAGGGCGATCTCGCCGCCGTGGTCCGCGCCCGCACCTTGGCCAAGGCAACGATGCGTAACATCCGCCAGAACCTGTTCTTCTCGTTTCTGTTCAACGGGATCGGGGTGCCGGTTGCGGCCGGCGTGCTTTATCCGATATCGGGCATCATGATGTCGCCGATGTTTGCGGGCGCGGCGATGGCATTGTCATCCTTCACGGTCGTAATGAACGCACTCCGGCTTAATCGCGTGAAGTTGTAGCCTGCGCGTCTTTAGCATTGAATTAATGCTATAATATTAAGAATATTTCGACCGCATCGCAGTGAAAATGGAATGTAGACGGACCCGATGTCTTGCCGTCAAAATTAATCCTGCCGAGCGAGTCATACTATCGATACGCGTTGTAATTCAGTAACATGCGAGGGGAACCAACAGGTGAGTTACATGTTATAGAATCAAGCCCGTCAATTCTGGAAGTAACGCGCAATGGAACGGCGCAAATTTTTGCAATGCAGTGCTTCGCTACTCGCAGTAGGCGCGGGTGGGGGGTTTGTCGGCTGCAGGGGCAGCAACACCGCCGATGCGGCATTTAAGCCTTACGCAAACGACCCGGTACGGCCGGAGAATTTTACAAACCCGCTGTTTATCCCAGGCGCTGAAGGGCCGCTTGGCGTCCTCAACGTGACCGATATGCCGCTGACGCTCAACACCCGCGCAGCCACATTCCCAATCCTCGGCGGACTGGCATCGCCATTTTTGCTCTACGAGACCAGCTATGCGGGCAAGACTTATCAAAACCCGATCTTCAAAATCAAGCGCGGCGACAGGTTCGCAGCCACATTGCAAAATGGCTTGAACGAACCGACGATCATTCATTGGCATGGCCTGCACATCCCGGCAAAGATGGACGGCCATCCGACCGACAGCATCGCTCCCGGCGCGAGTTACCCTTATGATTTTACCGTCAACAACCGCAGCGGCACCTATTGGTATCACACGCATGCCAATCATTTGACGGCAAAGCAGGCCTATGGCGGCCTTGCCAGCTTCTTCATTGTCGAGGACGACGACGATCTGCGGCTCGCCAAGGCACTCGATCTCAAGCTTGGCGAAACCGATCTGCCGCTGGTCATCCAGGACAAGCGTTTCAGCGCCGCCGGCGAGCTCGTCTACCAGCCGGACCAGAGCGAGAAGATGATGGGCTATCTCGGTGACATCGTGCTGGTCAATCTGACTCCCAATGCCTATCTCGACATCGGCCCGCGCATCTATCGCTTCCGCTGTCTGAACGGCTCCAACGCGCGCATCTACAAGCTCGCTTTCATGCGCGGCAAAGAACAGTTGGCGTATCAGGTAATCGGCACCGATGGCGGGATGCTTGATCGGCCGTATTCGGCCAAAGAGGCGTTTCTGGCCCCTGGCGAGCGGCTCGATGTGCTGTTCGACGCGAGCCCGCTTCACCAAGGCGAGACGGTTTTTCTGAAAAGCCTCGCATTCGATACCATGGAAAACGATGGCATGATGGCGATGATGGGATCGTCAAACGGCATGTCCGGCGATAATTCGATGGATCTTAGCCACTCCGGCACACGGCTCGACGATGGTCTTGAGTTCAATCTGTTGAAGCTCGTGGTGACGAAAGCCGAATCGGCACCGCGCCAGCTGCCGACGCGTCTGTCGCAGGTCCAGCCGATCGACATCAAGGGAGCTGTGCAGCGCAAGATTCGGATCGAGATGGGGCATATGCGCTGGCTCATCAACGGCGAGAGCTTCCGCATGGACGCCTTTCCGATCGACGCAAAGCGAAACACCGTTGAAGTCTGGGAACTGCACAACGCCAAGCAAAGCATGCCGCATCCCATGCACATGCACGGTTTTCAGTTCCAGGTTCTGTCTCGCCAGAACGGCCCGGAACAGATGCGGACGCTCGGCGTGCATGGCAGCGGTCGCATCGTCAGCGACCTTGGCTGGAAGGATACCGTGCTGGTCTGGCCCGGCGAAACCGTCCGGCTTGCAGTAGATTTCTCACACGAATTCGCCGGCGATCAGACCTACGTGTTCCATTGCCACAATCTGGAGCACGAGGACGGTGACATGATGGTCAACATGCGGGTCCGGACATAATCAGCGCGGTTGCTGCTGATCAAGTGCGGGCCGAGCAATTGGAAGCTTCAGTAAGGCGAGGAAACCACCATGAACGGAGCAATGAATGGCAGCGGCGTTTGGATGGGCGGCATGGGCTGGGGTGGATTGCTGGGGGTTGTCCTCCTGATTTTGCCAGCGGCGGCACTTATCAAATATTTGTTCTTCAACACCAAGCGCCATCCACTAGCTGGGGAGGCAATATGAATCTTCAACTCCTGGCAAAGCGCGCGCTTGTCCTGGGCGGTGTGATCCTGATGGGCATGGGGTTCTATTTCGTCTTTCTGCGCCCGCCGCTCCTCTCCGAGGATACCAGGTTCATGGGCGCTACTATCGATCAAATTCAAACTACCTTGCCCGGCCTGGCACCCTGGCTTGCGCGTGTTTTTGGCGTGCTCGGCGGCTATATGTTCGCAACAGGACTGCTCACGGTTTATGTCGCGGCAACGGCATTCAAGACCGGCCGCCTTGGACCGCTGGCAGTCATCGCGGTGTCCGGATTTGCTTCGATTGGCTGGATGGCGATCACCAACTTCGCCATCGATTCCGATTTCAAATGGACGCTGCTGGCATTTGCGCTGCCATGGGCAGTTGCATTGGTGCTTTCTTGGGCTGGCGCGAAAAGAATTCCGCAATGACCGATCACGCCACAGTCTTACCGCTTATGCCAGGGCTATGCGCCCCGCATCTGCTCC
The DNA here is from genome assembly GCA_031366845.1 of Novosphingobium sp. Classification (GTDB taxonomy): domain Bacteria; phylum Pseudomonadota; class Alphaproteobacteria; order Sphingomonadales; family Sphingomonadaceae; genus Novosphingobium. The sequence goes on along the minus strand of JANLOZ010000232.1, from coordinate 3,162 downwards.
CAACGAATTGACATTCCTGTCACCCAAGACCATTTCGGCAGAACTATGAAATTGCTGTTGCGCCATCTCCTGTTGCTCGGGGTCATTCTTGGCCTTGCCGGGCAAGGCGCGGCATTTGCATCCAGCCCTTGCGCCGAGATGCAAAGGGAACAGGCGTCGATAATGCCTGGGACGATGCCCGGAATGCCCGATTGTGCGATGGGCCAAGGCAAGACCAACAAGGACTCAGTTCCTTGTAAGGACATGAAGCTCGGCTGCTTTGCCCTGGCAGGTTGTGCTCCGCTTGCTGTACTGGATGCACCTTCGATCGCCGTTCGCTCTCCTTTAACCTTGGCGGCAGCGGCGCTTTGGCCCCCAACGCCGATATTGATCGGGCGCAACACAGCGCCTGACCCCGATCCCCCTTCTCACCTTGGCTGAACGAGCCGCGGTCGGCGACTGAATGGTCGTCCGCCGCACTTTTGCGTTTACCCGAGGAACTTTTCCATGATCAGGATCGGTGTAGCCACAATCGCGGCTGCCATGTCCGCATTTGCGGGATCAGCGTTTGCTGAGCCTCTGACCTTCAATGCCGCGCTCGAACGGACTGCGGCGGAAGCGCCTTCGCTCAGAGGTCGCGCCGCAGGTGTGAGCGCGGCGCAAGCGGCAGCGATTGCAGCGGATCGGCTGCCCGATCCGACGCTGGATGTTGGTATTCAGGATTTCCCCGTTACCGGCCCCGACGCTGGACGGCTAAACCGCGACAATTTCACGATGCAGAAGATCGGTATCAGCCAGCAATTTATCAATCCGGCTAAACGCCATGCCCGCGCAGCGCGGGCGTCTGCAGAGATTGGCATTGCCCAGGCTGGCGCGCTGGTTGAAGCGCGCAATGTCCGGCTGCAAACCGCGCTGGCGTGGATCGATCTCTATTATGCGGAAGGGCGCCTCAAACAATTGACACTGCTCGACGCGAGCCTTGGCGATCTCCAATCGACCGTCAGCGCCCGCCTTGCCTCGGGCAGCGCGCGGCCCAGCCAAGCGCTCGAACCCGACCAGCTGCGCGCGCTGGTGAATGACCGCCGGGCAGAACTCTCCGCCAATGTGGCGAAGGCTCGTGCCATACTGGCCCGTTTTACGGGTGACCCTAACCCCGAAGTGGCAGGCGCGCCGCCTGAACTTATGGTGGATCGCACCATGCTGCTGGCGGGAGTTGCTGCCCTGCCGAGCTTGCGCGCGATGGATGCCCAGACCGTCGCTGCCGACGCGGATACCCAGCTTGCGCGCGCCGACAAGCACCCCGACTGGAAGGTCAGTGCTTTTTATGGTCGCCGCGAGCCCAATTACGGCGATCTGGTTTCGGTCGGCGTTTCGATTGACCTCCCGTTCTTTTCAAAGCGGCGGCAAGACCCCAGGATCGCTGCTGCCGCCAGCGAGGCGGAGCGGGCGCGGTTCGAACGCATGGCAGCCGAACGCGAAGTGCTGGCGAGCCTCGAAGGCGATCTGGCCGACCATCTGATGCATCATCAGCGGTTGGAAAATGCCCGGAACACGCTGGTTCCACTCACCAAGCGGCGGGCCGAGCTGGATATGGCGAGCTACGCCGCAGGCAAGCTCGATCTCGGCAGCGCGCTGCTCTCAACGCTGGCGCTGGCCGAGGCCGAAGTCGATGCCTTGTCGCGTGAGGCCGACGTCGCGCGCGACGCGATTCGCATCAACATGACTTACGGGCCAATAACGGGCGAGGGAGACAGCCAATGATGGCCGAAACACCAAATGTGGCGCGCTGGCGCGCGGCGCTGCTGGGCACCCTCATCGTTGCCGGTGGCGGCGGATATTGGCTGGGGCATCGCGGAACTGGAGATGCCACTGCAACGACGACCAAAGAGCGCAAGATCCTTTATTATTACGATCCGATGGTGCCGCAGGAGCATTACGACAATCCTGGTGCGCTTTCCTCGATGGGGATGAAGACTCAGCCTAAATATGCCGAAGAAGGCGGCGCACCCGGCGAAGCAGCCGGGGTTATGGTCAATCCCGCCGCGATGCAAAATCTCGGTATCCGCATTGTCTCGGCACAGATGGGCAGCCTTGCCGCCACGCTCAATGTCACAGGCAGTATCGACTTCAACCAGCGCGATGTGGCAATCATTCAGGCCCGCTCGGGTGGTTTTGTGTCGCGGGTTTATGCCCGCGCTCCCGGCGATATCGTGCGCGCCGGTGCGCCGATAGCCGATGTTCAACTGCCCGAATGGGGCGGCGCACAAACCGAATTTCTCGCAGTCAGACGGCTCGGCAGGCCCGATCTCACCGCGGCAGCGCTCCAACGGCTCAAACTGCTGGGCATGTCCGACGGATTGATTGCCAGCGTCGAGCGTAGCGGGCGAACCAATGGCACGGTTACGATCACGTCGCCGATCTCGGGAGTGATCCAAACTCTCGATGTCCGCGCAGGCATGACGCCAGGGCAAGGGCAGACGCTGGCCCAGGTCACCGGCATTGGCACGGTCTGGCTCAATGCCGCCGTTCCCGAAGCCCAGTCAGGCAGCGTCCGCGTCGGCCAAAGCGCGAGCGCGACTCTCACGGCCTTTCCCGACGAAACTTTCGACGGGCGAATCATCGCAATCCTGCCGAGCGCGCAAGCCGACAGCCGCACAATCACCGTGCGGATCGAACTCGCCAACCGTGGCGGGCGCCTGCGCCCCGGCATGTTTGCGCAAGTGGCACTCGGCAGAACGGGTAGCGCGGCGCTGCTGGTGCCAAGCGAAGCCGTCATTCGCACCGGCACGCGCACGATTGTCATGTTGGCGACCGGCAATGGCCGCTATCAGCCTGCCGAAGTCCGCATTGGCCGAGAGGGCGGCGGACAGACCGAGATACTCGAAGGACTGGCTGTAGGCGAAAAGGTGGTCGCGTCAGGGCAATTCCTGCTCGATTCCGAAGCGAGCCTGACCGGGATTCCAGCCCGTAAGTTGGGCGGTGCGAAATGATCGAATGGATCATCCGCGCCTCGGTCAAGGCACGCGGGTTAATCGTTATCGCTGCGCTGGTGCTGACGGTCATTGGCATTGGCGCGGTTCGAACCACGCCGGTCGATGCGCTGCCCGACCTGTCCGATGTGCAGGTCATCATCCGCACCACCTATCCCGGCCAAGCGCCGCAGATTGTCGAGAATCAGGTCAC
>JANLOZ010000158.1:0-7731 GCA_031366845.1 Novosphingobium sp. | reverse complement strand
CGGGCGCGGCGTTGGGCTTCGGCAACTTCGCGGGCGGTCATTTCATCCGAAATGTCGGCGCGGCACTGCGCGGCGTCATCGTAACCGGCGACGGCGGCGAGGTTGAACCACTTGTGCGCCTCGATCAGATCGCAGGCTGCGCCATGGCTGCCGGTTGAATAGGCAACACCAAGGTCAAAGTAGGCGCTGACATCGCCCTGCGCCGCAGCGGCCAGGCACGATGCCACCAGCATGTCGGTGGCAGATTCGTCGGCCGCTGTGAATTCGGCCTGCATATTCCAGACTGCACTCATGATCGTAACCCCCTGATGCAGGCCGGGTTCGGCTGCCTCAAAAGCCAAGCTGGCCTATCATGGTCAACAAATGGTTAACGCCCGCGTCAAGTTTTCGCCCCGTGGCATTAAGCCGATCTAAATCAAGCGCAAATCGCAACCGGTGACGGGCTTCGTTTGCCGCTTGTCTAGGCCCCGGACCCCGCTTATAGGCGCGCTCAAATCGGAGACGGATCGTTACCGGCAACAAGCCGGAGCAACGGGTCGCACTGGGTCCAGCGCCGGGGAAGAGGATTATTCATGCTTACGACGACGGCGGACGACATCGACATCCTGGTCAAGGCGAAGCGTGCCATTGCCGGGGATTATGAACCCGCTGAAGGCGATGCCTATATGGGCGAGCTCCAGCTCGAATATTTTCGCCGCCTGCTCAACGCCTGGAAGCGGGCAATCCTTGATAGCTCGGCCGATACCCTGCATCAGTTGCAGGAAGGCCCGATCCGCGAGCCCGACCTGAACGACCGCGCTTCGAGCGAAACCGACTGGGGAATCGAGCTGCGCACGCGTGATCGGCAGCGCAAGCTGATTACCAAAATCGATTCGGCGCTGCGCCGGATCGAAGAGGGCGAATATGGCTTTTGCGAGGTTACCGGCGAACCGATCGGTCTTGGCCGCCTCACCGCGCGCCCGATCGCAACGATGACCGTCGAGTCACAGCAGGCGCACGAGCGGCGCGAAAAAGTCTCGCGCGACGATTGACCCATTGTGGCACGCAGCAAAACTGCGCCGCTTTTGTTAACGTCTTGTTTGCCGTGCAACCAATATTGAGACCCAGACCGCCGCTACGCCAGCCCGATGGCAGGAGCGGTTCAGGCAAATTGGCGTCAGGCAAATTGGGGCTCCAGGCAAATTGGGGCTGGGCAAATTGGAGATTGAGAATTGATCATGGCCGAGATCGACCACCGCCAGATCGCGCGCGACAGCCTGTTTGTGCTGGTCGATCTGCGCATTGACGGCGAAGATCTTGACCGCCGGATCAAGATGCGCAATCTTTCTGCCGGCGGCATGATGGCTGAAGGATCGGTGCGGGTCTCGCGCGGTCAGGCGGTCTGGGTCAATTTGCGCAAGGCCGGGTGGACCGAAGGAACCGTCGCCTGGGTGCAGGGCTCGCGCTTCGGCATTGCCTTTCGCCACGAAGTTGATCCCGCAGCAGCCCGAGCGCCCGGCAAGACCGCGCCTGAAGCTGACGAGTTCTTCGCCCGCCGCCTGCTCACGCCGATGCCGGTCCGCGATGAAGGCCCGCTGCGCAAAATTTGAAGAGGTTGCGATGACCGCGCGGTGGTCGTAATCTCCCTGGCAATGGCACGCATGCGACGCCTTATTCTCAACCTCGCCAGCCTTGCGGCCATCGCTGCAACGGGCTCATGCGGGCAGAACACATCACCCACGGTGAATATCGATGTGATTGGTGATAGCGCCGATCCGTTTCAGGGCGGTGCACGGCTGGGGCTTGGCGGCCAATTGGTGCGCGCCGCAACCACCGATGGCCTTGTCGCGTTTGACGAGCAGGGCCGGGTCATCCCGGCGCTGGCGGATCGCTGGATCGTCGCCGACGATGGCATGCGCTATATTTTCCGGCTGCGCGACGGCAACTGGAGCGATGGATCGCAGCTTTCGGGCGAGGCAGTGCGCGATTCGCTGCGCGCTGCGCTCGACAGTTTGCGCGGCACCGCGCTCGGCAAGGACCTTTCGGTGATTTCCGAAGTCAGGGCGATGACCGGACGGGTAGTGGAAATCCGGCTGGCACGCGCGACCCCCGATTTGCTCGATTTGCTGGCTCAGCCGGAAATGGGCCTGCTGCACAAAGGCAAGGGTTCGGGCGCATTCCTTCTCCAGCGCGATGGCAAGGCTGCGCTGCTTCGCCCGCTCCCGCCGGAAAAGCGCGCGACGGCGGCAGACAGCGACCGGCTAGGCACCATTCAGCCGCTGCGGCTTTCCGCGCTGCCAGCCGATGGTGCGGCGGCCCGCTTTCGCGACGGTGTGACCTCAGCAGTGCTCGGCGGCACTGCGGCGGACTATGCGCAGGCGCTGGCGGTGACCGATATTTCGCGCCGCAGCTTCAGGATTGATCCGGTCGCTGGCCTTTACGGCCTGGTCGTTACAAGCGCGAACGGCGCCTTGGCCACGCCCGAAATGCGCGAGGCGCTCGCCATGGCGATTGACCGCGAGGCACTGGGCACCGATCTGCAGATCCGCGAATGGGTGCCAAGCAACCGCCTGTTGCCTTCATCATTATCTGACGCACCGCCGACAATCAGCGAACGCTGGGCATCGATGGACATGGCGCAGCGGCGCAGCCTCGCCGCATCGCGGCTGGCGCGCTTGCACAAAAAAGGCACTGTCCCGCCGGTGCTGCGTCCAGTGCTGCGAATTGCCCTTCCGACCGGGCCGGGTGCTGACATCTTGTTCGCCCGGATAAAGGGCGATTTCGCCGCCGTCGGCATCGGCACCGAACGGACCGCGTGGAATGCCGCTGCTGATCTGCGACTGGTTGATGCAGCCGCGCGCTTTGCCCGCGCGGCATGGTATTTCAATCAGTTTTCGTGCGAAGCCGGGCGCAATCCGTGCAGCATCAATGCCGACAACAAAGCCGCCGCTGCCAGCGCCGAGCCGGACCCGGCCAAGCGCGCAGGCCTGCTCGAAGACGCCGAGGCGGCGCTGACGCTGGCCAATATCTATATCCCGCTCGGCAACCCGATCCGCTGGTCTTTGCTGCGCGGCGGGCATTCGGGCTTTGCCGCCAATCCGCGCGGCTGGCACCCGCTGGGTCCGCTGGCGCAGTCACCCAAATGATGCGACTCGCCGGATTTCCAGCGTTTACGAGAAATTAACCTTTCTCTTTCATAGCTCATATGGTTAATTGACGGCAACACCGGTTACCGAGGTGTTGACGGGGACATTAGGGCCACAAGGGGGATACCCATGCGCGTTTTGCTGATCGAAGACGAACCGACCACGGCACGAGCCATCGAACTGATGCTCACCACCGAAGGCTTCAATGTCTATTCGACCGACCTTGGCGAAGAAGGCCTCGATCTCGGCAAATTGTACGATTATGATATCATCCTGCTCGATCTCAACCTGCCCGATATGCACGGCTATGATGTGCTCAAGAAGCTGCGCGTCGCCAAGGTGCAAACCCCGGTGCTGATCCTTTCGGGCATCGCCGAGATGGATTCAAAGGTGCGCTCGTTCGGCTTCGGCGCTGACGATTATGTTACCAAACCGTTCCACCGCGAAGAGCTCGTTGCCCGCATTCACGCGGTTGTCCGCCGTTCAAAGGGCCATTCGCAATCGATCATCCGCACCGGCAAGCTGGCGGTGAACCTTGATGCCAAAACCGTCGAAGTTGATACCGCCCGCGTCCATCTGACCGGCAAGGAATATGCGATGCTCGAGCTGCTGTCTCTGCGCAAGGGCACCACGCTGACCAAGGAAATGTTCCTCAACCACCTCTATGGCGGCATGGACGAACCCGAACTCAAGATCATCGATGTGTTCATCTGCAAGCTGCGCAAGAAGCTCGCCCATGCCTGCGGCGGTGACAACTACATCGAAACCGTCTGGGGCCGCGGCTATGTGCTGCGTGACGCCGAGACCCAGGCCGAGGCCGCCTGAACATAGTATTCGTCAAGCAATTCAGGGCTCGCTGAAAAGCGGACCTTGTGGGGGCAACGGCCCGCTTCCGGATGGAGGCGGGCCGTTTGCCATTGGCGCAGCGCCGCAATTGCATCGCAGCATCGGCGATTGCGTTCACAAGCCTCTTGCCAACAAGCCGCTGCGCCCTAGGGGGGAAACCGGATGAACATTGCGGCCCCGACGAGCCGGGGATCGCGCGCAATCTGGATTGAGCCCGAGTGACCGATGCCAATTATTCGCTGGTGGGCCGCAGAGTCTATGTTGCCGGGCACGGCGGCATGGTCGGATCGGCGATTATTCGCAGGCTCGGAACCGAGGACTGCACGGTGCTGACCTCTGATCGCAGCACAGACCTGCGCAATCAGGCGGCGGTCGATGCCTGGTTCGCTGCGAACCGCCCCGATACAGTGGTCATGGCGGCGGCAAAGGTTGGCGGGATCGCCGCCAATTCGGCATCGCCTGCCCAGTTTCTCTATGACAACCTGATGATCGAGGCCAATGTCATCGAGGCCTGCCGCCGCGAGGGCACCGCGAAGCTGCTGTTCCTTGGCTCCTCGTGCATCTACCCCAAGCTTGCCGATCAGCCGATCGTCGAAGAGGCGCTGCTGACCGGCCCGCTCGAACCGACCAACGAATGGTACGCGGTCGCCAAGATCGCCGGGATCAAATTGTGCCAGGCCTATCGCCAGCAATATGGCTGCGATTTCATCAGCGCCATGCCAACCAATCTCTATGGCCCCGGCGATAATTTTGATCTCGCCACCAGTCATGTCATTCCAGCGATGCTGCGCAAGGCGCACGAAGCGAAGCGCGCCGGTGCTGCCAGCTTTGAAATCTGGGGCAGCGGCACCCCGCGCCGCGAGAGCCTGCACGTCGATGATCTCGCCGATGCCTGCATTTTCCTGCTCAAGACCTATTCGGGTGACGGCTGGATCAATGTCGGCTCGGGCGAGGATCTGACGATCATGGAGCTGGCCCGGCTGGTCGCCGATGTCGTCGGCTTTGACGGGCAGATCACGCTCGATGCCAGCAAGCCCGACGGCACCCCGCGCAAATTGATGGACAGCGGCAAGTTGGCGGCGATGGGATGGACCGCGCGGATCGGCCTGCGCGATGGTATTGCAGAAACCTATCGGCATTTTCAGCAGCGCGGATCGTCGCGCGCGAACGAAGCGGCGCTGGGGGGCGCACCACTGGCATGAAACGTACCCATTGCATGGTCTGCAACGGCGAGCACTTGTTCGAATTCATCGATTGCGGCGATCAGCCGAATGGCAATGCTTTCCTTTACGCAGATGAGCTCGACAAGGAGGTGACCTTCACGCTGGCAATGATGGTCTGCCAGGATTGCTGGGAAGTCCAGATCTCCGAATTTCCGCCGCAGGAGCTGCTGTTCTGCGATCATCCTTATGTTACCGGCGTCAATGCGCCCGTTGTGCGCCACTTTAACGCACTGGCGCCGCACGTGATCGAAAAGCTGGCGCTAAAGCCCAACGATCTGGTGATCGACGTTGGCTGCAACGATGGCACCCTGCTCAAAGCCTTTGCCTCGCGCGGGATGCGGGTGCTCGGGGTCGATCCGTCTGAGCGGCCGGGGAAATTGGCGCGCGAACAGGGGATTACCGTGTTCCAGCAGTTCTGGAATCACGATACCGGCAAGTCGCTGCGCCAGCTTGGCATCAAACCCGAAGTCATCACCGCCACCGCCGTGTTCTATCACGTGCCCGACCTGCACGATTTCGTCTCCGGCCTTGATGAGGTGATGGGGCCGGAAAGTTTCTTTGTTGTTCAAGGTGTTAATCTGCTAGACCTGATTACCTGCAATGAATTCGACCACTTCTACCATGAACACAGCTGCGTCCATTCGGTCGGCCCGCTGACCAGACTGTTCGCCGCGCACGGCCTGCGGATTCAGGACATCGAGTTCTCGCCGATCCACGGCGGTTCGTTCATTCTCTACGTTTGCCGCGCGGAAAATTCGCTCGCCACCACGCCGGCCGTCGCCGCTGCCATCGTTGCCGAGGAACAGGCCGGGCTCTACAAGCTCGATACCTACAAGGCCTTCGCTAGCCGCGTGGCGCACAACATGGCAACGCTGAAGGCACTGCTTGAGCGACTGAAATCCGAAGGAAAAACCGTCTTCGCGCTCGGTGCGCCGGTCAAGGGCTCCACGGTGCTCAACTATGCACAAATCGGCCCTGAACTGGTCTCAAAGGTTACCGAGGTCAACGAATTCAAGGTTGGCCGGGTCACCCCGGGAACGCATATTCCGGTCGTCGATGAAAAGACGATGACCGAAGTGCCCGATTATTATCTGGTGCTCGCGTGGAACTTCATCGATTACCTCGTCGAGAAATTCGATGACTATCTGGTGGGCGGCGGGCGGTTCATCACCACCGTGCCCGACGTGCGGATCGTCGGGCCGAAGGGCGAGTACGCGGCGCAATGAAAAATGTGATCGTTACCGGCGCGTCAGGGTTCATCGGCAAGACTCTGGTGGCCGAAATACGTGCGCGGTTTTCTGATGCCAATATCGTCGAGGTTAGCAGCAAGGTCGTCGATCTGGCTGATGAAGCCGCGCTGTTCGGCTGGCTCGATGCGCAGGCCAGGGCCTATGACTGCGATCACATCATCCACCTCGCCGCGCTCTACAAGGCGGGCGACTGGCCGGTTCATCACCCCGCGACGCAGTTCAACGTCAACCTCAAGATCAACACCAATGTGCTCGAGGGCTGGAACCGCTATTTCCCCAAGGCGAAGTTCACTTCGATCCTTTCGTACTGCATGTACCCCTCGACCGAGAACGCCCATCCCGAGAGCGAACTTTGGGGGCACGAGCCTGAGGATTACCTGTTCGCCTATGCGATGACCAAGAAGGCGCTGCTGATCGGCCAGCGCGCCTATCGACAGGAATATGGCGGCCTCTGCACCTCGGTCGTGCTGCCGACAGTCTATGGGCCGCATGACAGTTTTGCCGAGAACAGCCACGTTGTCGGCGCGCTGATCGGCAAGTTCGTTCGCGCCGCGCGCTCGGGCGCACCAAGCGTTGAAGTCTGGGGTGACGGGCAGCAAGAGCGCGAGTTTCTGTTCGTTGCAGATGCCGCCGACGGCATCATCCGCGCGGCGCTTTCCTCAGGCGTTGACGTGCTCAATCTCGGCATGGGCGATGCCTGCTCAATCGCGCAGATCGCCTTGTGGATCAAACAGGCCGCAGGCTTCACCGGCGAAATCGTCTATAACCAGAACCGCTTCGTCGGCGTGAAAACCCGCCGCCTCGACGTCAGCCGGGTGCGCGAGGTGCTGGGCTGGAGCGCGGAAACGCCGCTGCAGGAAGGGTTGCAAAAAACCGTCAACTGGTATGCCGCCTGCCTCGATGCGGCTAGTTCAGGCGGCTGAACCGGTGAGCGCGCAACTCGCCGGCAAGCGGCTGCTCGTGGTCGAAGAAGTGGTCAAGGGTTCGCTCGGCCACTGGTACGGCTATGTCCGCGCTGTCGTCGCGATGAACCGGGCCGAAGGCGTAGATGCTCGCGCTGTCACTCACGCCAAAATTGATCCGGCGCTCGCGCGCGAAATCGGCGCGATTCCCGCCTTTGATCGCAGCAATTGGGATGGGGTCTACGATGGTCCGGGCCGTTGGCGCAGCCTTGCTGGCATGGTCCGGCACAACTGGCTGGTCTATCGCACCATGAGCCGGATCCTGCGCGAGCACGGCCCGGTAGATTGCCTATTCGTGCCGACGGTGTGGCTGCATCATGTCTGG
>JANLOZ010000204.1:0-7440 GCA_031366845.1 Novosphingobium sp. | reverse complement strand
TGCGGGGTGATGCGTAGAGCAAGGGCTGGAGGCTATCGGCAGTAATCGCGCGCAGGGTCAGACCCGAAGCGCGCTCGATTGCTCCAAGCCGCGCGTCGAGCCACGCGCGCCGGACCACGCTCACCGCTGCCTTGCCGTCTTCGCCCATTTGCGGCTGGGCCCAGGCAAGATCCGCGACGACAACCGGGGCGAGGCTGGTTATTTGCTCGCGTAGAAGACGCGCATTGTGGGGCAAGCTGGGCAGGCCGATCTGCATTGACGCCCAGTCTGGTACAATCACCTCGATTGAACCTTGCGCCTTCAGTTCCGGTGTAAGCAAACGCCACGCTTGGCGATCATCATCACTGGTGAAACGCACCTCGCTGCCATCTGCTCGCAGTAAGGTGCAACCCGAATGCTCGATGCGAATACTGGGCGCTGAACTGCTGTTTGCTTTCCCCGCGCGCCCATCTTTCCCCGCCGCGCGGCTGCCGGGTTCGGCCAACAGCTTGCGAATTTCGACCGCGTCCATCGCCACCGGCACGATGTCTCGGCCGGTGGCAAAGCGCAGGGCAGCAATCGCATCCCGGTTTCCGGGTTCAGCCATGGCGACGACCAGCCGTCCCTCGCAATGACCAATCGGCACGGCCAGAATGCGCGCGAGAAATTCGGGGTTGAGCGATCCAAGCGCCGCCGCTTCGCGCAAATCCTGTTCGCCACCCGGCACGGAAGGGGATTGCGATTGTGGCATGAACGGGTTCTCGCAGCCTCAGCGAAATGTGATCGCCAAACGCCAGGGTCAGGACTAGACGACGAATGCGTGCCAAGGAAGCGCAAGCTGACATCTGGCCAGCGATCAGGGCATAAACAGAGCGAACAGAAGCGCGACGGCGAAACTGACCAGCGTTGCCGAAATCACCGGAACCATCGCCCGCCAGCCGGTCGCCATCAACAGGTCCATCCGTGATCGCATCGCGGTTGCAGTAACCGCGAGCAGCAGCAGCGCTTTGGATGTGACCAGCGCAAAGCCGCTCAGCATCGGCGGCAGCGAAATTACACTGTTGAGCGCCACGGTTGCCAGGAATGCCGTAATAAACCACGGCAAAGCCAGGCGGCGCCACAGCGGACGGTCTGCCGATTTTTCAGAAGGGCCAATCAGCAGGCTGGCAATCGCGACGACCGGGGCGAGCAGGGCAACGCGGGTCAGCTTGACGATCGTCGCATAGGAACCGGCTGCGTCCGAGAAGGCATAACCGCCGCCAATGGCCTGTGCGACATCGTGGATCGACGCGCCGATGAGGAAGCCTGCCTGCCGGTCATCCAGATGAAACTGCCCGGCAAGCGCCGGATAGACCGACATTGCCAGCGCGCTCGCCAGCGAGACGCCTACCAGCGTCAACGCAAACTGTGCCTGGCTGAGGCGGTCCTTGCCAATCACGACATACAGCGCCAATGCCGCGCTGGCGCCGCAAACCGCCGTCGCGCCGCCCGCGAGCAAGCCGACATAGCTGGACTGGCCGACCAGCCGGGCACTGGCAATGCCGGCCAGAAAGGTCGCGGCCATGACCACCAGCAGCGCGGCAAATGGCACCGGCCCGAGATTGGCGATCTGTCCCGCGCTGACTTGCAGCCCCAGCAAGACGATGCCTGCGCGCAGGCAGCTGCGCGAGGCGAAGTCGAGGCCGCGGTGGGTGCGCGGATCGCGGGTGATGAAATTCAGCGAAAGGCCGACCAGCAGGCCCAACAGCATGATCGGAAAGCCATAGTGATCCGACAGCCAGGCTGCCGAACCCGCCGCGACCGCGCAAACGGCAAAACCGGGCCAGAGCGAACTCAGCTCGCGCTTCGCGTGCTGCTCCTGCTGGGCATATTCGAACTCGCCAAACAGATCGCCGCCATGCGGCAGCGTCTCCCAGTCGATACCGGACCATCCCTTTGCGGGCTGGGGGGGAACCCAGCGTGTGTCTCGCGGTGTCATATTGACCTTTCCTTATCCGCAGGGAGGCCTAAGGTGCAAGCCGAATGTCGCTTGGGGCGGGGAGCAGCGCGATGAGCAATACGGGCGAAGACCGGGCCATGGCCCGGGCGCGAAACTACCTCATCATTCTGGTCTTCTTCGGCACGATCATCAACTATGTCGATCGCCAGGTGCTGTCGTTGCTCAAGCCAACCATTGAGGATGCGTTCGGCTGGGGCGATGCCGAGTTCGCCCATTTTGCCGCCGTCTCGCAGCTAGCCGCAGCCCTGGCCTTCATCGTCGTCGGCTGGCTGGTCGACCGCTTCGGGGTCAAACGGGCCTATGCGGTGGCCGTCGCGATCTGGAGCCTGGCGGGCATGGCCCATGCCTTTGCGGCCAGCGTCGGCCAATTTGTCACCGCGCGGGTGGTTCTTGTCGCGGCCGAGGCAGTGAATACGCCGGCCGCGATCAAGTCTGCAGCCCAGTATCTGCCGATGCGCCAGCGCTCGCTGGCGGTCGGCATTGTCAACACCGCGTCGAGCATCGGCAACATCCTTGCCCCGCTGACCGTCATTCCGTTTGCGGTGATTTTTGGCTGGAAGGCGGCCTTCATTGTCACTGGCGCGCTCGGCTTGGTCTGGCTGGCGTTCTGGATTGCCGGGACCCGCAACCTGCGCCCGCTGCCGCGCGCCGCCGAAGCGGAGGGCCGCAGCCCGCCGATCGGCCGCATTCTTGCCGACCGCACAACCTGGGCCATCGCCGGGGGCAAGGCGATCACCGACATGTTCTGGTGGTTTTTCACCTTCTGGTTGCCGGACCTGTTCCACAAGGTGTTCAATCTCAGCCAATCCGAACTGGTTGGCCCGACCGCGCTGGCCTTCAGCCTCGCTGCGCTTGGCGCGCTGTCGGGCGGATCGTTATTTCCCTGGCTGCTGGCGCGCGGGCGCACGGTCAATGCCGCGCGCAAACAGGCAATGCTGTTGTTCGCGCTGATCATTGTGCCCATTCCGCTGGCGCTGTGGGCCGCAAGTCCGTGGACCGCAGCGGCGATCATCGGCATGGGCCTGTTCGCCCATCAGGGGTTTTCGACCAACATCTTCGGCATTGCCGCCGATGCAGTGCCCGCCGCGCGCGTGGCAACGGTCATCTCGGTTGGCGCGGTCTGCGGAAACCTTGCCGGATTCGGCATTCAGGAAGCGACCGGCAGACTGCTCACCCATGGCTATGGCTATGGCCCGCTGTTCTATGCCGCTGCGATTGCCTATCTGCTGGCGCTGGCCTGGATCCACCTGCTGGTGCCGCGTATCATTGCCGAGGATGAGGGGTGAGCCGACCCGGCCTGTCGGCGACGAGAAACAAAAAGGCCGCAGGAGATTCCTGCGGCCTTTTGCTGGTCGTCCGGTTCGGCAGGATCAGAAGTGGACCCGCCCGGTAACGCCCCAATAGCGATTGGCGTCGCGCGGTATTTGATAGCGATAGGAACCGCCCGGTCCGCCATTGACGATTGCTGCGGCATAGGCCTTGTCAAACACGTTGCGCACCTGAAAGGTCAGACGGAACTTGTCTTGCTTGTCGCCAAAGCCGAGCGAAAAATTGACCAGGCCATAGGCCGGTATCGTGCCGAACAGGCGCTGTACCGGATCGGCCGAGAACAAGGATAGCTGCTCGCTTTGGAAGTTCGCGGTGGTGCCCAGAAACAGGTCAAAGGCGCTGATTGATCGCACACGGTAATCCATCGCGATCGACCCCTTCCATTTCGGCGCATAGCCCAGCACGGTTCCCGATGGGACCGCTGCAGTGGAACCGAGCGGCGCGTTGAAGGCATCGACGTGGGCATCGGTATAGGCAATGCCCCCGGTGATCGAAAGATCATCAGCCGGCCGCCAGTTGAGATCGGCTTCAATCCCGCGCGTCGAAACTTCACCGGCATTGGTGAAGCGGGTGACGACCACGCCGGCGACCAGATCCGGGTTATTCGCCTGAAAGTTGTGATACTTGGCATAGAAGCCCGCAATGTTGAGCGTCATCGTCCCACCGAACAGCCGGTTCTTCAGGCCCACTTCCCAGGCATCGGACGTTTCGGGCGCAATCACATTGGTGCCGGTTCCCGTCAGGTTGAAGAAGACATTGTAAGCGGGGCCCTTATAGCCGCGCGCATAGCTGACATAGGCCATGATATCGCTCGACAGATCGAACTGCAGCGCTGCCTTGCCCGACAGATTGTTGCTCGAAGTGCCGGTGCGGAACGGGATGCCATTAGAAGCGGCAACCGCGGTGGTCGCCGCAGTTCCTGGCACAACACCGCTTGCCACAAGCGCGGTATAGGAATCAAAAACGCCCTGATCGAAATTGGGCTGGATGCCGGGACCGGTCAAAGCTGTCTTGCGGCTGTGAAACACGTCAAGCCGGTCATGGCTATAACGCAGACCGGCGACGATGCGGAAGGTGTCTGCAATGTGCAGGGTGCCCTGACCGAACAGCGCAAGGTTCTTGAAGGTCGAGCCGAAGTCGGCAACGCCGGTGGGGAAAGTCGAAGCATTGGCATTGGCGCTGCCGCAGGGGATCGGAACACCCGTGGGGGCCGTGGCCGTCGCGGTGCAAACGGTGTCATCGCGCTGGAATATCCGCCTGGAATAGGCACGCGAATAGTAGCCTCCGAGCACATAGGAGAAAAACTGGTTCGACGGTGAGGTGATCCGCAATTCCTGCGTGAAGGTGTTGGACTTTTGCGGCCCATTGTCGTGCAGTTGTTGAAAGCCGACGTAAGCGCGATCGAGCCAGTCACCATCGCGGATTTCGGTGTTTTCCCAATTACGATAGGCGGTGATGCTGGTCAGCGTGTGATCGCCGATACCGATGTCGGCCTGCATGGAAAGACCCCAGCCTTCTTCCTTGGTCGCAGTGACCAGGTTCTGTGAAACCTGACGGGTATTGGCCCCCAATGGCGTTGGCAGAACGTTGAATGCCAGGCTGGTGCTCGCCACGCCAGCGCCGGTCAGCGGGCCGGTGGCAATGACATCGGCGCAGCAATCATCGTTGTTCCTGTGCCAGTCGCCAGCGAGGTAGATCCTCAGGCTTGGCGAGGGATCATAAAGCACCTGTGCGCGCGCGCCGTAGTGTTGATAGCCGTTAACCCAGCTGCTCGCCGTCACATTGCGGATGTTGCCATCATATTCGCCGTAAAAGGCGGTAAGCCGACCCGCAAGGTCGGCGCCGAGCGGCAGATTGATTGCGGCTTTCAGGCGGTATTCCCGGCGATCAAAATAGCTCGCATCGAAGCTGCCGCCAAGCTCGTGCTTTGGCATCTGGGTGGTGATGTTGATCACGCCGGCCGAAGCGTTCTTGCCGAACAGCATACCCTGCGGGCCGCGCAGCACTTCCATTTGGGCGATGTCGACCAGATCGCTGAACGCCTCACCCGAACGGGCATAGACGACACCATCGACCACGGTGGAAACTGAGGGTTCGCCCGCAATCGAAAAGGTCGCAGTGCCAACGCCGCGCAAGAAAATTGTCTGATTGAGCGTGGTACCGGATTTCAGAAAATTCAATGAAGGCACCATCTGCGAGGCGCTTTCGATGCTCGGGCGTGCGGCTTGGGACAGGGCCGCGCCGCTCAGCACCGACACCGCTAGCGGAATCGATTGCAGGTTTTCCGAGCGCTTTTGCGCGGTGACGATGATCTCGGGGGAAGACGCGGCATCATCTGCAGCGGCGGCGGGCACAGCGGCCTGCTGGGCAAATGCCGGGCCCGCGATGGTTGCCGCCAGCACGAACATTACCGCACTTGATGCGCGAAGCATGGATTTCATGGTATTCCTCCCTCTGGCCAGCGCTGCGGTGTGCAGCTTCGGGCAATAAATCTCGAAGTGGGGACAGCGCCCACCCACGCTTGTTGGCGTTGATTTGCATCGCACTTGCGGATGTGTCAAGCGGTGTCATATTCGAAGGGCGATGGCTGTGGCAACTGCGCCACAGTGCGCACCACACAGGACAGGATTTTTGGAGAAGGCGCAGTTTTCCGTTTGTGACGATGGTTTTGACCTGCATTTCGCAGGAATACTGGTGCTGCGCCATCGCGAATCCTGTCCGGCGCTGGTCATGGCGGCAGGAAATACTGCGGTGACCATGCGGCTCGGCAACTTCCGCATCGAGGATTTGCCCACCAGGCGGGTCAATCCGACGGGGTGGGAAGTTAGCGGCGAAGGAATTGATCTCCTCGCCGATGGCAACATCTGCGCGCGGATGCGGCTGGATGGCAACCAGTTGACAGTTACGGCAACCGATCCCGCGCATGATCGCCTGTGGCTGCGCTTTCATGCTGAGCCCGGGGAGGCTGTCTGGGGCGGCGGTGAGCAGATGAGCTACCTCGCGCTCAACGGCCGCGCCTTTCCGATGTGGACCAGCGAGCCGGGTGTTGGCCGCGACAAGTCCACCGCGATCACGCAACAGATGGATGCTCTCGCGATGGCGGGGGGCGATTATTGGAACACCAATTTCCCGCAACCGACCTTTCTGACCTCACGCTGGCTCGGGGTGCATCTTGATGCGAGTTGCTATTCGGCGCTCGATTTCACCGATCCGGCGGCGCATCAGGTTGAGGTTTGGAACAACACTGCCCGCTTTGAATTGTTCGCCGCGCCAACGCCGCTCGAACTGGTTGGCCAGTTCTCCACCCGCTTCGGACGCCAGCCGCCACTGCCTGACTGGGCGATTGGCGGGGCCATCGTCGGCCTCAAGGATGGCGCGCGCAGCTTTGAACGGCTCGAAAAGTTCATCGCCGCCGGGACCGCCGTTTCCGGCCTGTGGTGCGAAGACTGGGCCGGTGTCCGCGAGACCAGCTTTGGCCGCCGCCTGTTCTGGGACTGGCGTCATAGTGAGCAGCGCTATCCCGACCTTCCGGCGCGCATAGCCGCACTGAAAGCGCGCGGCATCCGCTTCCTTGCCTATGCCAATCCCTATCTGGCGGTTGATGGCGCGCTCTATGAGGAAGCCAACCAAGCGGGCCACTTCGCGCTGCGGCAAGATAGCAACGAGGTCTATCTCGTCGATTTCGGCGAGTTTGATTGCGGCGTGCTCGATTTCACCCGCGGCGAAACGCGCGACTGGTTCGCCGAACGTGTCCTCGCCCGCGAGATGCTCGACATTGGCGTCGATGGCTGGATGGCTGATTTTGGCGAATATCTCCCAACCGACCTGCGCCTCGCCGATGGTTCAGACCCGATGGAAGCGCACAACCGTTGGCCCGTGCTCTGGGCCGAGGTCAATGCGCAGGCGCTGGCATCGCGCGGCAAGGCCGGCGATGCGCTGTTTTTCATGCGCGCCGGCTTTTCCGGAGCCCAGGCGCATTGCCCGCTGCTGTGGGCCGGCGATCAGTCGGTCGATTTCACCCGGCATGACGGGATCGGCACGGTGATCACCGCCGCGCTTTCGGCCGGGCTCACCGGCAGTGCCTACAGCCATTCGGACTGCGGCGGTTACACCTCGCTGCTCGGCAATGTGCG
>JANLOZ010000200.1:0-11685 GCA_031366845.1 Novosphingobium sp. | reverse complement strand
CGAGACCTATTCGGTTGAACTGTGCGGCGGCACCCATGTGCGGGCGACGGGCGATATCGGCCTGTTCCGCATCGTTTCCGAAGGCGCGGTAAGTTCGGGCGTGCGGCGGATTGAAGCGCTGACGGGTGAGGGCGCGCGGGCATGGCTGGTTGGCCGCGAAGAGGCGCTGAAAAGCACCGCCAGCCTGCTCCGCACCACGCCGGACGAAGTTGAAACCCGCGTTGCCGCGCTGCTCGATGAGCGCAAGAAGCTGGAGCGCGAACTGGCCGAGGCGAAGAAGGCGCTGGCGCTGGGTGGTGGTGGTACGCCTACAGCAGACGAGCCCGACGAAGTTGGCGGGTTACTGTTTGCGCATTTCATTGTTCCGGGGCTCGATCCCAAGGAACTACGCGGCATTGTCGACGGACAAAAGGCAAAGATTGGTTCGGGTGTTATCGCATATGTGGCAACCGACGATGGCCGGGCCACGATTGCAGTCGGCGTCACCGACGATCTCACGACCAAATTCAGCGCCGTCGATCTGGTCCGCGCTGGCGTCGAGGCGCTTGGCGGCAAGGGCGGCGGTGGGCGGCCCGATATGGCGCAGGGCGGCGGCCCGGACGGCACCAAGGCGGCCGAGGCTATCGCTGCGGTGCGGGCGGCGCTGTCCGCCTGATTGCCGGTCAGTGCGGGTGCTTGTCGCGCACCGAGCCGAGCGGCATATCCTTGCCGGGCATGGTCGCGTCGGTCAGCTGTTCGTGCTTGATCCGGCCCTTTTCCTCGCCGGTCTGGCGCCCCGGATCGCTGTCGTCCTTGCCGTCATGATGCGCGGGGTGTTCCTTGGCCATAATGCTGCTCCTTGCTTGCGCAACTTGCGTCTATGCAAGGGAAACGCACCACGCCGCAAAGCGTTGCCTGCCGGGTTCAGGCAATCCGATCCCGCAAGCCCGAACTGCGCAAAGCCGGCTTCTCCACCAACTGCCCCTCCTCCATAATCTGCGCGCGGAATTCGTCGCGTTTTTCGTGGATGGAGGCGATTACCAGGCCCATGGGCACGCCGAGATCGACCAGCACCGCCTCAGACAATTGCAGCGAACTTTCGAGCGTTTCGGGGACCGCGTGGCTGGCCCCGGCCATGTAGAGCTGCGCGGCGTGGCTGGCATCGCGGGCGCGGGCAATAATCGGCAGGTCGGGGTGCTCGGCCTTGAGCCGCTTGACCAGCCGCCGCGCGCCGTTTGGATCATCCATGGTGAGGATCACCGCAGAGGCATTTTCCAGTCCCATCCGCAGCAGCGATCCGGCGCGCGCGGCATCGCCATAGGTCACCGGATAGCCATCGCGCGCGCCAGCGCGGACCAGATCGGCGTCGCTGTCAATCGCCACGAAGGGTTTGCCGTGTTCGCGCAACATGTCGGCCACCAGCCTGCCAACCCGGCCAAAACCGACAATCAGCGCCCGTGGCTCATCGTTCTCGTAATCGGCAGCGGGCTCAGCGCCGCGATCTACCCGCCGCCCCAGCCTTCGCCCCAGCGCAGCCAGCAGCGGGGTTACCGTTAACCCGATGGCCGTGACGATCTGCCAGAATTGCGCGGCATCGGCGCTGATCAGCCGGGCGCTGACCGCAGCAGTCAGCACGATCAGGGTGGTTTCGGACGGGCTGGCGAGCAGGATCCCGGCCTCGGTTGAAGTGCCTGCGCGCGCGCCCATCAACTGCAACAGAACCGCTGTCACCGCCGCCTTGACCAGCAGAACCGCCGCGACCGCGAGCGCAATCTCCCACAACCGCGCCCAGACAAGCCCGAGATCGAGGCCCATTCCGACCGTGATCAGGAACACCCCGAGCGCGAGGCCCTTGAACGGCGCGGTCATCGCCCCAACCTCGCCGTGATATTCGGTCTCGGCGATCAGCAGCCCGGCGATCAGCGCGCCGACGATTGGCGAGAGGCCGACGGCCTGCGTCAGCAGCGAGGCGATGATCACCACCAGCAGGCTGGCTGCGAGGAACAGTTCGGGGCTTTTGGTCCGCGCGGCCTGGGCGAACAGCGCGGGCAATGCCAGGCGGCCCACCGCCAGCAGCAGGATGATCACCAGCGCGCCCGTCCACAACGTGTGGATCATCGCATCGCTGCCCTGCGCCGCATCGCCGCGCCCCATTGCGCCGAGCAGGAAGATGATCGGCACCAGCGCGATGTCTTCGAACAGCAGCATCGCCAGCGCGGCGCGGCCCACCGGGGTGCGCGTGTCAATTATGCGCAAAACCAGCGCGGTGGAGGACAGCGCAAGCGCCAGACCCAGCGCTACCGCAGTTCCGGGTGAATTGCCCATGGCGAACAGCCCGGCAGCGATCAGCGACGAGGCGCCGAGCATTTCCAGCGCGCCCAGCCCAAACACCTGCCGCCGCATCGCCCACAGCCGGTCAAACGACAGCTCGAGCCCCACCGAGAACAGCAGCAGGATGATGCCAAATTCGGCGAAAGGCTGCAAACCGCTGGGGTGTGAAATCGTTATGTACGACAGCCACGGAAACTGCGCGACCAATCCGCCGAGGCCGAACGGTCCGACCAGCAGCCCGACCAGAATGAAGCCGATCACCGGCGTTATGCGAAACCGCGCGAACACCGGAATGACAATTCCCGCCGCCGCCAGAATGACCAGGGCATCGCCGAGCGGAGAGGTTGGCGAGAAGGGGTGGGGGGCAGACATCGCGGCAGGGTAGGGCGGGTGCCCGCGTTTGCCAATCGTTGCTATTTGTCGCCGCCAAACAGCTTATCAATCGAGCCGCCGTTGGCTGCCAGGATCGCTGCGACGCGGCGGCGTCCGTAATAATAAGGCAGGGCCGGGTGGTCGCGGTGTTCGGCCGCTAGCTTGGCGACATCGGCGTCGGTCAGGCTGCTTTCTTGCGCGACATAATCGCAATAGCCTTCGCGCATCCACGTCGGTTTCGACCAGTCGGCCGCCAAGCCAAACCGCGCCCGCTCCATGCCATGGCAGGTCTCATGGGCGATGATCCCGGTCAGCGTCCGGTGGCCGCCTGTGGGCTGCCCATTCCAGACACCATCATCAGCAATGGAATTGCTGTTGACGATGATCGCATTGCCGATCGGCGGAGAGATCGCGAATGCGCCGTTCAGCGAAAGCGTCAGCCACTTCCATCGCCAGCCGCCATGAGTCAGGTAGAGGTTGCGCCGCTCTGGCGACGCATAGATCGGACTGGCTGCCAGCCGCTTTGTTGCCTGCGCTACGATCCCGCCAAGCCTTGACCCGTCAATTGGACTTTCAGACCAGACTTCATAGGCCCCGGCCTGGGTGTGAAATGGAAAAACCAGCAACCACGGAATCAACCGCGGGACGAACAGGGCAAGCAAGGCTGCGCCAAATAGCCAGCCTGGCCTTGCCCTGCGCATCAACCCCAGTTCTTCATCTCAACTTCGAGGCCTTCGACAATCGCCTCGAAGAAGCCCTCGGTGGTCAGCCACGGCTGATCCGGTCCGATGAGAATCGCAAGATCCTTGGTCATTTTGCCGCTTTCAACGGTTTCGATGCAGACGCGCTCAAGCGTTTCGGCGAACTTCACCACATCGGGGGTGCTATCGAACCTGCCGCGATACATCAGACCGCGGGTCCAGGCGAAGATCGAGGCGATGGGGTTGGTGCTGGTCGCCTTGCCCGCCTGATGCTGGCGGTAATGGCGGGTGACGGTGCCGTGCGCGGCTTCGGCCTCGATCGTCTTGCCATCGGGGGTCATCAGCACCGAGGTCATCAGGCCAAGGCTGCCGAACCCTTGCGCCACCTGATCGGACTGAACGTCCCCATCGTAGTTCTTGCAGGCCCAGACGAATTTGCCGCTCCACTTGAGCGCCGATGCGACCATGTCGTCGATCAGGCGGTGTTCGTAAACGATACCGGCGGCTGCGAACTTTTCCTTGAAGCCTTCGCCTTCGTAAACTTCCTGAAACAGGTCCTTGAAGCGGCCATCGTACTTTTTGAGGATGGTGTTCTTGGTCGAAAGATAGACCGGCCAGCCCAGGTTGAGGCCATAGTTCAGCGACGAACGCGCGAAATCACGGATCGAATCGTCAAGATTGTACATGGCCATGGCGACACCGGCAGAGGGGAATTTGAACACCTCAAGGTCCATCGTCTGACCATCATCGCCATCGAACACCAGCCGCAGCGTGCCGGGCCCCGGGATCAGCGTGTCGGTGGCGCGGTACTGATCGCCAAAAGCATGGCGGCCGACGACAATCGGATCGGTCCAGCCGGGAATAAGCCGCGGCACGTTCTGAATGACGATCGGCTCGCGGAAGATCGTGCCGCCCAGAATGTTGCGGATCGTGCCGTTCGGGCTTTTCCACATCGCCTTGAGCTTGAATTCCTCGACGCGGTCTTCATCGGGCGTAATCGTCGCGCACTTTACCGCGACGCCATATTTCTTGGTGGCATTGGCCGAATCGATAGTGATCTGATCGCCGGTTTCATCGCGCTTTTCAACCGAAAGGTCATAATATTTGAGGTCAATGTCGAGGTAAGGCAGGATCAGCCGCTCACGAATCCACTGCCAGATGATACGGGTCATTTCATCGCCGTCCATCTCGACGACGGGGTTTGCTACCTTGATCTTTGCCATGCCGATGTATTCCCCGAATATGCTTGCGCCGGTCCCTTAGCTACAGGGCTGGCGCATCGCAAGCGCGCTGAAACCGCCACGCTCTCGACACCGCTGGCGCGTGGGGGCAGTGCTAAAGGCGAAAGCGATTTATGAAGGAGCGGGCAATGAGTGAAGAGGTGCTGGTCACGGTGCGTGAAGGCGTGATCGAGGTGACAATCAACCGGCCTGAATCGCGCAATGCGATGAACAAGGCGGCAGCTGAGGCGATCTCGGCAGCGATGGACCGCCTCGATGCCGAGCCAGACTTGCGCTGCGCCATTCTCACCGGTGCCGGCGGAACCTTCTGTTCGGGCATGGACCTCAAGGGCTGGCTCAAGGGCGAAAAACCGGTGGCGGGTGATCGTGGGTTTGGCGGACTGACAGACTGGACGCCGAACAAGCCGGTAATCGCGGCGGTCGATGGCTATGCGCTGGCGGGCGGAATGGAACTGGCGCTGGCCTGCGACATGATTGTTGCCAGCCGCGGCACGAAGTTCGGCATACCCGAAGCCAAGCGCGGGCTGGTTGCGGCGGGCGGCGGGGTGGTGCAATTGCCGCGCTTGCTCCCGCGCCCGCTGGCGATGGAACTGGCACTTACCGGCGATCCGATCACTGCCGAGCGCGCCTATGATCTTGGCCTGGTCAACATGCTGACCGATGGCCCGGCGATTGACGGCGCGCGCGAATTGGCAGCGCGGGTTGCGGCGAACGGCCCGCTCGCACTGATCGCCGCAAAGGGAGTTATTCGTGATTCATGGCTGTGGCCGGACGATCAGGTTAATGCCCTGCAGGCACCCTATGTGGCGCACGTTTTCAAATCGGAAGATGGACGCGAGGGCGCTTCGGCCTTTGCCGAAAAGCGCAAACCGGTCTGGAAGGGGAGATAGCGGCGTTGTCCCGGCTTGAGGCTCAAAGAAAAACCCGCCGCAATGCGACGGGTTTGCTCTTCCTGGTTCAAATGGTGGGCGTAGCAAGGATTGAACTTGCGACCCCTACGATGTCAACATAGTGCTCTACCACTGAGCTATACGCCCGCACCATTCGAGCCTGCATGGCAGCGAGGCCGCCGGGCAGGGGAGCGCCAATAGGGTAGGCACCCCGCCAAATCAAGAAGCTTGTTGTCTGGCCTTATGGCGAGAGCCGCCTCTGGCCATAAGGCGTCAAATACGCGCGCTGCTCGGAAGTCCGAAAACGCGCTCGACTTCGAGCACCAGATCCTTGAGGTGAAATGGTTTCGACAGCACTTTGGCCTCCGGTGCCTCGCGGCTGGCCTTGAGCGTCACCGCAGCAAATCCGGTAATGAACATCACTTTTGTTTCCGGACTGACCTCGGCACAGCGCTGCGCCAGTTCTATTCCGTCCATTTCGGGCATAACGATATCGGACAGCAGCAGGTCAAACGATTGCGATTGCAGCAGCGGCAAGGCCGCCGTGCCGCGATCAACAGCGACGACATCATAGCCCGCGTTTGTCAGCGCCCGCGCAAGATAGGTGCGCATGGCTTCTTCATCTTCAGCCAGAAGAATCCGGATCATGGTATGCTAATCGTCCCGCCTGTTTCGCTGCTGGGACCGCCATAGGCCAGTTCGGGTTAAAAATCTTGCCACGATTCTGATGTGACCGGCTTTGACACAAACGTTATTTCGGGCCAGCCTGCAAAAATGGCGGACATGCACCCGATTGGCAGCGAATCACTTGCACGGCACGGCGGCAGCATTCCCGGTGCGCCGGGGGTTCCTGCGTTCACTATGCTTGCGCCCAATCCTTCTTCGATCCCGGTGCTGATCGCCGTCCCGCATGCCGGTCGCGCCTATTCGCCTTCGCTGGTTGAGCATATGCGCAATCCGGGGCTCGCGGCTATCCGGCTTGAGGATCGCTATGCGGATAAACTGGCCGAGCGGGTTTGTGCGGCGAGCGGGGCCGGGCTGCTGATCGCCCAGGCGCCGCGCGCGATGATTGATCTGAACCGCGCCAGTGACGACATTGATTGGGAAATGTTCGCGCGCGGCGCGCCCGAGGGCCTTGGTTCTTATGAGCCGGGAAGGCGAGCGCGCAGCGGGCTTGGCCTCATTCCCCGCCGCTTGCCAGGGATTGGTGAGCTTTGGAAGCGGCGGCATGAAGAGTCTGATCTGGCCGATCGGATTGCGCAGATCCACGAACCCTATCACGCCTGCCTGTCTGGCCAGCTCGCCGCCTTGCGCGAACGCTGGGGTTCGGCGCTGCTGATTGATCTGCATTCGATGCCGCCGCTACCCCGCCAGGGCGGCCAGTTCCCGCCTGATTTCGTGCTGGGAGACCGGTTTGGCGCATCGTGCAGCGGCTCGCTGGTGGCTTCGGCCTTTGGCTATTTCACCGCCGCCTCGCGCCCGATAGCGCACAACCGACCCTATGCCGGCGGCTATGTGCTCGAACGGCACGCGCAGCCAGAAGCCGGGATCAACGCCTTCCAGATCGAGATCGATCGCACCCGCTACCTTGATTCGCGGATGAGCGAGCCGGGTGAAGGCTTTGCCGATATGGTTCACCTGCTGGTCGGGCTGGTGCGGCGGCTGGCGGCGGAGGTGGCTGAACTGGGCCGTCTGGCGAAGCTCGACACCGATGGCGATTGGGCGCAGGCCGCCGAATAACCCCAGGCTGTCCAACATCCTTAGTCGCGTTCGGCACCTGGCTTTGAATTTCCAAACCCCCAATAAAAAACCACCCCGTGCTAATGCACGAGGTGGCCAAGGTTCAGGGAGGAGGTGCACTCGCGTGCACCAGTCCGATCAACGCCATGAGGGTAGCATCGACCAGACAGAACCATACCTAGGACGAAACCGGCACTATTTCAAGCGTCTACTGCATCCGTTGCAGCAGGCTGAATAGCGCCGATTTCCTAGCCTTATGCCTTGGCCGGCACTGCGGGCACTTCAGGACCCTTGCCCTGCTGAACCTGCCGGCCAAAGATCTCGCGAATCAGTTGCAGCGAGAACAGGTGGGCATAGATCAGCGCGAGGACGCCGCTCTGGTTAAGCGTGCGCAGCGTATCACCGCGCAGTTCGCGCAGCTTGGCTTCGTCAACCATGCGGAAACCGCGATAGATGAACGGCTGCTCGTTGCCTTCCTGCTGAATGGCGACTTCGCCGTCCATCAGCAGCTTGAGCTTTTCCAGTTCTTCGACAAAGTTCTGGGTGCGCAGGCCGGCTTCTTCAAAGTTGCGGCAGAAATCGAGCAGGCCCTGGGTGGCGTCGGTGGGCTTTTCGCCATCGAACAGCGCATTGCCTTCCTTGCCTTCGCCAATCAGATCGCTGGTCGGGTCAAAGCACAGCGACAGTTCTTCGCTGTCTGGCTGCAGCTTGGCGAGCAGGAACGGATAGCGGCGGACGTAAGCGGGAACGTAAACGTTCTCCATCAGCTTGCTGTCCTTGTCGAGGAAGACGTTGACGCCTTCGTTGAGGCCCATCAGCGCCAACGGTACCGAATTTTCGCCCGACGAGAAGATGATCGGGTAATTGCGGGAGGCGTCAGGAAATTCCTCGGCAGTCAGCGGCACGGCGTGCTGGTTTGACAGCCAGGTGGCCTTGTCGGTCTGGCGGCTCTTCCACTTGGCGTGGTCGCGGCTGTTGAGCGGCATGAGGTCCTGATAAAACAGGGGAAGGTTGGCTTGCGGCGCGCTGGCCATGATATAAACTCTCCGGATTATTCAGTTGCAGATAGGGCGCGAAAGGCGCGGCCTTAGTCGCTGGCCTTATCCGATGCAAGACTGACAAGCTTTCCGGGATTGAGCAATTCCGCCGGATCGAGTGCTTTTTTCACCGACCGCATCATTTTTAGCGCAACCGGATCGCCAAGTCGTTCCAGTTCGGCACGCTTTATCTGCCCAATTCCATGCTCGGCCGAGATCGATCCGCCCCAGCCGACGACCATATCGTGGACCTGCCCGCTGATTGCTTTGGCATCGCCCGATTCCCATAAAGCCTGCGCTGAACCGGCGGGCGAGATAACGTGGAAGTGGACATTGCCATCGCCCAGGTGGCCGAAAGCGATGGCCTGAGTTCCCGGCCAGGCCGTCTCGATCGTGGCAACCGCATGGTCGACAAAGTCAGGCATTCTTTCCACCGGCACCGAAATGTCGTGCTGAACCGCCGGACCCTTGGCGCGCTCAGCCGGTGCGACCGAATCGCGCAGCAGCCAGAATGCTTCAGCCTGGGCTTCGCTGGCGGAAAGCACGGCGTCCGCGATCAGTCCTGCTTCAAAGGCGGTGGCGATCATCGCTTCAACCTGATCGCGAAGCCCATCAGCCTGTGATTGATCGGCAACCACCTCGATCAGCACATGCCACGCGTGGCTGCCTGCCAACGGTGCGCGGGCATGGGGCAGGTGGGCGATCACCGCATCGAGGCTCGCCTGCGGGAGAACTTCGAAACCTTCGAGCGCCTCGCCGACCTGCTGCTCGCAGTGCAGCAGCAGCGCGCGGGCCACTTGCAGCGAAGGTGCCGCCGCCCAGACCACCACCCGGTCGGCGATTCCCGGAAGCAGCCGCAGCGTGGCCGCGGTGACGATCCCCAGCGTTCCTTCCGATCCGATCAGCAGCTGCTTGAGATCGAACCCGCGGTTGTCCTTTTTGAGCGGGGTCAGCGCATCGAACACCGAGCCATCGGCGAGCACCGCCTGGAGCCCCAGCACCTGCGCGCGCATCGTGCCGTGGCGCAGCACCTGCGTGCCGCCGGCATTGGTCGATATCAGCCCGCCGACCGTCGCCGATCCTTTGCCGCCGAGCGTCAAGGCAAAGCGCAGGTGCTGTGCCTCGGCGGCTTTTTGCAGCGTTTCCAGAATCACCCCCGCCTCGCAGGTCACCTTGCGATCATCGCTATCGAGCGCAATGATCGCATTCATCCGCCGCAGCGTGAGCAACAGCGCCCGGCCAGTGGGGTCAGGCGTCGCCCCGCCAGACATGCCGCTGTTGCCGCCTTGCGGGACAATCGGCACGCCGTGTTTGCCACAGATCCGAACCAGCGCCGCCAGTTCCGCGGTGTTCGCCGGGCTCGCCATCGCGCAGGCTTTGCCGTGATAGCGCCCGCGCCAATCGGTCAGCCATGGCTCGACCAGATCGGCATCGGTGGTTACCCCGCGCGGGCCGAGCAGGGCGGTCACTTCGTCAAGGAAGGGCTGATTGCTGTCCATGGCGCTGGCTATTGCACATGTGCGCGCGCGGCGAAACTTTGCAAATCAGGCAGCGCAGGTTAAGCGCATGTTCAAGCGCGGCGGCTATTGCGGCGGTTGACACGGTGCATTCCTGCCCGGGTCGCACAGCATGAACCCGGAGCCGGATACCCGCCAGGCAATGTACTTTTTCAGCACCATCCTGGCCCCCTTGCTTCTGCTTCCGGCGACGATTGCCTCGGCTCCTCTGCCCGATCGTGCACCGCAAGGCGCCAGCGCCGCGCTGACGCGGCAGCCTGCGGTGCAACCAGTGCAGTCGAGCCCCAGCGACAGCTTTCCCTTTTCGTGGCTGGCCGAAGCCTGGCGCACACCATCGGCTGAGCAGGTCAGCATCGAACAGCACATCACCATCCGCATTGCGCCGCGCGCACCGTCTAATGCCGATCCGCGCATCGGCATGTTCAGCGATGTGCCCGAAAAGGCAGCCTCGCAGCGGCTGATCGAGCGATCGATGGGGAAATGCCTGCCGCTTGATGGCGTCGCCGGGGTGCAGATTGCCGCGATGAACAAGCTGGTGCTGTTCCTGCGCGATAGCCGGGTGGTTACCGCCGGGCTCGACAAGGGATGCAACGCGCAGGATTTCTATGCTGGCTTCTATGTTGCCCGTAGCGCCGATGGCATGATGTGCGCCGGGCGGGACAAATTGCAGGCGCGCAATGGCGCGAGTTGCAAGCTTGGCAAGTTGCACCAGCTGGTCGAAGCGGGGGACTGACAGCCCGCCCGGGGACTGCATCACTCTGAAACCGGCAGGGCGCGCTTTTTGTATGGACCGCGCGGTTTCGCAACCTGCTTCGCATCAATCCGCGCAAGGATAGCTTCAAATCCCATGAACGTATCGGCGATACCAGCTTGCATCGCTGGCGTCATGCGCAGCTTAGAATGAGTGCGGATGAAATTGTAGAACATGGTGTAAAGAGCAACCATATGAGCATGATTGGCAACCTTTTTACTGTGTCCGTTGGTTAGGCGGGTAAAGCGGCGCATATGCATCCGCATCGTCTTGTTGTGTGCCTCGACAAATGACGTGCTGACGTGCGCTTCGTCCGGCCTGCCGCTCACACTGCGCTTGCGGATGCCGTTGCATTCGGCGGGGCTGTAGCGCCCACCCTTATCAATGGTCGGACCATATATTTTCACGATCTGCGCATAATCGATTTCGCCGCCGAATGCGCCTTCCACCGCCTCAAGGTAAGGCTTGTGTCCATCTGTGCTTAGCTGAACGCGATTTGCGAGGCGTGAACGCAGATCGTCCATTAACTCCACAGCAGACTCGCCAGACCTATCCCCGACAAGGTAGCTGACAATCAGCTTTGAATCGGCGTCAATGCCGGTCCAAGTCCAAATGTCGCCAGCATCGGCAGGAGCAGCCTTGGCGCTCGTGACAGTCTTTTGTTTGCAGTAGTTGAAGGCCCAAATCTCATCGCACTGAATGCGGCTTGCCTTCACGCCCCGCACCATTTCATCGTGCATTTCGGCTGAGACTGTTCCCGCGTCAATCAACAGCTTAGCAACCGTATTGAAACTAACGTCTGCGATCCGGGCAACGGCGCGCATGGACATACCCTCGCATAGCAGATTGAGGATTTGGACACGGGCTTTGATGGCAAGCTTTCTCATGCCCATTTTGATATGAGCTTTCATACATAACGTCAAGGATAATAATTCAGTTTAAAACTAGTCGCAGCTTAGGGGCTTGATCCAAATCGAAGATCGCATTGAGATCAGTTTCTGGCAGGCCGGTGAGACGAGAAAAATCATCATTTGTATAAGCTAGGTCTTGCAGGTGCGCCCTGACGAGCTGGCGGATAATTCGCGGCTGTTCACGAACATTGACCAGATCAACCGGCTCTTTGGTC
>JANLOZ010000198.1:0-6667 GCA_031366845.1 Novosphingobium sp. | reverse complement strand
GATCAGGCCATCAAGCTGAAACTGCTGGTAAGCCTTGGCAACAGTGAGCGGATTCGCGCCTTGCTCGGCGGCAAATGCCCGCACCGAAGGCAGCATCGCGCCTTCGCCAAACGAGCCATCGATGATGGCGGCGGCAATTATGTCTCTAAGCCTGAGATAGACGGGGCGGCTGTTCTGGATCATCGCTGCATCAGTGCCATAATACAGCGTTGCAGGCAATGCATATCGCGTTCCACAGAAATGGTTTCTTTGGCAATCACTTCCTCTTCCCTTGCGGCGATTTGTCGCTAGTCTGCGCGGCAACACAATGTTTCGGCGCGGGTTGCGCTGGTGAAATTGCGGGAGCACGAACCGGATGACCATGCAGATTGACGACGCCGCAGCTGAACCCGGCGCCATTCCGGGCAATATTGTCGACGCGGTTGGCTCTGGTGACGGCTGGTTTGGCCACCCTCCGCAGCTCAAGCGCTTGTTCACCACCGAGATGTGGGAGCGCTTTGGCTATTATGGCATGCGAGCGATCCTCACGCTCTATCTCGCCAAGCACTTCCTGTTCAAGGATACCACCAGCACCGCCATCTACGGCGGCTTCACTGCGTTGGTTTACCTCACCCCGCTGATCGGCGGCCTGATCGCCGACCGCCAGCTCGGCTCCAAGCGGTCGGTCAAGTTCGGCGCGATCCTGATGGCGATCGGCTATTTCACCCTGTGCTTCGGCGGCGATGCGGCCAAGCCCTATGCCGAAATCGACGGCCAGCGTTACGAAGTGACCGTGGCCAAGCAGGACAAGGTCGAGACTCGCTCGATCTCGCTGGGCCGGCAGACCCTGGTCATCAAGGGTAACGACGACAAGTCGGTCTCGCTGCTCGGGGCTGATGGCAAGGAAGTGCGCAAGATCGCCAAGGACGGCTTCAAGTCGGACGGCGAGCGTTCGCCGCTGTTCGTCGCCATTCTGCTGCTCGGCCTTGCCGCGGTGACCATCGGCAACGGCTTCTTCAAGCCCAATATCTCGACCATCGTCGGCTCGCTCTATGCCGATGGGGACCGCAGGCGCGATGCGGGTTTCACCATCTTCTATATGGGCATCAACCTCGGCTCACTGATCTCGCAATTCTTCTGCCCGATCCTTGCCGATTCTGTCGGCTGGTGGGCCGGGTTCGGGCTTGCTGCGATTGGCATGAGCTGCTCGTGGATGTTGTTCCAGTTCGATGGCGGACGGCTTGACGGCTATGGCGACCGACCGGCCGGAGCCAGCGCGAGCAAGGACTGGATGGTCTATGGCGGCGCGCTGCTGGCGATCCCGCTGGTGTGGTTCCTGTTCAACAACCTGATGGGCTATGTCGCGCCGAAAGCTGGCGAGGGCATTATCGGCTATTTCGCCGGACTGCCGATCATGGGCAAGCTGATGTTCGGCACCTTCCTTGTCGCAGTTCCCGGAATCCTGATCTGGTCTTTCACCGCAGGCACCCGCAAGGAATTCCAGATGATGTTCGCCGCGATGGTGCTGATCGTCTTCAACACCGTGTTCTGGACGCTGTTCGAACAAGCCGGTTCATCGCTCACGTTGTTTGCCGAGCGCAATACCGTGCTCGAGATCGGCTGGACCGGGCCATTATTCGCCATGTTCCGCGCGGCACCGGCAAGCTATTATGTGTTCTTCATCGCCGTGTTCGGCGGGGTGAGTTCGCTGGCCTATTGGTTCTTCTCGAACGGCGAGGGGCCCGCCGTAAAGCGCACCATGCGCAATGCCTTCAGCGTGATTGCCGTGCTCGGCGTGATCGGGATGCACATTGCCCGTCTGAACGGGTTTGGCAGCGAGGCGGTCTATGTCATGCCGGCCGGGCAGACGCAGATCTTCAACGCGCTGTTCATCGTCGCGCTGGCACCGATTTTCAGCATGATGTGGAATGCAATGGCTCGCCGAGGCATTGAGCCGCCGATCCCGGTAAAATTCGGCATCGCGCTGATGGGCGTCGGGCTTGGCTTCCTGTTGCTGGTCTGGGGATCACGCTTCGCGGATAGCCAATTCAAGGTCGGCATGGTCTGGCTGGCCGGGCTCTATCTGATCCATTCGGTAGCCGAACTGTGCATCTCGCCGGTTGGCCTGTCGATGATCACCAAGCTATCGATTCCGCGCATTGTCGGCATGATGATGGGCGTGTGGTTTCTGTCGATTGCCGTCGCGCAATATGTTGCGGGCATCGTCGCCGGTAACGCCAGCGTTGAAACCGTGGGCGGGCAGGTGACGAATATGAAGGTCAGCCTTGATACCTATGTCGGCGTGTTCACCACGATCAGCCTCTATGCCATCGGACTGGGTGCAGCGCTGCTGGTGCTGTCATGGCCGCTCAAGCGACTGATGCATGGGGTGACGTAGGGGCGGCTTGGCTGGCCATTATTGCCAAGCGGACTTCTTTGTTATACATGTATGACAAAGGAGTCCTGTCATGCTTGCTGTCCGTCTTGATGCCGAACTTGAAGCGCGTTTGGATGCAATGGTGAAGTACACCGGGCGTTCAAGGAGTCAGATCATGCGAGAAGCTCTCGCGAGTAAGATCGACGAGATTGAAGAGATTGCTGGACTTGAAGCTCGACTGCGTGATCCCGAATTTCGGAAAAAGGTGACGCAGTTGGATTGGCCAGTGGACTGAGTGCAGCAGCAAAATGCCAAACCGACAATAACCCGTTTTCCCTGAGCTTGTCGAAGGGCTGTCCTTTTCTTCGGGCAGTCATGGACTTCGTCACGAAGTAAAAAACAGCCCTTCGACAAGCTCAGGGAAGCGGTATTGAGTGAGGTTGTTGTTGGTTTCCCTCAAGCCCGAACCTCTTCAACCCCCGCATCATTCCAGCGCAGCGTTTTCAGCACTGTCTCGACAATCTGCGGCGCGTTGAGGCCTGCGGCGTCGTATTGCTTTTCGGGTGAATCCTGATCCTGAAAGAGATCGGGCAAGCGCAGGGTGCGGATCTTCAAGCCGTGATCAGTCAACCCCTGGTCGCTCGCCATGGTCAGCACATGCGCGCCGAGGCCGCCGATAGACCCTTCCTCGACGGTGATGATAACCTCGTGGCTGGTCATCAGCTTGCGGATCAGATCTTCGTCGAGCGGCTTGGCGAAGCGCAGGTCGGCCACGGTGGTTGAAAGCCCCTTGGCTTCGAGCTGATCGGCGGCCTTCAGGCTCTCGGCAAGGCGTGTGCCGAGCGAAAGCAGCGCGATCTTGGTGCCATGACGAACAATCCGCCCTTTGCCGATTTCGAGGCGCTCCGGAACCGCAGGCAGCGCCACGCCGGTCCCATTGCCGCGCGGATAGCGGAAGGCGATGGGGCCACTGTCATGGCAGGCGGCGGTGTGAGTCATATGCACCAGCTCGGCCTCATCCGCCGCCGCCATCACGACGAAATTGGGGAGCGTGGCGAGATAGGTGACATCGAACGATCCCGCATGCGTCGCCCCGTCGGCCCCGACCAGCCCGGCGCGATCAATCGCGAACCGCACCGGCAGGTTCTGGATCGCGACATCGTGGACCACCTGATCGTAGGCGCGTTGCAAGAAGGTTGAATAGATCGCGCAGAACGGCCGCATCCCCTGCGCGGCGAGGCCTGCGGCGAAGGTCACCGCATGTTGCTCGGCGATGCCGACATCGAAAGTGCGCGCCGGGAACAGGCTTTCGAACTTATCGAGCCCGGTGCCGCTCGGCATTGCGGCGGTAATTGCGCAGATCGTGTCATCGCGCATGGCTTCAGCGATCAACGCTTCGGCAAAAACATTGGTGTAACTCGGCGGGCCGCCAGCGCTCTTGACCTGCTCGCCGGTGATAACGTCGAACTTCTGGACGCCGTGATACTTGTCAGCGCTGGCCTCTGCGGGCGCATAGCCCTTGCCCTTTTTAGTGACGACGTGGATCAGGCACGGGCCTTCATCGGCATCGCGCACGTTCTCGAGGATTGGTACCAGCTGATCGAGGTTGTGGCCATCGATTGGCCCAACATAATAAAGCCCCAGCTCCTCAAACAAGGTGCCGCCCATCCACCAGCCGCGGGCGAATTCATCGGTCTTGCGCGCAGCCTTATGCAGCGGTTCGGGCAGGTGGCGCGAGAGGCGGCGGGCGATATCGCGCACCTTGAGGAATGGGCGCGAGGATACCAGCCGCGCGAGATAGGCCGAAAGCCCGCCCACCGGTGGCGCGATTGACATGTCATTGTCGTTGAGGATGACGATCAGCCGATTGCCCGCCTGCTTGGCGTTGTTCATCGCCTCATAGGCCATGCCTGCGCTCATCGCGCCATCGCCGATAACCGCGATGCCGCGGCCCGAATTTCCCGCCAGCTTGTTGGCTATGGCAAAACCCAGTGCCGCCGAAATCGAGGTTGAACTGTGCGCCGCGCCGAACGGATCGTATTCGCTTTCCGTCCGTCTGGTGAAGCCCGAAAGCCCGCCGCTCTGCCGCAGCGTGCGGATGCGGTCACGCCTTCCGGTAACGATCTTGTGCGGATAGGCCTGATGACCAACATCCCAGATCAGCCGGTCTTCGGGCGTGTTGAACACATAATGGATTGCGACGGTAAGCTCGACCACGCCGAGCCCGGAACCCAGATGACCGCCGGTTTGCCCGACGGCAGACAGCATTTCTGCACGAAGCTCATCGGCAAGCTGGCGCAACTGGCCCGGCGCGAGCTTGCGCAGGTCTTCGGGGATATCGACAGTGTCGAGCAGAGGCGTGGCCAGATCGGGGCTCATATCGCCGCCCTTACACCGCTTGCCGAGCGCTGTCGATTGATCGCAAGTTGCAGCAATTCCTCAAGAACAAGCCGCGCAGTGCCCGCGCAGTTCGATCACCGGGCGAACGTCGGCGAAACCCGCCGCGCGGGCTGCGCCAACGAGCGATCCGGTAAGCGAATCATCATCGATATGAACAATGCGTCCGCAAGAATCGCAGATCAGGAAGATACAATCATGGCGGCAGCCGGGGTGGCTGTTCGCGACATAGGCGTTGGCGCTTTCGATCCGGCGCGCCAGATTCGTCCGCACGAACAGATCGAGGATGCGGTAGACTGAATTGGCGGCGACGCGTTTCCCGCGCGCGGACGAAACCGATTCGGCCACATCGTAAGCCGAAACCGGGCCTTCCCGCGTCGCCAGCGCGGCGAAAACATCGGCGCGCATGGCGGTCCATTGCTCACCCGCCTCGCCCAGAGCCGCCTGCGCGGCATCAGCCAGCGCCGCGCCCGAATGTTCGTGATGTGCGTGTTGGACCATGCGGCCCCTATAGGCACGGTTTAGCCGCGGGTGAAGCTTGGTTTGTAAATCGCGGGGAACAGCTTTTTCAGCGCAGCAACTTTGGCGACATCCCAGTACTGGATATACGGATGATTGGGGTTCTCGGCCATAAAGTCCTGATGGTCTGCGGCGGCGGGATAGAAGCCTTTGAACGGCTCAATCCGCGTGACAATCGGTGCTTTCCACAGGTGCGCGCCCTTCAACTGGCCGAGATAGGCGCTGGCGACGGCATTCTGTTCCGGATTAAGCGGAACCAGCGCCGAGCGGTATTGTGTGCCGGTGTCCGGGCCCTGCCGGTTAAGCTCGGTGGGATCGGCGATCACCGAGAAGAACACCTGCAACAGCTGATCATAGCGTATCTTGGCGGGATCATAGGTGACTTTCACCGATTCGGCGTGGCCGGTGTTGCCGTCGGAAACCGTCTCGTATTCTGCCGTGTTTTTTGCGCCGCCCGCAAAACCGGAAACCGCGCTGGTCACGCCATTGATGTGGCTGAACACGCCTTCAACGCCCCAATAGCAGCCGCCGGCAAAGATCGCGGTCTTGAGGCCAGCACCTTCCTTCGCCGGACGCGCGGCGACGGGGGCATTGGTTGCATGTTCGGGCGCGGCGGCGACGGCCACCTGCTGGCACGAACTGATAAATGCGGCGGTCAGGAACAATGCGACAAAGGCTGGACCTGAGCGCTTCACTTTGACGTCGCAGCGACCGCCGATGGCACCACGCTGTCCGAAAAGCCGCCAAGGCCCATGGTCATTCCCAGAGCCGCGCAGCCAAGCACGAAGCCGATGCCGAACGAGCGAAGGAGATCGGGTTTGAGGAAGTTCATCGCGGAGTTCCCTGGGGAAGAATGATATATCGGTCATGCCGGGTGTTTCGTTGCCAAGCGGTGAACGGTTACACATCACCAAGTGCTCTGCGACGAGTCGAAGCTGCAATGCGGTGAAGCGCAGGAATGATGGGCGTCAGTGCCGGAAATGGCGCATTCCGGTGAATACCATGGCGAGGCCTGCCGAATTTGCGGCGGCGATTACTTCGTCATCGCGAATCGAACCGCCGGGCTGGATGACGGCTGTCGCCCCTGCTTCAGCCGCCGCCAAAAGCCCGTCAGCAAATGGGAAGAAGGCATCGGAAGCGACCGCGCTGCCCACGGTGCGGCTTTGTGCCCAGCCATATTTCTCGGCAGCTTCGGCGGCTTTCATCGCGGCGATGCGGCTCGAATCGCGGCGATTCATCTGGCCTGCGCCGATGCCTGCGGTGATGCCGTCCCTGGCATAGACAATAGCGTTGGATTTCACATGCCGCGCCACGGTCCAGGCGAACAGGCAATCCTTGAGTTCCTGCGGTGTGGGCGCACGCTCGCTCACCACCTTCAGTTCAGCCTCGCTGATC
>JANLOZ010000185.1:0-15388 GCA_031366845.1 Novosphingobium sp. | reverse complement strand
TGGACGAAATTGGGGTCGGGAATGCCGAACAGCGTGCGGATGCCCTCAGCCTCGAACAGGTCAAGCATGCGCTTATAGACCGGCGTGCCCTTGGGCTTTGCCGCAGCGTCCGGAGCGGGCTGATCGTCGTACATGGTCTGGCAAATCCTCACGCGTTATATCGGCGCCGGGATTGCCCAAGTTCGCATTGAGCCGCAATGGCGAACAGGGCCGCTCTGGCGATGGAATCACCTGACCGCTATTGCGGCATCATTGCGGCTTGATTGCGTCATCACGGGCGCTAGCCATGCGGCTGAAGGATCGATCAAGCAAAGGTGACCGACTATGGCAAAATTTGACGCCCACCAGGCCGCCGATGTGCTGGCAATCCAGCAGGTTATCAACGAATGGGCGGCGGAAATGGACATCGGCAATGGCGCGAACATGGCGCCTTTGCTCACCGCAGACTGCCAGTACACGGTCCGCGCGGCAGTGCGGAACGGCCGCGATGAAGTGGTGGCGTTTTACAAATCGCGGCTGGGCGAATTTCCCGATGGCCCGCCCATCCACCGCCATGCCTTGAGTAATTTTCGCATTGCTTTCAGCGGCCTCGATCAAGCGCGGGCAGATTTCAACCTGATCTATTTCTCCACCGCCGCCTTTGCCGATAAGGCCACCCGGCCCGATCCGTTTTCCTACGCTGACGTATGGATGAACTGCCGCCGCGAGGGTGATGGGCACTGGCGGATTGCCAGCTTTGACAGCCTGCCGGTGTTTGTGCGGATGCCTGCTTAAGAGCGCCCCCTCAAGGCGAGGGGAAAACCCTCAATCCCTGTGGACAATCTCCACCCGCGTGGCCTCGCCATTGGGGCCCATCGGTGAATCGTATTCAACCACCGTGCACACGGGATTATCATGGCTGGCGAACAGGTTAAGCTCATCTTCCCTGATCGCCGGAAGTCGCTCCGGATCGGAAATTATCCGTTGAGAATTCTCGAAATCGGCGCGGCTATGCCACCATATTTCCATGATGCAGTCGAAGCCGCAATCGATCACCTCGCCGGTCACCGGGTTGCGCTCGGGCTGGATATAACGCCGCACATAACGCGCTGCGCCGGGCAGCGACGGCGCGCGGCCCATGCGCTTGGAAAGCTGCGAGTGCTGGTTCTCATAATAGTCGAGAAACTGCGCCATCGTCATGTCAGCGCGCTTGCGGAAAAAACAGATTTGCTTGAACATTGATTTGGTTCCGATCAGGCCGGGCGCAGCGCGAGGACCGAGCCTTCGCCGTCGCCCGCTATGTAAACCGTGCCATCGGCCCCCACTTCAACCCCGGTCATCGTATGCATCGGCCCGCACATATCGCCTACCCCGCCAAGGCGCGGGGCGATGATGCCGGGGGGCGCGCCGACAGGCAGGCTGCTGGCGATGGTCTGCCGCGCGCCGCCTGACAAATCACAGCAAACCAGCGCCTTGGCCTTTACATCGATGACATAAACCTTGCCGCCGCCCACCGCGAGGCCTTGCGGTTCGCCGAGGCCATCGATCAGCACCTCGGTCCTGCCGCCAGCGATCCTGACCACGCGGCCCGCGCCAGACTCTGCGACATAGACCATGCCGCTGCTGTCGAGGTCGAGCCCCATCGGGTGATCCAGCCCGCTCGCCAGTTCCTCGACATTGCCGCCTTTGGCGCTGTGCACCTTGCCGCTCAACGCATCGGCGAAAACCACCGCGCCATCGCTCGCAACCGCGATGCCCATCAGCAGGCCGTAACCACTGGCGATCTCGTCGCTTTCCTGCCGTTCGGGCCAGAAACGGTTGACCGTGCCATTGGCGGTGGTGACCACCCATTCGCCTTCGCCGCTCGCCGCAACATCGCGCACCCAGCCGGGGAATCCGGGGGAGAACAGCATGCCTGAGAGTTCCAGTTCGCCACCGGCTGCTATTTGGTAGGTAAACCCGCCGTCCGAAACAAACAGCGTGCCTTTGCTGTCAAGCGCGAGCCCGAGCGGCCATTGCAGGCCCTTGTCGACCAGTGGTTTGAATTGCCCCGGCGCGGTGATCTCGTGAATCGATCCGGTGATGTGCGAAACGAAAGTGCGGCCATTTACAAAGGTCACGTTGTCGAGCCCCGCACCGATGTCCGCCAGCAGCGTCTTCTCGCCGGTGCGCGGATCGATCTTGAGCACCTGGCCTGAATAGACCTGGGTCGAAACGATATAGCCGTCGGGGTGGAATTTCACTGAATCCGGCACGCCCAGATCCTTCGCCACGACCTCCGGCTCACCGCCATCAAGGCTGATCCGCCAGATCTCATTCGCCGCCTGCGCGGGGAAATAGAGCTTGCCGTCTGGCCCGACATCAAAGGCATTCACCATCGGAATGTTGTCGAGGATCACCCGCGGCGCGCCGCCGCCTCGGTCCAGTTCCATGATGCGCGCGCCCATTGTCAACTCGCCGACGATAAGCCGGCCCTGATGGAAGGTGATCGGATTGGCGACATTGATTCCGCCGGTCAGAATTTCGCTGGTGCCATTGGCGCGCAGCACAGAGACGTTGTTCTGGGTGATCTCGGTGCAATAAAGATCGCCGCGATCATCGAACACCAGATCGTCAGGCCCGGTGATGCCGCCGCCAATCGGGCTGATCGTTTCGATCGCGCCGCTGTCCGGATCAATCGCCGAAACCCGGCTGCCAGCGACCTGCGCGACATAGATGCGCCCATCCGCGCCGGTGCGAATGCCATTGGCCCCGTTGAGGCGGCTGGGGCGGGTGAGGCGGTCAAGCGTCCAGCCTTCCGCCATCTGCGCCGCGCCATATTCGGTCCCACGACCGCTCGTCTGCGCCATGTTCTTTCTCTCCGGGGTACTTTGTTGGCGGGCAGTGTTTAGCGGGAGAGGACGATGCGCAACCGGAATTTGCTATTTATCGCTGGGGTGGTGTGTGGGATTGGTTAGACTTGTCGTAAATTCGTTTGACCACGAGTGACTTGTGATTTATAAGTTACATACATGTTCGCAATCCGCCAAACACCAGAATTTGCAAAATGGTTTCAGGCGCTTCGTGATGCACGGACATTTGCGCGGATTGACGCCCGGATCGCACGCGCTGCCTCTGGAAATTTTGGCGATGTCAAACCCGCTGGCGGCAATGGCGTTTCGGAAATGCGGATCGATTATGGACCCGGCTATCGGGTCTACTTCATTCGCCGGGGGGACGAACTGATCATCCTGTTGTGTGGCGGCGACAAGACCAGTCAGGACCGGGACATAAAACGGGCGCAGAAGATTGCGCGTGATCTGGAGGATTAGAAGCAATGGCTACCAAAACCACGGCTTATGACGTTGCCGACTATCTGACTAGTGAGGATCGGGTTGCAGCCTATCTTGAACTCGCGATGGAGGAAAGCGATCCCAAAGCCATCGCCACCGCGCTCGGCACTGTGGCGCGCGCGCGCGGGATGACCGGACTTGCCAAAGAAACCGGCCTCACCCGCGAAGCGCTTTACCGCGCGCTGGCCCCCGAAGGAAACCCGACATTGGCTACATTTACAGCGGTGCTTGACGCCATGGGCCTGCGGATGCGGGTGGAGCGGAAGGTAGCTTAGGCGTGTGTTATTGCACGGTAACTTGTATTTCAGATGCACCCTTCTAGGATGCAGCACTCATGCAGCCGGGAATTCATCCACCCTTTGAAGCCTGCTACATTCAAGCGATGTTATGGCATACGTCGTCACCGCAAATGCACTCCTCAAAGCCAATCGACTCTGGCAGGAAGCTATGGCTTGACCATCACGGATACTCTAGTCTCTCGAAAGATGATTTATTTTGCAAGTTGCAGAACATTTTGCATCAGGTGGGCTGCATCTCAAGATATCTCTTCCCTTCTCGCAACAAGCCGCTTCACATTGCCGTTCGAATTGCTGGGAGTGCCATAGACGATGAAGCCAATTGTTGATGAGTTGCAGCGCTTGCATTTTGCGCTTTTGGATTCACAGGGGCGCGGATTTCGATTTTGCCAGCACTGAACTCTCCATTTTAAGGATGAGCTATCTCACCCCCCACCATGCCAAAACTCCGCCCCAGATGCTCGCCGAACGCGCCTTCTGCCGGGTGGAGGGTCCAGTTGCTGGACTGGTCGCGGATGGCGCTCAGGTTTTCGGCGACGTCATCGATTGACCAGTGATCGCGCCATAGGCCACGCGTCTCGGTGACATAGGCCCGTGCTACGCGCCCCGCGACCGAGATCAGCATTTCGGCGGTGACGGCGCAGTCTTCGTGGCACAGGTAGCCCACCACCGGAGCGACCTTTTCCGGGCCCATTGGCGGGAACTGGGAAATGTCGATGCCTTCAGACATGCGGGTGACCGCACCCGGCAGTATGATGTTGCTCTTGATGCCGAATTCCGCGCCTTCGATCGCCATGACGTTGGAGAGGCCGATCATGCTCGCCTTGCCCACGGCATAGGCAGCAACGTTCGGCATGGTATAGATCCCGCCTATCGAGCCGGTCAGCACGAACCGTCCATATCCCGCCTTCTTCATCGCCGCGAAGGCCGGGCGCGAGACGTTGAATGCGCCTATCAGGTGAATGTCGAGCGAGTGCTTGAAATCGGCA
This sequence comes from Novosphingobium sp., assembly GCA_031366845.1. Lineage (GTDB taxonomy): Bacteria > Pseudomonadota > Alphaproteobacteria > Sphingomonadales > Sphingomonadaceae > Novosphingobium. The sequence continues at coordinate 10,792 of JANLOZ010000185.1, read as the reverse complement.
AATGTGAATTCTTCAAAGGCGCTGTGGAACGAATTGCCAGCGTTGTTGATGACAATGTCCAGACGGCCCCAGGCGTTCAGCGCGGCATTGACGATGGCCTCGCCGCCCTCTGGCGTGGTGACGCTGTCAGTGCAGGCAATGGCCTCTCCGCCAGCCGCAACGATTTCGTCGGCGGCCTGCTGGGCGACCGAGCTATCATTGCCCGCACCATCGAGCGCGGCTCCATTGTCATTGATCACCACCTTCGCGCCAAGGCTGGCGAGCAGCTTGGCATAACCCAGCCCAAGGCCCCGGCCAGACCCGGTGATAATGGCTACGCGATTGTCAAAGCGAAGTTCGGTCATTGGCACTCTCCTGAACTGTTATCAAACCGGTCCAAAGATCGGCCCCCCACGTTCCGCCCGCAGGCTGGGTATTGTCCGGCCATCGATGTCGATCACCCCATATTCGAGCGCCAGCTCGGGAACGATCCAGCTGCCGCCGGTCTTCGCCATCAGCCCCGGATCGCGGGCCAGCGCGGCAATCACCCGGCCCACAAATTCCGGCGAGGAACCCGCCGCAGAATTGAGCTGATCCGCCATCCCCGGCACTGACTTCAAATTCTCGATCGCCCTCTCGGTATAGGTAAACCCCTGCCACAGCGACAGCGCAGCCACCCCGTGGGCTTTAAGTTCCACCGCCATATCGCGTGCCATGCGGTCGGTCGCGGTTTTGGTGGTGCCGAACATGACGTCATAGGTATAGGTTCGGCCGACATAGCCCGACATGCAGGCAATAAGCCCGGACCGCTGTGCCACCATGATCTTTGCCGCATGGTGCGAGGCGATGTAGGCGGCGCGCAGGCCAGTGTCCCAGATGTCCCATTCGTCGGCCAGCGGCTTCTCCCAGAAGCCCTGGCGTGTTGTCATTGAGGTCGGAATGGCCATCGCGTTGTTGACGAGAATATCGAGGCGGCCTTGCTCGGCTGTTATTTGCTCAAAAAGCGCAGCAATTGCCGCATCATCATGCAGATCGAGCGCAACACCAACAGCCTTGCCGCCGCGCCGCTCGATCTCGGCCAGGGTTTCGCCCACCGTCCCCGGCAGAACACTATTGCCCGCGTTCACCGTTCGCGCGGTGACATAGACGGTCGCCCCGGCCTCGGCCAAAACGCACGCGGTGCCTTTGCCGATCCCTCGGCTGGCCCCCGTGACCAGTGCAACCTTACCTGCAAGCGGAAGCATCAGGCCGGGCGCTTGCCGAAGAACACCTCGCTCCAATCGCCCTGGGCGCTGCCGGTGTACTGGGGCCCGTGGAACGGATAGCCCATGATGCCCTGCGCCCAGTCGGCCGACTGGCCCCAGTCCTGATACCAGTCATAAAGCATCGTGCGGTGCTTTATCGCCCATTTTGCCCCCCCGTTTTCAGTGGCGCGCTTTTCCATCTCGTCCAGATAGCGTCCGCCGATGCACGTATCGCGCTCACCCACCCCTTCTCCCATATCGACACGGTGGTAGGAAATTGCATGGGTTTCCGCCTTGGCCGTATCGCCGTCCAGCTCGACCAGCGTTTGCCCGAGCACATGCTGGGTGTTGAGAATGGCATCGGCCCCCGGCACGACCCAGGCGAGATATTCTGCGAAGTTGCCCTTGTACATCGCATAGTCGAAGGTCGAATCGGGCCAGAAACAGGCGCTTAGCACCGCGGCATCGCGCCGATCCTCTCCGTGCGCGAGCCGAACGATGCAATCGCGCACTTTGTCACGGTCAAGCAGTGCCTGCAGTTCGGTGTTCTGGTCCATCATGTTTCTCCCGCGCGTTCTTTGGCCATTGATGCGGCATGACGTGCCGCCAAGGCAACCGCGCGGGCGATATGCTGCGGGGGCAGGCGCTTAATACGAAAACTCCGCGCGGGTTACATGCGCCATGCCGCCACATTCTGACTTTATGTCATAAGGCACGTCACTCGTGCAATCAGGCCACTTCAGCGAGCCTAGCCAATAGTCAACGAGGCCCACCCGTGTGCACAGCTGCACAAAGCGCGGATCGCTCCTGAGCGCGGTGTAGGCCTTGGGGAACAACAGCAAGCTGCGATAGGCGTGGGTGCCCATGACATCTTGGGCGCTGCCCCCGGGGCCCAGTCTGACCCGGTCCAACAGCGCGTAGATTTCATCGACGAAGCCAATTTCAGCCGCAATCACCGCCACCTGCGCGTCGATATGCCCGCTCGCTTCTGCCCGCCTGCGGATGGCATCCCACATATTGCGGCGGTTCCTCAGGCTCGGATCGCGCATCACTCGGGCAAAGGGGATGACGCCAACATGTTCGCGCAAAGGATAAAGCGCCAGCCTGGCCGGATCGATCAGCCGGTCGACTGCCGCCCAGTCTCCGGCATGGACACAAGCCTGAATAAGCACCGCAACGGTATGATGACTGTCAGGCCACAGTTCGCGAACATATTCCATCACCGCGCGGCCCTCGGCAAACTGGCCGGCCCGCCACAGCGCCTGTCCGCGCATGCCAACGGCAAAGGGATTGAGCGCATCGAGCGCCATTGCCTGCCCCGCCAGCTCTGCGGCTTCATGCCCGCGCCCGACGCATTCGAGGAAATAGGCGCGCGCGGTGAGGAAATCGACATAGTCGCGATCCGCCACGCCATTCGAACTGAGCGCTGTATCCTGTTCCTGGAACGAACCAAAAGGCGGCATCACCACCCATTTGGCCGCCAATGCATCGGGGTATCCGGGGTCGATCGCATGGCAGCGGGCAATATCGCGCTTTACTATGGCCCGCAGCGCCGGGCGATCCTGATAGGGGCTGTGCATCATCAGCTCGGCCCGGCGATAGGCGAGCGTGCCCCAGCCAGCAGCAAAGTCCGGCGCCATTTGCGTCACATTTTCGAGCGAAGCGATGTTGCGTTCCATAAGCGGAACGCTGGTTACGCGCGCCTTGGCCCGCAGATAGAGATCATAGACCGCAGGGCTGATCGGCCCCATCGCGACAGGAAAGAAGGCCGAGTTCAGGGCATCGGCTATGGCTTCGGATATTTCATCCTGCACCAGGAAAATATCCTCAAGTCCGCGGTCATAATGATCGGACCACAGGTTGGCCTGCGTGCCCGAATCAATCAGATGCGCCGAAATCCGCACCCGGCCATTTGAACGCTGAACCGATCCATCGAGCACATGGCTGGCCCCGAGCATTGCTGCGGCACCCGCCTTGTCGCTCCCGCGAAACTGGAAGCTCGATGTGCGTCCCACCAGCCGCAGCTTTGACCCTCGGGTCAGACGCCCCAGTATCTCTTCCGAAACGCCATCCGAAAAATAGTCCATCTCGGCATCGCTGGAGAGGTTGTTGAAAGGCAGGACGGCGAGCACCGGCTCGGTTGATGGCACAGACACAGCCAAAGGAATTGCCGATACCGTGAGGGCGGGGTCACGCATCTGGGTATCAAGCCTGTAGCCAATTCCGCGCACGGTAATCAGATTATCCGCCGCTGCGCCCATCGCCTTACGCAACGCGGCCACGTGCACCTGAATTGCATTTTCTTCGATTATCACGCCGGGCCAGACGGCGGCCATCAGCTCATCCTTGGTCACCAGCGCGCCGTCGGCCTCGGCCAGCACCGAAATCAGCGCCAGTGCCTTTGATCCCAGCGCCAGTCGCTGGCCGCCGTCGAGCACCTGCCGGTGCGGCTGCAAGGTCAGATGGCCAATAGTGTAATCGTTCACGCCCACCCGCCGCGGCCCCGCTCAAAGATGTAAAATTGCGTAAGAAGATCAACCGCGGCCTTCCTGTCGGCTTTTTCAGGAAACTTCAAGAAACTTAAGGCAACCGCCAAGGATTGCGGTGTTCGATCGGTGCAGAGGTGTGGTCGGGGAAAATGATGCCCTGAACCGCGAAAGGAAATTACCATGCACACATTCATCAAGCTCGCCGCCGCAGCCATCATCGCTGTTGTTCCCGCCACCTTCGCTCATGCCCAGACCAGCGGTGCCCGCACCCAGTCAGTCCAGTTCGCTGACCTCGATCTGAGCTCAGCCGCAGGTCAGAAGACGCTGAAAGTCCGGATCGCTTTGGCTGTCAGGAATGTCTGCGATCAGAACGTGGCCCCGATGGATCTCCAAGCGATCCACGTGATCGAGACTTGCCGCAAGGCAGCAACGGCCAAGGCGCTGGCGTCTGTCCACAGCCAGACCACGCCTTCGTTCGCAGCGCGGAACAGCGCGAGTGTGAAGCCGAGCCTGGGGCAATAATTCCCAGCCCGGTCCTGGCTTTCATCCCGTGAATATCGAAACCAGCGGCGAGGGGAAGTGCCGCTGGTTTTGCGGGTGTATGTCCCCCGCAAAACCTGACAACTTCCAATCACATATGGAGAATGAAAATGTTCAAACTAACAAAAAACACGCTGCTTGCGCTGACCATGATTGTCGCAGCGCCGGTGGCCCTGCCAAGCGCGGCCATGGCCGATGATTCCCCGCTTGTTTCGGGCGACTACACCAGCGTTTCGGGCATCTATGTTCAGGATGGCGGTGATTCCGCCTATGCCACATTCCTCGCTGGCGAATGGTCGAAGCAGCAGGAATTTGCCAAATCGAAGGGCTGGATTACCGATTACCATATCTATGCCAACCTTTCGGCGCGGGGCACCGAGCCGAACATCTACCTCACCGAAACCTTTCCGCGGCCTCTGAGCGGTGCCGAAGGCGAAGTGCGCAGCAAGGAATGGCAGGCCTTCTACAAACGCAGCAACGCCACGCTTGACGCTGAATCTGGAAGCCGGGCAAAATTCCGCACCTTGACCGGCGTTTCGATGCTGCAGGAACTCAAAGTCCGCAAATAGGCCCGCGCGAACAGGCGCGCATTGCCTGGCGAGGCCTGTCCCTTGGCTCGTCGCAAGGGCTTGCGCGTCCGGGCTTCCGGCGGATGATCATGCGACCCGTCATCCGCCGGAAGTTTCAACCGATTTACCTTACGCAGCCCAACATGGCCAAGCCTTGGCAAAATTTCAAACCGCCCGGAACCAGTCTAACTCACGCGCGTTTTCAAGAGCGTGGGAGATTTCACGGAGAATCGAAATGGGTGAACTCGCAGACAGGATCAAAGGCGAAACCAACGAAGCCATTGGTAAAGCCAAGCGCGCGATGGGCGAAGCGACCAATGATCCGGCACTGAAGGCGCGCGGTGATGCGCAAGAGGCCAAGGGCGACATGCAGAATGCTGCCGCCAAGGTCAAAGGCGCGATGGGCAACAAGCTCTGATCGCTTTAATTGTGGATTGCAGATAGGGGCGCTGGCGTGGACCCGACCAGCGCCCCTTTGCATTTGGTGGCAAGGTAAAAACGCAGGTTATCATCAGCCCGATTGGTCACGCATCCGCCAAAGCGCGGAACATTTACGAGCGCGACACGTTACGCCCTCATCGGTGAGCAAGCGCTCGCCAAAGGAGTTAGAAATCATGCGCAAGTCAATTATCGCAAGCCTGTTGCTGGCTACAGCTCTGGCGCCATCGGTGGCATCAGCACAGACTTCATCGCAAACATCCTGCGAGAAACAGGCCTCCAACCGGGTGCTCGGCACGGTTGCAGGTGGCGCAGTCGGCGCAGTGCTCGGCAACGTCATCGCTGGCAGCGGTGACAAGACGCTGGGAACCGTGATCGGCGGCGTTGGCGGTGCGATTGCGGGAAACCAGATTCTCAAGCCCAATTCCGACTGCAACCATGCTTATGGCTATTACGATAGCAATGGCCGCTGGCATGCAACCGGTGTCAGCACCGTTGACGCGCGCGGCTATTATGATCGTAACGGCCAATGGGTGGAAGGCGCGCCAACCGGCTATTATGATAGCAACGGTCGATGGGTCGCCAGCACCGCGGCAGGGAGCAATGATAGCAACGGCCGTTGGGTTCCGGCAGGGACCACCGGATATTACGATCAGAACGATAACTGGATCGCGACCAGCACCGGCACCAACTCCGGCACCAGCGATGGCCGCCGCGCTGATGCCTATGGCTATTATGACAGCGCTGGTCGCTGGCATGCGACAACGGCTGAACGCACCGGTGCAACCGGTTATTATGACCGCGACAACCGCTGGGTGTCAGGTGTTCCCAATGGTTATTACGATTCAAATGGCCGTTGGGTTTCGAGCGGCAGCAACGGTAGCTATGACAGCAATGGCCGCTGGGTTCCCGCTGGCACGACCGGCTATTATGATCGTAACGGCAACTGGATAACCACCAGCACCACCGCTTCTGGCGATGGCCGCCGTGCTGATGCTTATGGTTATTACGACAGCAATGGCCGCTGGCATGCAACAACAGCCGATCGGTCGCGCGCTACCGGCTACTATGACCGCGACAATCGCTGGGTGGAAGGCACGCCGAACGGCTATTACGATGTCAATGGACGTTGGGTCAGCGCGAGCGCCAGCGGAACGGCAGCGGGATATTACGACAGTAATGGCCGCTGGATTCCATCGTCTGCCACCGGTTATTACGACCGTGACGGAAACTGGATCGCCGGCAGCGCCAGCGGGTATTATGATAGCCGCGGCCGTTGGATCGCAGGGTCGGTAACCGGATACTACGATTCAACCGGACGCTGGCAATCAGGCTCCGCGCCGGGCCGGGTTGACGCAAACGGCGTTTGGGTCGCCGATGCCCAGCCGGGTTATTATGACAGCAATGGTCGCTGGCATGCAGGCTCGGTCTATGGCTACTACGATGCGCAGGGACGGTGGGTGATGACCCGCAATGACTCGGGGCAAATGGCAGACGGCCAAGCCATGCCGAGCGACACCCGCGCGCGCGTGGCTTGGCTTGACCAGTACATCCGGACAGGCATCAACAACGGCACCATTCGCCGCTGGGATGGACGGCGTGCACTGCGCGAGCTGGCCAATATCAGCCAGTCGGATCGCTATTATCGTGACCGCTATGGCCGGATTTCGGAGCGCAATGAATCCGCGCTCAGGCTTCGGCTGAATCGCCTGAGCCAGCAATTTGGCCTCAGCACGCGGCAATATAGCTCCGCCTATTAAGGCAGAACGCCTGATACCAACCGGCGCTTGGACAGACCCTCCCCCCTCCCCTTCAGGGGAGGGGACGGGGGTGGGGCCTATCGATGATACGAGACGTCTCCCATTCAGGAGAGGCCCCACCCCAACCCCTCCCCTGAAGGGGAGGGGCCTTTAAGTGCGTCAATTCATTGGGCCGTTGGTATAATTTGCTAATCAGAAGACGCGGGGGCCGAAAGGCTTCCGCGTCCTTCTTTTTTCAATCTGAGGTTAAGCGCATCAAGCGCCCAAATCCCGAGCCCGCTTGACCACCCGTGCCGCATGATCGCTCGGCGACATCCCGCCGCGCAGGTCTGCCAGCCTTGGCACCTCAATTCCTATCTCCACATCGGCAGGCAGCGCGGCGATCCATTCGCGCAAGGGAAATTGGCCGTCGCCGGGGGCGAGCCGGTCAAACATCGCCTCTTCCATATAGGTGCGGCCGTCAGACACCATCGGGGCGTCGCTGATCTGGGCATAGCCGATGAGGTCGGGGTCGAGCGCCTTGATTTGCTCAACATTGCCGCCCGAGCGGAAGAAGTGCATCGAATCTATCAGCACCCGGCATCGGCCTTTGCCAATGTGATCGATCACTGCGAGCGCGCTCTCAAGCGAGTTGATCGTGTTGGGCGGGGCAAATTCGACGGTGAACAGCATGCCGCGTTCGATCACCATCTCGGCCAGATGGGCAAGCTGGTCGTTTGATCTGGCAAGATCTTGCTCCATCGACACCGCATTGATCCGCAAGGTGCCAAGTTCGGCCATGATGTCGAGGCCAGCACCGCGATTCCGCACGTCGCCATCATTGCGCACGCGAAAGCCCTCACCGAGTCCGATATGGACGCCGGTGTCGCTGAGCGCCGCTTTCAGTTCGCGTCGCAGCCCGGGATCGCTTTCAAGCGACCACATTTGATAGGGCGCATAGTCAGTAATGCCAAACATGGTGAGCGGCAGACCGGTGAGCCCGGTCGAGATCGAGACACAGCCGAGCTCCGCGCTCAGCCGCACGTGATCGACCGGGTTCATGCCCAGCAGCGTTAGCATTTCAATGCCGAGGCGATTGATATCCGTCATTGCTTATTCCCTGATTGAATCAACGACGTCTTGCGTCACCTGCGGCCTGCCGTTGTCGCCAGCAAGGTGCTCCGCGTTTTTCCTGGCGATGAATTTATCGGGATCAGCTGCTCGCTCGATGATCGTGGCCCACGCCTCGTCGTGCGTCGGGATGAGGATTCTGCCCGCAACCATCCCGTCAGACAGCACCCGCGCGGTTTCCTGCTGCGACTTCACAAACATGTGGCTGCCCGGCGCGCGCATCACATAGCTTTCAGAGAATTCCTGTGCGCTGGCGAGCGATGTGGTCATCACCGGGCCCGGGCACAGGCAGGAAACCCTGATCCCATGCGGCATCAGATAGAGCGCAAGGTTCTCAGACATTGAAAGCACCGCCGCCTTGCTCGCGGCGTAGTGCACCCGGCTGCACGCGAACGGGTATAGCCCGGCAAAGCTCGCGGTGTTGACGATGTGCCCGTGCCCGCGCGCGATCATCCGCGGGACGATGACATTGTTGGCGCGAACCATGCCGAAGACGTTGATGTCAAACATCCGTTGCCATTCGCTCACCGGGATATCCTCGGGGTTGCCGCCCGAAAGAATGCCGGCGTTGTTCATGTGAATGTCGAGCGGGCCGAGTGCGGCCTCGGCGGCATCGATGCAGGCGAGAACCGAGGCTTCATCAGCGACGTTGCAATGGAGAGGCACTGTGCTCGCGCCTGCCTGGCAAAGCAGGTCTGCGGTCGCTTCCGCCCCCTCGATGCTGATATCTGCCACAGCCACCCGCGCGCCGCGCCGCGCCCATTCCTGGGCAATCCGGCGACCGATGTTGTACCCCGCGCCGATGATAAGCGCGGCCTTGCCGTCAAAGCTGAACATGCCACTTGCCTCCGGTAAAGCCATCGCCGCAAGACTGGCGCGAACCCGGCGTGGAAGGAAGGGCGCTTGGGCAGCACCGCCGCTTATCGCCCCGGCGTCTGGACGGAAGCCGCCATTGGGTGCTTGTTTGCGCGCAGACAATTACGCGAGGCAGGACTATGGCAAATGCACGAAGCAGGTTCACCAGAAGAGCACCAATGGTCTTGCAAGCTGCCTTGCTATCGGCCTGCCTGCTGCCGGGGATGGTGGTGATGGCTGACACCCCCGTTGCTGCAAACCTGCAAGCCAAACCCGCTGTTGCCGATACCATGTTCGCCCAGCCCTATATCGACAAGGATGAATGGCGCGATGCACCGGTGAAGCATCGCTATGTCCATGGTGGTTTCAAGGGAACCGATGCGAAGTTCTCGTTCTATTTGCCGCCCAAGAATTTGTACCATGGGCGTTTTTTCCAGTACGTGACCCCCGTTCCCGATAACGAGAACCTTGCGCAGGTGCCGACACCGGGCGATGACAAGATTGGCTTTTCAATCGATTCGGGCGCCTATTTTATCGAGACCAACAGCGGCGGGGTTGGCGCTACCGCCGGCCCGGCATTCAATGTCGATCCGAGCATAGCTGCCTACCGCGCCAATGCGGCTGCGGCGCGTTTTTCACGTAACGTCGCCAGTCAGATGTACGGACCGGGCAAGATCTATGGCTACCTTTATGGCGGATCGGGCGGCGGCTACCGCACGCTGGGATCGATGGAACATGTCAGCGACGCCTGGGACGGCGCAGTGCCTTTCGTGCTCGGATCGCCGATGGCCGCGCCGAACAGCTTCACCATTCGCATGCACGCAATGCGCATTTTGCAGGACAAATTTGCCGGGATAGTTGATGCGGTTGATGCGGGCGGAAGCGGCGATCCCTATGCCGGGCTGAATGCCGAGCAGGCCGACGCGCTCAAGGAAGTCACCGGCATGGGCTTCCCGCTCAAGAGCTGGTTTGGTTATAAGACTATGGGCGTCCACGGCTTTACCGCGCTCTATCAGGGCATGGTGATGGCCGATCCCGCCTACTTCGAGGATTTCTGGACGAAGCCGGGTTATCTTGGATTCACGCCAACGGATTCGCTTAAAGCGGCGCGGCTGCAATATGTCACCAAAGTCAAAGCCCCGCTCAGCGAAGATGAAGCTGTCGCCAAGGGCATCACCGACCTGCGCATGCCGGGCACCGCGCGCGGTGCGGCGGAGACCGCGTGGCAACTGGCAGTCCATGATCCTGATAGCAAGCGCGTGGTCGCATTTCAGCTCGAAGGCACGCCGCCAGATGTAGGCTTCCTCGGCGGCGATCTGTTTGTTTTGTCGGGAGAATCGAAGGGCAAGCGCATCGCCTTGCGCGCGCTGGTCGGCGATACCGCTACTCTGGGGGTGGCCAATGCAGCGGCGGTGGCGAAGCTGAGGCCGGGCGATGAGGTGCGGGTGGATAATTCAAACTTCCTCGCGGCGCAGACCTTTCACCGTCACCAGGTTCCCGATGCCAGCTACCAGGTCTATGACCAGTTCAGGGGAGCGGACGGCAAGCCGCTGTTTCCGCAGCGCAAGATGCTGCTCGGGCCGATGTTCGCAGCAGGCGCGGCGGGGACGGTCCCGACGGGCCATTTCAACGGCAAGATCATCACGGTGGATTCGCTGCTCGATCGCGAGGCGGTGCCTTGGCAGGCGGACTGGTATCGCCAGCGCTTCGATGCCAATTACGGCAAGGATGCGATCAACCGCTACCGCATCTGGTACACCGAAAACGCGCTGCACGGCGCTTCGGAGGCGGCGAGCGCCCCCACACGG
>JANLOZ010000175.1:0-6953 GCA_031366845.1 Novosphingobium sp. | reverse complement strand
CGCACCAACCGATAAGCGCAAGAAAGACGCTGCCCTGAAAGGCGACGTCCTGCGCAGCCGCGATCTTTCGACAGCGGCAGCGGCGCTGGCGGGGGCGGCATGGCTGCAATTCGCCGGGCCATGGTGTTTCAATGTGCTTGCGGCCGGCTTGCAGGGCGGTCTCAAATTTGACCACGCGGTGATTGACGGGTTCGCGCCGGGGCGCCTGTTAATCGCTGCGCTGCTCGCCGTGCTGCCGCCGGTGCTGGTGCTCGGCGGCATGGTGCTGTTCGCCTCGATAGCCTCGCAGCTGGGGTTTGGTGAGGGGCGCTGGCTGCCGGGTAATCTGGCTCCCAAGGCTTCGCGGATCAATCCTGCGAATGGCTTCAAGCGCATGTTCGGCATGCAGGGGCTGGTCGAGCTGGGCAAGGGACTGGTCAAGGCGGCGCTGATGGGAACCATCGCCTGGGCCTGGGCGCGCAAGTATGGCGGGCTGATTAGCACGATGCAGGGTGCGAGGCTCGGGGCGCAAGTCACCATCTTGTGGCAATCGCTAACCTCGCTGCTGTTTTGGCTCAGCGCAGGGCTCGTGCTGATCGCGCTGATCGACTTTCCCATCCAGTGGGTTCGGCGCTTCATGCGGCTGCGGATGAGCAATCAGGATCTGCGCGACGAGAACAAGGAAAGCGAAGGCAGCCCGGAAAAGAAACAGGCGATCCGCCAGCGTCAGCGCCAGTTGGCGCGCGGCGGCATGCACCGGGCGATGCGCGAGGCGCAGTTCGTGATTACCAACCCGACGCATTTTTCGATCGCCATGACCTATGATCCGGCCAAGGCTTCGGCACCGATCGTGCTCGCCAAAGGGCGCGGGGAAAAGGCGCTGGCAATGCGTGATCTGGCGGCAGAGCTCGAACTGCCGTGCCTTGAGTTTCCAGCCCTGGCGCGATCGGTTTACTTTACCACGCGTGAAAATCAGGTGATCCGCGAGGAATTGTACGGCGCGGTGGCGGGCGTGCTGGCCTTCGTCTTCGCGCTGAAACGCGGAGAAACGCCGCGGGCTCCGGCGGTTGAGGTGCCGGTTGCGCTGCGGTTCGATGCTGAGGGGCGGTTGGACATGGGGGCCGGGTGAATTTGGACCAATCCTCCCTTAACCCCCCGCGCCATCACCCGTTCTAAACCCCATGCCCACAACCTCTTCCGTCACCACCACCGCCACCAGTCAACTGGTCACCGCGCTGGGCGGGGGAACGGGGATTGATATGGCGGCACTGGCGCAGAACCTGGCAGCCGCGCAGTTCGCTGCCAAGGCTGATCGGCTGACTAGCCAGTCGGACAAGCTCGACAGGGAAATCTCCTCGGCCTCGGCGATCAAATCGATGCTGGTCAACCTCTCGGCCTCGCTGGGTGAGCGGGTGCGCAATGGCGATCTTTCGCCGCAACCGGTGGTGGCGAACAACGCCGTCGCCAAGGGCACGCTTTCGGGAGCGGCGCGGCCCAAGGGATCCTATTCGCTCGAAGTTACCGCACTCGCCGCCGCACAAACGCTCACCAGTCCCGCCTTTGCGGCACCTGCCAGCGCAGTTGGATCAGGCACTCTGACGCTGCGCTTCGGCACCTTGTCGGGGGCCAGCTTCACCGAAGATACTGCGCATGCCGCTGCGGCCATTGCCATTCCTCCAGGCGCGACGCTGGCCGATGTTGCCAGCGCGATCAACTTTGCAAATGCCGGGGTCAGCGCCTATGTCGCGCGCACCACATCAGGCGCCCAGCTGGTGCTCAAGGGGCAAACGGGCAGGGCCAACGGCTTTGTCCTTGATGCCAGCGAGACTCCCGGCGATCCCGGTCTGGCGGCGCTGGCCTGGGACCCGGCGGGCGATGCCATGCGGCTCAAGGCTGGTGCCGGCGATGCCGCGTACAAGATCGACGGGCTGGCAATGACTTCCCCGGGCAATGCCATCACCGATGCTATCCCCGGCCTCAACCTTGCGCTCACCGCTACCAACGCGGGCGCGCCAACGCAGATCACTTTCGCTGATCCCGCGAGCGGCATCACTGCCGCCATGCAGGAGCTGGTCTCGGCGCTCAATCAACTTTCCGCCACCGTGAAGACCGCCGCCGATCCCAAATCGGGCGATCTTGGACAAGATCCGGGCGCGCGGGCGCTGCAACATGCGCTGGCACAGTTCGGCAGCCAGGTGATCATGCCTACCGCGACTGGCAACGAGCCCAAAACGCTCGCCGAACTTGGCCTCGCTACCCAGCGCGATGGTTCGTTCCACCTTGATGGCGTGCGGCTGACGGCGGCGCTCAAGGCCGATCCGGCGGGTGTCTCGGCAATGTTCACCAATGGTCTCTACGGCATTTTCGCCAGCTTTGACGCCATCGCGCGTGGGGCCGCTTCGGCGAGCAACCCGGGATCGCTGGGCGGTTCGATTGCGCGTTACACCACGCTCAAAACCAGGACCGCTGAGGATCAGACCGCGCTCACTGCCAAGCAAGAGACGTTGCGCAGCCAGCTGGTTTCACGCTTTGCCAAGCTTAACGCCGGGGTCGGCGCGTCCAGATCGACGCTGTCGTTCCTGCAAAACCAGATCGCCGCGTGGAATGCCAAGAACTGAGATTGACTGATGACCATGCTCGCTCGCCACACCCCGCAAGACGCCTATCGCCGCGTCGAGATCGATGCCCGTATCGGCGGCTCCGATCCGCGCCAATTGTTGACGCTGTGTTATGAGCAGCTGATCGGCGCGCTGGGCTCGGCGCTCCATGCGGTGCGATTGCGCGACAACAGCGGCAAGTCTGCGGCGATGACGCGGTCGCTCTCGGCACTCGCGGCGCTGCAGATTGGCGTCAGCGGCGAAGAACCGGTGTCTCATGCGTTGCGGCACCTCTATGAGGCGACCCGGCAGGCGCTGCTCGATTCGGTACTGGTGTTTGATGCCGCGACCATCGATACGATCCGCAGCGATTATATCGAAATTTTGCGCGCGATGACGAGCGCGAATTCCATTTCTGCTCACTAAGTAAAGTCACGTAAATTGTAGAAAATGGCGCGATTGCGCGGTTTTCTCCGCTATTTTCGATGCTGTTCACCGCCATAACGGACGCAACATGGGCTTATCCCCTAGGGCAAAATCGGTAAGAATTTGTCCTATGATAAACCGGACAAATCTTCTCCTCATCGATGGCAATTCGCGCCGCCGCGCCGCCATCTCACACAACCTTACGGGCAGCGATCTGCACGTCGAACCGTTCGAGGATGCGGGCGAACTCATCGCCCGCCGCCCCAGCGAAGGCGTGCTGCTGGTCCACGATGAGGGTGAGGCAATTGCGCCGCTGCTCGATCATATGACCCGGTCGGGCGATTGGCTGCCGATTATCGCCTATGCTGAAGAACCCGCCCCGCGCCGGATTGTTGATGCGGTGCTGCGCGGCGCTGTGGATTATCTGACCTTCCCGCTCGATGTCGCAGCGGTCAGTGAAAGCGTTGATCTGGCAGAGAGCCGCTCGGCAGCGATGGCGGGGAGCAAACTGCGCGAAGCGGTCGCCCGCAGCCGCATTGAACGCCTCACCCGGCGCGAGCGCGAGGTGCTGGCAGGCGTGGCCGAAGGCCTTTCCAACCGCAAGATTGGCGAAAAGCTCGAGATTTCTCCGCGAACAGTGGAAATCCACCGCGCCAACATGCTCAACAAGATGGGCGCCAGCCATACCTCTGAGGCGATCCGAATCGCGATCGAGGCGGCACTGGTCGGTTAATCGCGCGCCTCGTCTGTCTCGCCGCCCAGCTTCCCATCAAAAGCAGCCCGTTCGCTGTATTGTGCGGGGGATCAGAAAATCGCTTTGTGACGCGCTGCTGGCTGGGCCAATCAGCCGGTTTCATCGCGCCCGGTGCGTGCGCCAGCGCTGATTCTGGGCTGCGAGAACAGCCCCCCTGCCCGGCATGAAGCCGATCCGTTGGCGAGGCGGGTCTCCTTGCGCTGGCTGGGCGCCTTATCGCCTCGCCGCCACATAGTTGGGAGGGTCGATCTGTTCATTGTCGGCAATGATCAGCGCCAGCTGCGCGCGGGCGCGCGACACACGGCTTTTCATGGTGCCGGCAGCGACGCCGCAAATGGCCGCCGCCTCATCATAGGAAAGCCCGCCAGCACCGACCAGCAACAACGCCTCACGCCGGTCATCGGGCAAACGGTTGAGCGCGGTCTGCAAATCGTTCACGTGAACGCCGTCTTCCTGATTGGCCAGCACCGGCGCATCGGCATCGAGCCCTTCGCAATAGATCATGTCCTTGCGGCGCTGCTGGCGCAGAAAATTGAGGAAATGGTTGCGCATGATAGTGAAGGTCCATGCCTTCATATTGGTCCCGGCGACAAAACTGTCGCGTGCGGTCCAGGCGCGCATCACCGTTTCCTGCACCAGATCATCTGCTTGATCTGGTCTGCCGCACAGCCCCCGGGAAAAAGCACGCAGGTGCGGCAACAGGCTCACCAGTTCGGCCTTGAATGCCTCACCACTGGCACGCGCCTCGCCGCCTTCGCGTTCGCTCTCAGGTTGCCGGGCAGACAGACCAGCCATGGTCATATCACGATTGGTCGAGCTTCTTGAGCAGCGCTTCAAAGTGATCGGGAAGCGGCTCAGCCACAACGTTATCGTAGAGTTTGCGCAAACCTTCCGCCCAGCCAGGCTCGCTGAGCGAACGCCCTGAATCTGGTGGACCTGAATCCGGTGGACCTGAAGCCGGTCGGCCTGCTTCCAGAGCGCCCTGGTCAGGGCGCTTGCCCTTCGCAGGCGGGCCGGGCTTAGTGGATTTGCTCACAATTCGCTCCAAGGTGGCAGGGTGCCACCCCAATGGTCGATTGCGTAAAGCATGATGCCTTGCAATAACAAGAGCAGGAACACGCCAGACCGGCGCTAAGTTCCCCCGGACCTGCGGATTCTTGTAAAGAATCCACCGCTAAGTGCAGATTAGCAGCAATTATTGCCCGTTCAGCCGCCGCCCGTAAATCATTGCCATTCCCCGCACCGCGAGCGCCTGCGGAGCAGATGGGAGCGACAAAAACGTGGGGTGTCGGGAACGATTGGCGTCCGGCTTGTGTTTAAGGGGCATGAGTAGGGTAGGAGCGAAGACTATGACGGGTGCTATCGTAAGCGAATTTGCCCGCGCCAAATACGAAAATAAGCCGGTTGATGACCAGCGTTTCCAGGCAGATCTGGCCCGCGTTACCCCGCAATTGCGCGGGTTTGCGCGCACTCTGTGCGGCTGCCGCGAGCGCGCCGACGATCTTGCGCAGGAAACCTTGCTCAAGGCTTGGGCGGCGCGGGCATCCTATCAGCCCGAGACCAATTTCAAGGCCTGGACCTTCACCATCCTGCGCAATCTTTTTTACAGTGAAGTGCGCCGCGCCCGCTTTACCGGCGAATATGACGAGGAAAAAGCGCAGCTGACCTTGCGGGTTTCAGGCCGCCAGGAAGGCGTTCTGGAACTGACCGATGTGCTGCGCGCGATGCAGACCATTCCGGAAGCCAGCCGCGATGCGCTGATACTCGCCACGGTCGGCGATCATTCGTATGATGAAATAGCCGCGATTTGCGGCATCGCTGTCGGCACCGTCAAAAGCCGCATTTGCCGCGCCCGCGCGCAGCTGGTCAGCGTGCTGGACGGCGGCATACTTCCCGATTCGCGCCATGACTTTGTCGTGGAGGGCGATGCAATTGACCTGTTGCTCGCCCGCGTAGCAACCATTGCCAACCGATGCGCAAGTGCCAGCATCGCGGCTTGACGTGGATTTTGGTGACACCCCCATGTCTAAACGCCCCGGAATTTTGATTGTCGAGGACGAGTTTCTCGTCGCGCTTGATCTTGAAGAGATCGTCTCGCAGGCGGGTTTCCGCGTGGTGGGGATTGTCTCCGATGTCAAAAGTGCCAAAGCGATCATTGATCCGCCGGCCGCTGCATTTGTCGATTTGAACCTGCGCGATGGCCCCACCGGCGGGACGATTGCCAAATATCTGGCCGAACGTTTCGGTACGCGGATTATTTTCGTTACCGCCAACCCAGCCAAAATAGGCGAGCTGCCGAATACTGTGGTGGGACTACTGCCCAAGCCATTCTCCCCGCGGGCAATCGAATCGTCGCTCAACTATACTTTTTCTCCCGAATGCACGGTTCCGCCGAGTGAATTGCGCATTTTGCGCGATGATGCCCGCTGGATCTGATCGGCGGCTCTACAGTTCAATTGATGGCTTAATCGGCTAACCGCTGATTGCAGCGCACAAAATGGGGTATCGGCATGGCGGGCAGCAAAAACTCAACGATCATTATCTGAATCCTGCTTTTCCTTGTGGCGCTCGCGTTCGGAATGGCCGTTTTGCCTATACCATCCAATTATACCCCAAGCGGCTGGACGCTGACACCGAACGCAGGTGAACGCTTGCGGCCTGATAACCACTAGATACCTTGGTTTTTGGCGGCTTGTCTTAACCGTAACGAAGATCTGCGGACAGGAAGTTGGAGCGGGTGAAGGGAATCGAACCCTCGTATTCAGCTTGGGAAGCTGCTGCTCTACCATTGAGCTACACCCGCATTCCGGCAGAAAACCATGGGTTTAAAGCAGGTGAGGTCAGGCGGTTCAGCCTTGCGGGTTAAACCGCCCGTCTCATGCGCTCGGCCCTTGCCACAACGACTGGCATTTGGTCAACGTGGCTGGCAGATTCGCCCGCAATTGATCATAGTACGGGTTGCAACAGGGATACCGGCACTTGCCTGAATTCGGTCACGATCATTTGCCGCAGCATGTGTGCCCGGGAGATAATCCTGCGCGGGCAATCATCGATGCGGCATCGTTTCGTCCACTGGCGTGGCAAGGCCAGCGCCGCAAGGGGCGGCTGGCGGCGATTGAGTGGGTTCCTGATCTAACGCAGTCGATCGGCAGTGTTGCATGGTTTCGCGGCTTGGCGAGCCTGGCTGCGCTTTTGCT
>JANLOZ010000171.1:0-3696 GCA_031366845.1 Novosphingobium sp. | reverse complement strand
CGGCTGAGCTTCTTCTTCGGCATCGGCATGAACTTTTTCATGGAAGTTTCCAAACTGCGCGCCGCACGCACGCTGTGGTACCGGGTAATGGACGAGCTCGGCGCGAAGCAGGAACGCAGCAAGATGCTGCGCACCCATTGCCAGACCTCGGGCGTCAGCCTGCAGGAACAGGATCCTTACAACAATGTGATCCGCACCACGGTTGAAGCGATGGCAGCGGTGCTCGGCGGCACCCAGTCGCTGCACACCAATGCGCTTGACGAGGCGATCGCGCTGCCTACCGATTTTTCCGCGCGGATTGCCCGGAATACGCAGATCGTACTCACCGAAGAAACCGGCATCACCCGCGTGGTCGATCCGCTGGGCGGGTCTTACTATGTTGAGGCACTGACAGCGCAATTGGTTGATGAGGCCTGGGCGCTGATCGAAGAGGTCGATGGGCTGGGCGGCATGACCAAGGCGGTCGCCACCGGAATGCCCAAACAGCGCATCGAACAGGCCGCCGCAGCCCGGCAGGCGCGCGTCGATAAGGGCGAGGATGTGATCGTCGGGGTCAACAAGTACCGCCTGGCCGAGGAGGCGCATCTCGATACGCTCGATATCGACAACCACGCGGTGCGCGACGCGCAGATTGCGCGGTTGAAGACCATGCGAGCGAGCCGCGATGAAGCGAAGTGCCGGGCGGCGCTGGATCGGCTCACCGCCGGAGCCCGCAACAGCAACCCCGTCCACCCTGAGCCTGTCGAAGGGTTGTCCTTCACTTCGGGCGGCACAGAAGAACAGGGCAGTGCTTCGACAAGCTCAGCAAAGACGGGTTTTGAGAATAACCTGCTGGCATTGGCGGTGGACTGCGCGCGGGCGCGCGCCTCGCTGGGTGAAATCTCCGATGCGATGGAGGTTGCATTTGGCCGTTATGGCACCCAGCCGGTGCCGGTAACCGGGGTTTACGGCCCAGCCTATGCCGACGATGGCCGCTACACCCAGGTGATCGAGGGCGTGCAATCCGTCGCCCGCCGTTTGGGCCGCGCGCCCCGGTTGCTGGTCGCCAAGATGGGGCAGGACGGGCATGATCGCGGCGCGAATGTGATCGCATCGGCCTTTACCGACATGGGTTTTGATGTGACCAGCGGCCCGCTGTTCCAGACGCCCGAGGAAGCCTGCGCGCTGGCGCTGGCCAATGATGTCGATGCCGTGGGCGCATCATCGCTCGCCGCCGGGCACAAAACGCTGGTGCCCGAACTGATTCGCCAGCTGCGCGATGCCGGGCGGCCCGATATCAAGGTTGTCGCCGGGGGCGTGATCCCGCCGCAGGATTATGATTTCCTCAAGAACGCGGGTGTGCAAGGTATCTATGGTCCCGGCACCAACGTGGTAGAAGCCGCAGCAGACATGCTGCGCCTGCTCGGCCACAATATGCCGCCGCTGGACGCGTGAGCGAATTTTAGGGGGAGTTTGGGGCAATGAAATACGTTTTCCATATTCTGGTGCTGCTGGTTATTGCCGATCTGGTCATGGCGCTCGTTGGCTATGGGGCGAACTACGATCAGGCGGTGGTGCAGCCGGGGCAGACCTATTACACCGAGGAATTTGGTGATCTGGGCCTGCAGAAATCGCCGACGCTGGCCTGCCGATACTGGACCGGGCTTGGCCGTTCGTTCGCCATCTTCCAGCAGGGCACCGGCGTCGATGCCAAGGAAAAATGCCCTGCTTTCCTCAAGATACATTGAGACGCGATTGATGATGATGGCCCTGCCTCGCAGTGACTGGACCCGCCCGGAAATCGCGGTGCTGTTCGATCTACCATTTACCGAGCTGGTCTTCCGCGCCGCCGAGATTCATCGCGAATCCTTCGATCCGGCCGAGGTGCAGCTTTCCACGCTGCTCTCGATCAAGACCGGCGGTTGCGTGGAGGATTGCGGCTATTGCTCGCAGTCGGTGAAGGCCGATAGCGGGGTGAAAGCCACCAAGCTGATGGGCGTTTCCGAGGTGCTGCAATCGGCGGCGCGGGCGAAGGATCATGGCTCGACCCGCTTCTGCATGGGTGCCGCATGGCGCAACCCCAAGGACCGCGACATGCCCGCCATCATTCAGATGGTGAAGGGCGTGCGCGAAATGGGGCTGGAAACCTGCATGACGCTGGGCATGCTGACTGATAGCCAGGCCGATATGCTGGCTGATGCGGGCCTCGATTACTACAACCACAATATCGATACCTCGCCCGAACGCTATGGCGAGGTGATCACCACGCGTACCATGGAAGACCGGCTCGATACGCTGGGCCAGGTGCGCCGCGCCGGGATCAACGTCTGCTCAGGCGGCATCGTCGGCATGGGCGAGACGCGGGCAGACAGGGTGGGCTTCATCCACACCCTCGCCACGCTGCCCGATCACCCGCAGTCAGTGCCCGTCAACGCGCTAGTGCCGGTGAAGGGCACGGTGCTGGGTGATATGCTGGCCGATACGCCGCTCGCCAGGATCGACGACGTGGAATTCGTCCGCACCGTCGCCGTGGCGCGGATCACCATGCCGAAATCGATGGTGCGGCTGTCAGCCGGGCGCGAGTCCATGAGCGAGATGACGCAGGCAATGTGCTTCCTCGCGGGCGCGAATTCGATCTTCACCGGCGACAAGCTGCTGACGGCTCCTAACGCCGGGGACGACAATGACGCGGCGATGTTCGCAAGGCTCGGGCTGAAGGCGATGGCGGTGCAGCAGACCGAGGCGCAGGTTGCAGCGGAGCGGATGCCGAAGGGGTGTGTGAAGCTGGAGGCGTTTCAGTAGGATGCGCTGCCTCGCCACCTCCCCAAACCATCCTGTCACCCCGGACTTGATCCGGGGTCCCGCTGTTTCTTCTGGCGCTGCGCGTGCCGCAAGAAGCGGGACCCCGGGTCAAGCCCGGGGCGACGAAGTGTAGGAGGCGGCAGTATGAGCGAAGGCGACTTTGTTGTCGTGGACGTGCCAAGTATGCTGGCAGTCAAAGTCACAATTTCGGACCAATACGGCGAGCGGCCCGATCCCGAATGGAACCGAGAGGCTGCCGAAAGCCAGTACGTTTTTGCAGAATTTCTCGGCGCTAAAGGTCTTTTGGTCGAGGGCACGTGCGTTGAACGATCCCCTGATCTCAGAATTCGCTGGATGCAGCTTAATGACCTAGGCCGGAAATTTGCGCGCAGCGATTTTCACAAGTGGCTTCAATCAGTCGATAAGACTGGAACTCCGGAAGCTAAAAAGCTGGAAAAGCTCGAAAAGCGCTGGTCGAAATTTCTCGCAAATAATTCAATTCAATAGGCGGACCCTAATGTTCAAAAAAATCCTAATCGCCAACCGTGGTGAAATCGCTTGCCGGGTTATCAAAACCGCCCGCCGCATGGGCATCAAAACCGTCGCGGTCTATTCCGACGCCGATGCCCGCGCGCCGTTCGTCAAGATGGCGGATGAAGCCGTCCACATCGGGCCTTCGCCTGCCTCCGAAAGTTATCTGATCGCCGACAAGATCATCGCGGCGGCCAAGCAGACCGGCGCCGATGCGGTCCATCCGGGCTATGGTTTCCTGTCGGAACGCACCTCCTTCGCCGAGGCTCTTGCCAAGGAAGGGATCGAATTCATCGGCCCGCCGGTGAACGCCATCGCTGCGATGGGGGACAAGATCGAGTCCAAGAAGCTTGCGCTCAAGGCAGGCGTCAATGTCGTCCCCGG
>JANLOZ010000140.1:0-2024 GCA_031366845.1 Novosphingobium sp. | reverse complement strand
CCAGTTTGGCCATCCGAACGCTAGAGGGGCGACGGCCCTTTTCGTTTTCGTAGTGGTCGAGCCAGAGCGCGGCGACGTTGTCAAAGGCCAGTTCGCCATCCTGCCGCGCCTTGTCCGCTGCCAACCGCTCTGCTTCGTCCTTTGCGGCCAGTTCGTCCATTTCGACCTGCCGGGGATCAATCCCCTGTTCCACCAAAGCAGCCAGTCGCTTTGCGCGGGTGCGCGCTTCGTCCGGTGTCAGGCTGCCGTGCTTGCCGATCGTGTAGCGCTTGGCCGGGGTGCGCGCCGCTTCGCCGGGGCGAGCGATGCGATATTGAAAGACATAGACCTTGCCACCAGCCGGTGTGACTTTCAGGCCAAAGCCTTTCACCACTTCCTTGTCGCCAGCATCCCAAACGAAATAGTCCGCCTTGCCGGGCTTGGCAGCGTCCACCGTCCGCTTGCTGATAAATGCGTTTGCCATGGCAGGGTCTCCGATCGCGTCCTAGCAATCAGATAGTAAGCCATAGCAATCAAACTAGCAATGGCTCACGATGGCAGGGGATGATGAAAGTGGGGATTTATCGGGGTTATAGTGCTAAGCGCAACCGAAATGGTGGGATTGTCCGCTAATTTGTAATCAGGGGGTCAGGGGTTCGAATCCTCTAGCCGGCACCATCGCGTCAGTCGCCGTGCCCCGCGAACGACCAGGACAGCGTTTCACCGGCATGGAATGGCACGAGTTGCGATCCGTCGAGGGCAATGCTGTCGGGCACTTGGTGCGAGCGCCGATCGAGCACTACGGTGCCGTCGTTGAGCGGCAGGCGGTAAAAGCGTGGGCCGTTTTCCGAGGCGAAGGCTTCGAGACGATCGAGCGCGCCTTCCTCCTCGAACACCGTGGCATAGCTTTCGAGCGCGAACGGCGCGTTGAACACGCCGGCGCAGCCGCAGGCGGATTGCTTGTCAGCTGCGGCATGCGGGGCGGAATCGGTGCCGAGGAAGAACTTCGCCGAGCCCGAGGTGGCGGCGCGGCGCAGAGCAAGCCGGTGGCTCTCGCGCTTGACGATCGGCAGGCAGTAAAAATGCGGCCGGATGCCGCCCTCGAACATCGCGTTGCGGTTGATCATGAGGTGATGCGGGGTGATCGTCGCCGCCAGATTGCCCCCGCCGGCTTCGACGAAGGCCACCGCCTCGGCGGTAGTGATGTGTTCGAACACCACGCTGAGCGCGGGAAAATCGGCAACCAGCTTGGCCAGCACGCAATCGATGAACACCGCCTCGCGGTCGAAGATGTCGACCTCGCGTGTCGTGACTTCGCCATGGACCAGCAGCGGCATGCCGATCAGCTGCATCGCTTCCAACACCGGGCGGATGCTGCGGACGTCGGTGACGCCATGATCCGAATTGGTTGTCGCGTGCGCGGGGTAGAGCTTGGCTGCGCTGAATACGCCCTCTGCAAAGCCGCGTTCGACCTCACCCGCGTCGGTGGTGTCGGTGAGGTAGCAGGTCATCAGGGGCTCGAACGCCAGCCCCGGTTCGACCGCGGCGAGGATACGATTCCGATAGGCCTTTGCCGCCGCTACGGTCGTGATCGGCGGTTTGAGATTAGGCATGACGATCGCCCGCGCGAACTGGCGGGCAGTGTGATTCACGACCGCGCCGAGCATTGCACCATCGCGCAGATGGACATGCCAGTCATCGGGCCGGCGCAACGTCAGGCGGTTGCCGGCCGAGGCTCTGGCGGTTTCGGCATCGGTCGGCAGGTCCGGCAAGGTCATTCATCCACTCCAGGCAGGGCGCCGGTGCTGCATGATGGCACCGCAGCGGATGCTGCATGATGGCATTGCCGAATTCGCGCAAGCTAAGAACTGGTCAACCATTCGGTTGTACGAACTCTCCACAGGCTTTGCTGGAGAGATGCTGGTGGACACCATCACCATCGACGGATTGGACGAGAACGATTTTCGCCGTTCGATCGAAACCATGTTGCGCAACGGGGCGGCCGACGATGCGGCATCGAAGCTGCGCGCGCTGCTGGCGCCCTA
>JANLOZ010000128.1:0-34786 GCA_031366845.1 Novosphingobium sp. | reverse complement strand
GCTTTCCCACCCTCTGGATTTCCCACTCCAGCTCGACACCTGAATGGGCCATAACCCGCCGCCGCACTTCATTGCCGAGCGCCTCAATATCCTCGCTGGTTGCCTCGCCGGTATTGATCAAAAAGTTGGTGTGCTTCTCACTCACCTGTGCGCCGCCAATTGTCAGGCCACGGCATCCGGCGACGTCAACAAGTTGCCACGCCTTGTGACCCTCGGGGTTCTTGAAAGTGCTCCCGCCGGTCTTCGAACGCAGCGGCTGGCTGGCTTCGCGGCTGGCCGAGATGCGGTCCATTTCGGCCTGGATGTCTTCGGATTTGCCCGCGCGGCCCCTGAACCGGGCTGATACGACTATCGCCCCTTGTGGCAGGCTTGAGTGCCGGTAGGTATAGTTGAGCAAGTTGTTGCCTAAGCGTTGCAAAGTGCCATCGCGCAGCACCACATCGCAGTCGATCAGCACATCCTTGACCTCGCGGCCATAGGCGCCCCCGTTCATCCGCACGAAACCTCCGACGGTGCCGGGGATCGAACGCAGGAATTCAAGGCCCGCAATGCCATTGTCGCGCGCGGTCGAAGAGACGAGGATGCCCGATGCCCCGCCGCCGCAATCGAGCATCAGGTCATCGCTGCGGCTCACTGTGGCAAAGGCCTTGCCCAGTCGCACCACCACGCCGGGCACGCCGCCATCGCGAACGATGAGGTTGGAGCCCAGACCAAGCGCCATCACCGGGGTTGCCGGATCAAGATCGCGCAGGAAATGTTGCAAGTCAGCCAAGTCTTTAGGCTCGAACAGCCATTCCGCAGCGCCGCCGGATTTGAACCACACCAGCGGCGCAAGCGGGGCGTTGGGCGTGAGTTTCCCCCTAACCCCGTCTACCCTGAGCTTGTCGAAGGACTGCCCTTCACTTTTACTAGCGTCCGAAGAAAAGTGCAGTCCTACGACAAGCTCAGGACGGACGGGATTGGAGGAAATGTTCATCTCCCCCTCCGCGCTCTGATCGCATCAGCCAGCCCAGCAGCCCACTTGGTAATATCCCCTGCCCCAAGGCAAACAACCACGTCACCGGGTTCAACCGTCTCCGCCAGAACATCAGCCAGCGCCTCCGGCCCGGCGATAACCTGCGCCGAGCGATGCCCGCGCGCCTTGGTTCCAGCGATCATCGCGGCGCTGTCAATGCCGTCAATCGGCTGCTCTCCGGCTGGATAGACCGGGGCGGCATAGACCACGTCGGCATCATTAAACGCGCCCTGGAAGTCTTCCATATGGTCGCGCAGGCGGGTGAAGCGGTGCGGCTGGACCACGGCGATTACCCGGCCCTTCACGCCTTCGCGCGCGGCGGCGAGGACGGCACGAATTTCAACCGGGTGGTGGCCGTAATCATCGATTATGGTGACGACGCCAGAATCAACAGCCCCAGAATCAACGGCCCCAGAATCAATGGCAACCTCACCCACCTTGGTAAACCGGCGTTTGACCCCGGCGAACTTGGCAAAGCCGGTGCGGATGACCTCGTCGGAAACCCCCATTTCAGCCGCCACCGCCACCGCAGCGAGCGCATTTTGCACATTATGCCGACCGGGCATCGGCAGCTCAATATCCTCGATCCGCCGGAACGAGCCATCGCGCGCGCGCAGCACTACGGTAAAGCGGTTCCCACCTGGTATTGGCGTCACAGCCTCTCCGCGCACATCGGCCTGCGCGGAATAGCCGTAGGTAATCACGCGACGATCGCGCACTTTGGGGATTATCGCCTGAACTTCGGGGTGATCGATGCACAGCACCGCCGCGCCGTAAAACGGCACGTTTTCAATAAATTCGACGAAGGCATCTTTCACCCGGTCAAACGATCCGTAGTGATCGAGGTGCTCGGGATCGATGTTGGTGACCACCGCGATGGTGCCGTCGAGCCGCAGGAATGAACCATCGCTTTCATCGGCCTCGACCACCATCCAGTCGGAGGTGCCGAGTCTGGCGTTCGATCCATAGCTGTTGATGATGCCGCCGTTGATGACCGTCGGATCGACACCGCCGGCATCGAGCAGCGCCGCGACCATCGATGTTGTCGTGGTCTTGCCGTGGGTGCCTGCCACCGCCACGGTGCTTTTGAGCCGCATCAGTTCGGCGAGCATCTCGGCGCGGCGGACCACCGGGATGCGGTGTTCGAGCGCATAGGCCACTTCGGGATTGCTGCGCTTGACCGCGGTCGAAGTCACCACCACGGCTGCGTCCGCGACGTTCTGCGCCAAGTGGCCGATCGCCACCGCAATCCCGCGTTTGCGCAGGCCTTCAACCACATAGCCTTCGGCAATGTCGCTGCCCTGCACGGTGTAGCCAAGGTTGTGCATCACCTCGGCAATCCCCGACATGCCAATCCCGCCGATGCCGACGAAGTGGATCGTGCCAATGTCTGTGCCGACGCCTTTCATCGGGCGGGGCCAATGCTGTGCGATGCCATGGCCCGGATCATTCCCCCCGCTCCATCGCCATTGCCTGCGCGCCCGATGGAGCAGCTTCAGATCCACCCAGGCGGATCACATCCATCAGCGGCTCACCGCCAAAACTCTCGACCAGATCGGCCAGGTCAGCCCCGGCATTGGGGTGGCCGCAGTTCCATGCGGCGTGGGCGGCGTTGGCGAGGCTGCCGGGGTGCTGGGCCATCGCCTGAATCTGCTTGGCGAGTTCGGCTGCCGTGAAGCTCTCCTGCCGGATCGCTCGCGCCCCTCCCGCTTCTACCATCTCGCGGCAATTGGCAGTCTGGTGGTCATCGGTGGCTATGGGCAGCGGGATCAGGATGGCCGGGCGGCCCACCGCGCTCAGCTCGGCAATCGTCGATGCCCCGGCGCGGCCGATGAACAGGTGCGCGTCAGCCAGCCGCTCAGCCATGTCTTCAAAATACGTGCCGAGTTCGGCGGGGATGTCATGCCCGGCATAGCGTGCGCGCACTGCCTCGATGTCCTCAGCGCGGCATTGCTGGGTTACCTGTAGGCGGCTGCGCAGCGCGGGCTGGAGCATTGACAGGCCATCGGGGACCACTTCAGACAATACCCGCGCACCCTGGCTGCCGCCGGTCACCAGCACGCGCAGCAGGCCTGCGTCGCTGAACGCCGGATAGGGCTGTTCGCGCAGCCACAGCACATCGGCGCGCACCGGATTGCCGATCAGGTGAACCTTGGGCTCAAGCTTTGCGGCGAGCCGGTCAACCCTGGTGTAAGCAGTCACAATCGCATCAACGCGGCCCGCAAGCAACCGGTTCACCCGCCCCAGCACCGCGTTCTGTTCATGGATTACGCTGGGGATCTTCGCCGAAGTCGCCGCGAGCAAAGCAGGCAGTGCGGGGTATCCGCCAAAGCCCACCACGGCGCTCGGCTGGAAGGAGTCAAACAGCCGCAACGCCATGCGCCGCCCTTCGAGAATGGCGCGAAAACCACGCAGCCAGTTCAGCGGGTTCAGCCCGGCAATCCGTCCTGCGGGAAGGACGTGCGCGGTCAATGCCTCGGGCTTGCCGGGGATCTGGCACCCGCGCGCATCGGTAATCAGAGCGACATGATGTCCGCGCCGCATCAGCTCCTCCGCCAGCACAAAGGCCGGGATCAGATGTCCGCCGGTACCCCCGGCAGCGAGGACGTAATGGCGACTTGCGGCGGTCACAGCATGGCTCCGGCATGGCGCATCTTGAACGGTTGACGCCTGAGGAAGGGATTGCGCCGGGTGACGGCGAGCAACAGGCCGACGCCAAGGCACAGCGCGATGGTGGAAGAACCACCGTAGGAGATCAGCGGCAGGGTCATGCCCTTGCTCGGGAACAACCCGACATTGACGAGGATGTTGATGAAGGCCTGCCCGCCCAGCTGCGCGGTAAGTCCGGTTGCGGCGAGAACGGTGAACAGGTCTTCCTCCTCAACCAGTCGCAGCAGCACGCGCGCGATGATGGCAATGTAGAGCAGTACGATTACGAGACACACCAGCAAGCCGAATTCCTCTCCGATCACCGAGAAGATGTAGTCGGTATGCGCCTCGGGCAGGTTCAATTTGCGCATTCCGAGCCACATCCCGGTCCCCGTCCAGCCGCCCGCCGTCAGCGTGCGGTGGGCAAGATCAACCTGGTCGAACGCGGTGCCGCCGCCAAGGAAATTGTCTATGCGGTGGCGGGCATTGTCATAGAGGAAATAGGTCGCGACGAGGCCGACGATCCCGGCGCCTGCCAGCATACCGATCCGTTTCACCTCTATCCCTGAAAGCAGGATCAGCACAAACCACACCCCGGCGAACAGCACTGTCGATCCGAAATCGGGCTGGAGCATCAGCAACGCGCCGATCAGCGCGGTAATCGCCGCGGAGATTCTTACTACCGGCAGATCAGGATCGCGCGCGCGCCAGGTGAGAATCCAGGCAATGCCGATAGCAAAAGCGGGTTTCATGAATTCGCTCGGCTGGAACGATGCACCCAGATTGAGCCAGCGCCGCGATCCGTTCACATTGGTACCGATCACCGGCACCAGCATCAGCGCCACCAGCATGGCAAAGCCGAGCAATACGCCAAAGCGCCGCGCCGCCTCACGCGGCAGCGCCGAAGCGCCGAACATGGCCATCAGCCCGAGCATTTGCCAGCGCAGATGGATGATAAAGAAGTGCAGGTCATCGAGCTTGACCGCATGGGTCGAAAGCCGCCGTGCGCTGGCGGGCGATGCTGCCGCCACCGCTGCCGCGCCAATCGCCATCAGCAACAACACCAGCACCAGCAGAACACGATCAATCTCGCGCCACCAGATCAGATATTCGTGCCGCCAAGAATGCCGCTGACGCGCACCGGCATGGCCCGCCGTAGCGCGCGGCACTGAGGGCGGCTGGCTGGCCATCAGCAGGAACCTCCATCCAGCAGCGCGCCAACCAGCTGTCGAAAGGCATCGCCGCGCGCTTCATAGTCGCGGAACTGGTCAAAGCTGGCGCAGGCGGGGGAAAGCAGCACGACGTCGCCGGGCTGCGCGGAATCAATGGCAAGCCGGATCGCTTCGCACATCATTTCAGAACGCCGTACCGGCATATAGGGTTCAAGCAGATCGGCAAAACGCGGACCCGCCTCGCCGATCGTGTAAGCTGCGGCGACATTGCCGAAATGCGGCGCGCATTCATCGAGCCGGTCACCTTTCGGCAGACCGCCGAGTATCCAGTGAATCCGCCGGTGATCGCTCGGCGGAAAGGCAGCGAGCGCCGGGGCGGTTGAGGCAGGATTGGTCGCCTTGCTGTCATTTATGAACAGCACGCCCTTGGCTTCTGCCACGCGCTCCATTCGGTGCGGCAGCCCGCTGAAGGTCGCCATCGCGGCGCGCCACTGCCTTTCGCTGAGGCCAAGCGCCTCGACAATCGCCACGGCTACGGCAGCATTCTGCAGATTGTGCGGCCCCTGCAGTGTCGGCCAGGCCGCCTGCATCGCCGCGAGCCGTGCGCCGTCTGCCCGGTGGATGAAACGCCCGTCGCGCCTTCCGCCTTCGCGCAGGGCAACCGCGACGGTATCGGCATCATCCATGCCAAAAACCGCATGCTGATCGGGCCGCTGCATGGCAAACAGGCGCGCCTTGCTCGCGGCATATTCAGCATAGCCGGCATAACGATCAAGATGATCAGGCGAGACATTGAGCAGCGCTGCAACCTCGCATTGCAGGCTCTGCGTCAGGTCCAACTGATAGCTCGAAAGCTCAAGCACATAGACCCCGCCCGCCATCAGCGGATCCTGTTCGAGCACCGGCAAGCCGATGTTGCCGCCCATCCGCACAGGGATTGCCGCTGAGCGAAGCAGCTGGTGAACCAGCGCGGTGGTGGTCGATTTGCCGTTGGTCCCGGTGATGCCAACCACACGGTGCGCAGGCAGATCGGACCGGGCTAGCGCGAACAGTTCGATGTCACCGATGATCGGCACGCCCGCCCGTGCGGCGGCTTCGGCAATCGGATGGGTGTTGAGCGGCACGCCCGGTGAAACCACTACGCCGTCGTAACCCGCAAGATCGGCAAACACCGGATCGGCGAGCTCAACCTGTCCCGGAAACGCTGCGTTCACGGCTTGGCGCGGCTCATCACGTCCATCCCAGGCCATGACATGTGCCCCGCTCCGCAGCAGCGTGCGGACGGCTGACATCCCCGAACGGGCGAGCCCAAGCACCGCATAACGCTTGCCCGCGAAGACAGGGGAGACGATCATCTGATTTTCAAGGTTGCCAGCCCGATCATTGCCAGAATGATCGACACGATCCAGAACCGGATCACGACAGTCGCTTCCTGCCAGCCGAGCTGTTCAAAATGGTGATGGATCGGGGCCATGCGGAACACGCGTTTGCCGGTGCGCTTATAAACCACCACCTGGATGATCACCGAAACCGCCTCGAGCACAAACAGCCCGCCCACTATGGCGAGGACGATCTCGTGATGCGCGGCCACCGCGATTGCCCCAAGCGCGCCGCCGAGCGCAAGGCTGCCGGTATCGCCCATGAATACTGCGGCAGGCGGGGCATTGAACCACAGAAAGGCCAGCCCCGCGCCCATGATCCCGGCGCACAGGATCGCCAGCTCGCCCGCGCGCGGCACATGCGGAATGCCCAGGTAGTGTGCGTAGTCAAAGCGTCCGGCCAGGTAAGCGATGATCGCGAAAGTGCCAGCTGCGATGATCACCGGCATCGTCGCCAGCCCATCGAGCCCGTCGGTCAGGTTCACCGCATTGCCCGCGCCGACCATGACCACGGCGGCAAAGATGTAGTAAAATGGCCCGAGCGGAATGTAGCGATTGCTGAGGAAAGGAATGTAGAGCTCAGTGCCGGTTTGCCGGACTATGATGAAGGCGGCGATCCCGGCGACAACGAATTCAGCGATCAGTCGCGTGCGCCCGGAGATGCCCGCCGTGCTGCGTTTCTTGACCTTGTCATAATCATCGAGGAAGCCGATCACGCCGAAGCCGATCGTCACCGCGAGACAAGCCCAGACAAACGGATTGCTCAAATCCATCCACACCAGCATGGAAATAATCAGCGATATCAGTATCATCAGCCCGCCCATTGTTGGCGTGCCGCGCTTGGCAAGGTGTGTTTGCGGGCCATCTTCACGGATAGGCTGGCCCTTGCCCTGCCGCACGCGCAGCATCGAGATGAAGCGCGGGCCGATGATCAGGCCCAGCACCAGCGCGGTCATCAGTGCGGCACCGGCGCGGAACGACTGGTATCGGATCAGGTTGAGGACCGAGGGGAAATGCAGCCACTGGGCAAGCAGATAAAGCATTGATGGCTGACCCTATTCTTGTCCCTCGGTAAGCGCCGCGACAACTCTGCCCAGACCCACCGAATTCGATCCCTTGACCAGCACCGCATCGCCGTGCCTAAGCCCCAGCTCAGCCAGCGCAGCGAGCGCCTGGTCAGCACCTTCGCAATGGGCGAAGGGTATGGCATTGCCAAGCGCCGAAGCGGCGGATTTCCCCAGTTCCTCTGCCAAGGCGCGCATCTCGTCGCCCACCAGCACCGCATAGTCGACATGCGCGGCGAGAAGCGGCTCGCCAAGCGCGGCGTGGAATGCAGGAGCAAAATCGCCAAGCTCCTTCATTGCACCCAAAACGGCGATGCGCCGGGTGGCGAGTGTGGCTCCCAGTTGCGCCAGCGTTGCGCGCATAGACGCGGGATTGGCGTTGTAGCTTTCATCGATCACAATGGCATCACCGCCTGCCACCGGGACCACGTGACGCGCACCGCGGCCCTTCATCCCGGCCATCTCGGCAAGCGCAAGCCCCGCCGCGCCAAGATCACCGCCAGCAGCCCGCACGGCGGCCATAACGGCGAGCGAATTGGCGACCCAGTGCTCGCCGGGAGCTGAGACGGTGTAGCACAGGCGGCGATCGCCCATATCAGCGGTGACCAGCGAGCCCCCGCCCGGAGCAGCCACGGAATCGAGCAGGCGCACGTCGGCGTGGCCGGCAAAGCCGAACGAAATCACTTTCGCACCTTGCTGCTCCGCCGCTGCGCGCAAGCGCCAGTAATGCGGGCTATCCGCAGGAATCACAGCAGTCCCGCCCGGCTCAAGACCAAGGAATATCTCCGCCTTGGCTTGGGCAATCGCCTCCTCGCTGCCGAGGTTTTCAATGTGTGCCGGGGCAATCGTGGTAATCACCGCTACATGCGGGCTGACCTGGGTGGTGAGCCCGGCAATCTCGCCCGCGTGGTTCATCCCCATCTCGAACACGCCGAATTTGGCGCGCGCAGGCATCCGCGCAAGACTGAGCGGCACGCCGACATGGTTGTTGTAGCTTTTGACCGAACGGTGCGCCTGTCCGTGGCTTGCGCGGTCAAGCGCGGCGAAAATCGCCTCTTTTACACCGGTTTTACCCACCGAACCTGTCACGCCAATGATCTTGGCACGGCTGCGTTCGCGCGATGCCCGGGCGAGCGCCTGAAGCGCGATGAATGTATCATCAACGATGATGTGCGGGCCGACCACCGGCCGATTGACCACAGCCGCACTCGCGCCGCGCGCGAAGGCACCATCGACGAACTTGTGTCCGTCCATGCTTTCACCGCTCATCGCGAAGAACAGGTCGCCCGGCATCACATCGCGGCTGTCAATCTCGACGCCTGAAGTCTGGAACGCGCCGCTGGCCTTGCCGCCGGTGGCGGCTGCGATAGCATCGGCATACCACAGCGCCAGCGGCAGATCATCGCTGGGGAGCGCGGGCCAATCGAGCAGTGCGGCGATAGTCATTGCCCTGCCACCTCGCGGACTACAGTCACGTCATCGAACGGCAAAACCCGCAAGTCCGCGCCGCGCCCGATGATCTGGCCCTGTTCGTGGCCCTTGCCGGCGATCAGCACGATGTCATCCTTTCCGGCCGCAGCGACGGCAGAGGCGATAGCAGAGCGGCGGTCACCGATCTCGCGCAGACCCTGCCCGCCCGCGAGAACCTGCGCGCGGATTTCCGCCGGATCCTCTCCGCGCGGATTGTCATCGGTAACTATCGCCAGGTCGGCCAATTCAGCCGCGACCTTGCCCATTTCGGGGCGCTTGCCGGTATCGCGATCTCCGCCCGCGCCAAACACCACGATCAGCCGTGCGGCAACGTGCGGGCGCAGTGCCGCAATCACTGCTTTGAGCGCATCGGCAGTATGCGCGTAATCGACATAGACCGGTGTACCTGCCCGCGTAATCGCCGCGCGCTCAAGCCGCCCGCGCACCGGTTGCAGCCGTGACAGCGCATCGAATGTCGCCCCCGCCTCGCCGCCGGTTGCCAGCACCAGCCCCGCCGCGATCAGCGCATTGGCCGCCTGATAGGCCCCGATCAGCGGCAGGTTGACCTTGCGCTTTTGCCCGTCAAATTCGATCTCGAGCTCCTGCCCAAGCTGCGATAGGGTGCGGGCGAGAAGACGGATCGCGTCCCCCTTCTCGCCCACGGTGAACAGGCTCAGCCCCCGGGTCATGGCCTGTTCGGATGCCTTGGCTGACCATGCGTCATCAGCCCAGATTACTGCTGTCCCGCCCGGTTCGATCACTTCAGTGAACAGGCGGATCTTGGCGGCGAAATAGTCTTCCATCGTGTGATGATAATCGAGGTGATCGCGGCTGAGATTGGTGAATGCCCCGGCCTTCACGCGCAGCCCCTCATTGCGATATTGCGAAAGCCCGTGGCTCGAAGCCTCATAGGCAACATGCGTCACACCCTCGCGCGCCAGCCCGCTCATATTGGCGAGGAAGGTGACGATGTCGGGCGTGGTGAGGCCAGTGGAAACACTCTCTTCCGAAGTGGTGACCCCCAGCGTACCGATCGAGGCAGCCCGGTGGCCGGACATGCGCCAGATCTGGCGGCACATCTCGACGGTGGAGGTTTTGCCATTGGTCCCGGTTACCGCAACAATCGTTTCGGGCACCGGCGTAAAGAACTTTGCCGCCAGCCTCGCAAAAGCGCGGCGGGGCATGGCATCGGCAATATGCGCCGCACCCTCAACTTTGGCCTGCGCTCGCGCCACCACAGCAATCGCGCCGGCTTTCACTGCTGCCGGGACAAAGTCCTCGCCATTAACGCTCGCGCCAGCAAACGCGCCGAACACGCATCCGGGGGCGACTTTGCGGTTGTCTATGGCAAAGCCGGTGACTATCGCTTCGGCGTCCGCGCGCGCAGGCAGAGCGATCCCGGCCTGGCGGGCAATCTCGCCCAGCTTCACTCGCCGTCTCCGCTGGCGACGAGCGGAGCGAGATCGGTAATATCGATGTCGCGCGCATCATCGGGCATAATCCCCAGAAGCGGGCCAATCCGCGGCACCACACGGCCAACGATGGGCGCGGCGTTCCATGCTGCGGTGCGCTGGCCGTGGGTCGCCTCGGTCGCCTTGGGCTCGACCAGCGTCGTCAGCACGACATAGCGCGGGTGATCCATAGGAAAGGCCGAGGCGAAGGTCGTGATCACCTTGTCCTTGTGATAGCCGCCGCGGTCACCGATCTCGGCGGTGCCGGTCTTGCCGCCCACCCGAAATCCCGCCGCATTGGCCGAGCGTCCGGTGCCAACATTGGCGATCAGCCGCAATAGCTGGCGCATTCGTGCCGAGGTTGCCGCTTTGAACACCCGGCGGCCCGCAGGCGCTTGCCCCGGCTGCAGCAGCCTGAGTGTCGCCGGACGCCAGACACCGCCGTTGACCAGCGCCGCATATGCGCTTGCAAGGTGCATCGGCGTCACCGAAATGCCGTGGCCATAGGCAACCGTGGTCGTCGTTACCCGCGACCATTCGCGCGGAAACTGCGGCATACCGCGCGCCGGCAGTTCGATGTAGGGCTTGGCATCAAAGCCGAGCGAGCGCAGTGTCACGTTGAGCCGGTCTCCGCCCAGCTCATCCCCCACCTGCGCGAGCACGATGTTCGACGAATGGATCAGCGCCTCAGGCACATTGAGCGACGCGCCATAGCTTTTGTGGTCATGAACCAGATGCCCGCCAACTTCGCGCTCAGCCCCGGCGGGATAGCGGCGACCAAGGTTGGTGATCGTCCCGGCATCAATTGCCGATGCCACGGTGATCGGCTTGAACACCGATCCGAGCTCGTAGATTTCGCTGGTCATGATGTTGCGCATCAGCTTCTTGCCGTTAGCATCGAACAGCGATGGCAGGTTGGGATCGAACGAAGGCAGCGAAGCCAGCGCCAGCACTTCACCGGTATCGGCATCCATAACAATGCCGCCGCCACCAGCAGCATTGCTGTCCTGAATGGCGCGGGCGATTTCCTGTTCGAGCGCGCCCTGCACGCGGGCATCGATCGAAAGCGCCGTTGGCGCACCGCGCGCAGAACTGTCTATCAGGTGCCCATTCAGCACCTGCTCCATCCCGACCTGCCCTTGCCCGCCGGAATCGACGAACCCCAGGACAAAGGCGGCGAGTGACCCTTGCGGATAATAGCGTTCGCTTTCACGCGGGAATTGCAGCGCCGGTTCGCCCAGCGCCAGAACGCGATTGGCCTCATCGGGCATGATCCGGCGGCGTATATAGGCGGACTTGCCCGAGGAAAGCGCCGCAACCAGCCGATCATAATTTTCGTCCGGGAATATCTCGAGCAGGGCCTGGGCAATTTCCTGAGGCGTCTTGATCAGAGCCGGACTGCCGTCGACCGGCTTGGCATCGAACCACAGCGCATAGGCAGGCAGCGCGCGCGCGAGCGGGACGCCGTTGCGATCGACAATCTCCCCGCGCGGCGGCAACAAGGCTTGCGCCAGCGAGAGCGTGTCGGGACTGTCATTACCGAACCCGGTCCACACCAGCTTTACCGAAGCGATCATCGCCACGGCTGCAAAGCCTAGCAGCACCCAGATCACCCGCAGCTTTGCCGTCAGCAGCGCGTGTTGACGTACATTTACCAGCTGGCCCCTGCCCGATGAGATCGAGGCAGAGACGGCAATCGCGGTCATTGGCGATCAGTCCTCCCCGAGACATGCGTGATCGCGGCGGCGGGCGGGCTAACTTCGGAGAGCCGCGTGGAGAGCCCGGCCGCGCCAGCAGCCTTGTGCGGGCCATTTTTGGGTAGTTCGGCGGCCATTGCCTTGCCGGTCAGCGGGCTAACCATATCGGTAAGTGCCGACTGCTTAACGGTATCCACACTGGCGACCATGATTGGCGCAGGCGCACCTTCAGGGCGCGGTTTGCCGAGCGCGACTAGTTGACGCTCGCCATCGAGATACTGGCCGGGAGTGGGTGCGGAATAGCCAAAATCGACATCGTTAAGCGAAGCCAGCTGATGCTGGTTGGCGCGGGTTTGAAACTCGGTTTCGAGCAGATCCTTGTCCTGCCGCACCGCCAGGATTTGCCGCTCGGTCAGCCGCACCTGGCTTTTCACCGCGTTGACCTTGAAGGTCAGCGCCAGCAACATCGCGCCGCATATGGTGAGGATCATGGCCCAGCCGATCTTATGCAGGCTGGCGTTGGAAACGATCATGCTGCCCTCCTTTGGGGAGTCCGGGGTGCGGCGTCTGTGCGGGTGGCGGCGCGCAAGGTTGCCGAGCGGGCGCGCGGGTTGCGCAGCGTTTCGGCCTCGCTCGCGCGGGTGGCTTTGCTGACAGCGGCGAAGGTCGCGGCGGACCTGGCCTGGGCCTGTGGCAAATGGCGCGATCCGCCCGCGCCAGCTCCGCTGGCCTCGCGCAGGAACTGCTTGACGATCCGGTCCTCCAGGCTGTGGAAGGCCACTACCGCCAGTCTTCCGCCTGCCCCAAGCAACACCTCAGCGGCAGCCAAACCCGATTCCAGTTCTTCCAGTTCAGCATTGACGTGGATGCGCACCGCCTGAAAGCTGCGCGTCGCCGGATCCTTGGGTGCCCCGGCATGGTAGCCGAGCGCCTTGCGGACAATGCGGGCAAGCTCGCCGGTGGTTTCCAGGGGCCGCGCGGCGACAATTGCCCGGGCAACCCGGCGCGACTGGCGTTCCTCGCCATAGCGATAGAGCACATCGGCAATGTCGGCTTCGTCCGCCGAATTGAGGAAATCGGCGGCGCTTTCGCCGTCCTGCGCCATCCGCATATCGAGCGGGCCGTTGGTCGAAAAGGCAAAGCCGCGGTTCGGCTGGTCGAGCTGCATTGAGGAAACGCCGATATCCATCACCAGCCCATCAACCTGCGCCACCCCAAGCTCAGCCAGCGCGGAAACCATTTCAGAAAACCGGCGCGGGTGCAGGACAAGGCGCGGCGGTTCGCCCGCGCATTCGGTCCAGTGCTGTCCGGCGGCAATCGCATCAGGATCGCGATCGAATGCATGCACCGTTGCGCCGGCATCGAGCAGGCGCCGGGTATAACCGCCCGCGCCAAAGGTGGCATCGACGATCACCGATCCCGGCGCGGGGTTTAGCGCTTCGATCACCTCATCGAGCAAAACCGGAATGTGCGCAGTGGCGCTCATTTCGAAACCCCAGTCGATCTTGCGCCGGGCTTGACGCGCTCCATCGCGGTTTCGCAGCCGATGCGAATGTGATCCCAGCCGGGGCCGAGCTCCGTGGTCAAATGCGGGCTGAATATCCAGAATTCTGGACCCGCCCCGTGAATATATATCCGGTCGGAAATCTCGGCGTGCCGCAGCAGGCTGTCGGGCATGACAAATCGCCCGCTGTCGTCAAAGACATAGCCGGGTGAGCCGTAGAGATTGCTGAGGCGCTGCTGCAAGGTTCTGAGGTCAATCTTGCCATCATCATATTGCCTGGTTTGCTGAATTTCGAATTCTTTGCCGCGCGAAAGGCCAAAGCCGACGATGCAGGGCAGATCAGCACTGGGGTGAAGATAGACCATTCGCTGGTCGTTGCTCGAACTGCGCACGGACTTGCGGATATCGGGCGGCAGCACGAAGCGGCCGGTTTCGCCTTTGAGCGTAACCTCCTGCCCCCAGTACCTGACATCCATTCCGTTCACGCCCCCAGCCCCTGAAAAAGCTGACCAATAAAGCCCGCGAACACATCTCCTCCGCCCGCCCGCGCGCCCACGCGGCCGGTTATTCCCCTGGGGAATCGGCATGGAAGTAGGTTCCGATTGGACGGAGTTAGTAACGCGAGCGGGGTGGGTATGGAAGGGGGATTCGCGTTTTTCTTCGGTAAAACACGTTAACTCATTGTTTTATTTGTTAACCATGCCTTCTTTGAGACCTGGTGCGAGCTTCGATAACCCCTTAAAATACAACGTTTTCCACAGATCGTGCTGTCGCGAATAGCTATATGAGCGTGTGCCTACCGGAATTTACCGAGTTTTACCGGACTGGTTGTGCGCGCCGCGAGGCTGATCAACCCATCCAGCGCGGCCGCTCGCACCGTGCCCATTTCACTGTTGCGCGTCTCAAACAGGGCAGCATCAGCAACCACCACCGCGCGGCCTTTGCCGATGCGGCACTCTGCGGCAAGACCGTGATTGATCGGACGGCACGGTCCTCGCCCCCGGGTCGCGACGAGTCTGCCTGCAAGGTTAACCGGAAAGCTGATGTCGGACACACTGCCGAGGCGCTCACCGGCAGGTTGCTCGCGGTCCAACACCAAAATCAGCCCCCAATGCCGCAATAGCGGCGCGAGCATGGCGATGTCCATCGGTCGCCGTCTATCGCCAAGCGCGAAGACCGAATCCTGGGTCAGCATCGGATCGACGAACAGCAGCAGGTGCCCGCCGCCCTGCACCCAGCCATCGAGCGCGACGTTCTCTGCCGGAGCCAGCGCGCGTGGCTGGGGCATGATGATCAAGCGAAGCGCAGTCAGCCGCTTGTCGTTCGTGTCAAACCGGTCGAGCGTAATAATTGCGCCATGCCGCGTAATAACTGCGCGCGCCCAGTGTGGCGGCGCGGCGGCGTGGAGCATTGAGGAGAGGTCATCCGCCTCAGGCCAAAGGATCGGCAGGCTGGTGAACAGCCCGATCGCGGCAGGTTTTTCCGCAACCGCCGGGCTGCTGGCCAGCGCGAACAAAGCCAGCGCAACAGCGAAACGCAGGATCAGTGGCCCGGCGTCCGGCTGGACGCTGTGCCCGGATTGCTGGCTTCGGGCGAAGGCACCGCACCGATCACCGCCAGCGGATCGTTCTCGGCCTTTTTCTCGGCGCTCAAAGCGGCGGCTTTTGATCCGGCATTGTTGGTATCGACCAGCCGCGCACGGTCCATGATGACGTTGGCGAGAACCACGAGCAGCACCATGATCGCAAGACCGAGCAGTCCGATCTGCAAGCGGTGCATGGATTGCGCGCGCAGCTCTCTCCCGCTTGGCGGAATGAAGTGCTGCGGCCCCGGACCCTGAGCGCTTATGTTCGGCTTGGTTGCCATTGCCAGCATATCTAATGCCTCAATTGGCCCACGGCAATAGCGATCAGTTCAGCGCCAGCCACGGGAACACCGGCAGACCCTTGGATTTCAGCCATTCAGCGTTGTAAAGCGAGGAAAGATAACGAAAGCCGGTGTCGCACAAAATCGTCGCCACCCGCGATCCTTTACCCAGCTGCCTGCCCAAGGCCACAGCCCCGGCAACGTTGATCCCCGAGGAGAGCCCGAGGCAAAGCCCCTCTTCGCGCAGCAGGCGCGAGACCCATTCCATGCCCTCCACGTCAGAAATGCGGAACTGCGTATCAATCGGCGCGCCATCGAGATTGGCGGTAATCCGGCCCTGTCCGATGCCCTCGGCAACCGAATTGCCTTCGGACTTGAGCTCGCCGTGGGCATAGAAATTATACAACGCCGCACCGTGCGGATCGGTGAGCGCAATGGTCACCTTTTCATCGAACGCTTTGAGCCCCATGCCGACCCCGGCAATCGTCCCGCCGGTCCCGGCTGAACAGGTGAACCCGTCAATCCGCCCTTCCATCTGTTCCCAGATTTCAGTCGCAGTACTTTCGATATGCGCCTTGCGGTTGGCGACATTGTCAAACTGGTTGGCCCAGACCGCCCCCGGTGTTTCCGCCGCCAGCCGCCGCGAGGTGTGCACGAAATGGCCCGGATTCGAATAAGGCGCGGCGGGCACCAGAACCAGCTCGGCACCGAGCGCGCGCAGCGTGTCCATTTTCTCGCGACTCTGCGTCTCTGGCATGACGATGATCGTCTTGTAGCCCAGCGCATTGGCGACCAGCGCGATACCGATGCCGGTATTGCCCGCAGTGCCCTCAACGATCGTGCCGCCGGGCTTCAGCGTGCCGTTCACCTCGGCATCGCGGACAATCCACAGCGCCGCGCGGTCCTTCACCGAGGCCCCTGGATTGGCATACTCGCACTTGCCCCATATCTCGCAGTCCGCCGCCTCGCTCGGCCCCTTGAGCAGGACTAGCGGGGTATTGCCGATCAGATCGAGCGTATTGGAAACAGCAGCAGGCGTCATATCCGCCAAACTAGGCGCTTCAATCCGCCTCGGCAATGGTGACCTTGAGGCCGTCAAGCGCATCGCTCATCTTGAGCTGGCACGAAAGGCGCGAATTCGCGTCGCGGTGGTCAGAACTGTCGAGCAGATCGTTTTCGTCTTCGCTCATCTTCGGCAGCTTGTCAGCAAAAGCTGGATCGACGTGGACGTGGCAGGTCGCGCAAGAGCAGCAGCCGCCGCACAGCGCCAGCAGTTCGTCAAAGCCATTGTCGCGGATCGCTTCCATCACCGAGAAGCCGTTGTTGACTTCAACTTCGGTTTCCGCACCATCGGTGCCCACGATTACCAGCTTGGTCATTTTGATAGATCCTTGCAGTGTATCACCCTCGCCGGGCTTCGCGCGGGCTGCTAATCAAGCTAGCGGCAATTGGCAAGCATGGAAGGGATGACGATGGGGCTGAGCGCAGATGCGATACAATCGGGGCTTGACAGCATCGCCGCGATTGAACCCGGAATTGCCCGCGCGATCGCCATTGCTGGCTACCCCGAACCGCGCATCCGCAATCGCGGCTACGCCACCCTGCTGCGCACCATTGTCGGCCAGCAGGTGAGCGTGGCGGCGGCCGCATCGATGTGGCGCAAGCTGGAAGCGCACCTGGGCGAAGAAGTTTCCCCCACCCTGCTGCTCGAAAGCCATTTCGATGAGCTGCGCGCCTGCGGGCTGTCACGGCAGAAACAAGGCTATGCGCGGAGCCTGTGCGAAATGGTGGTGTCGGGCGAGCTGACCTTCGATGCCCTTCCCGCCGATGACGAAGAAGCCATCGCGCTGCTCACCCAGATCAAGGGCATCGGGCGCTGGTCAGCCGAAATCTATCTGCTGTTCGCCGAAGGGCGCGCCGATATCTGGCCCGCAGGCGACCTTGCAGTGCAGGCTGGGCTGCACAAGATCCTCGGCCTGCCCGAACGCCCTTCCGAAAAGCGCACGCGCGAACTGGCCGAAAGCTGGCGGCCCCACCGCGGCGCGGCGGCAATCTTCACCTGGCATTGCTATAACAACGCCGCGCTATGAATCGCCGGGCCGCTCAGCCGCCCAGCCCCGCCTCATGTCTTTAATAGGACTCAACAAAACCGGCTCGACAGCATTGTGAGCGAGCGGCTAGGCTGTCCACATTGATGGGGGGCTAACAAGCATGCAACGCAAATCGATATTCATCACCGGCGGCGGTTCAGGGATTGGCCGCGCAGTAGCGCAGCATTTTGCTGCAAAAGCCTGGTTCATCGGGTTGGCGGACGTCAACCAGATGGGGATGGACGAAACCGAAGCACTTTTGCCGAAGGGCCAATGCTACAAGCACCGGCTTGATGTCCGTGATCGCGCCGGCTGGGATGAAGCGCTGGCGGCCTTCGCAGTCGCCTCTGGAGGCCAAATCGACGTATTGTTCAACAATGCCGGGATCGGTACCGGCGGCATGCTGGACGAGCTGGACACCAGCGAGGTCGACGCGCTGATCGACATCAACTTTCGCGGCGTGGTTTACGGCGCGCAGGCCGCCTATCCCTACCTCAAAAAAAGCGCGCCCGGATCGGCGCTGATCAACACTGCGAGCGCGGCGGCGATCTATGGCTCGGGCGGTCTCGCGCTTTATGCTGCTACCAAATTTGCCGTGCGCGGCCTCACCGAAGCTCTCGACACCGAATGGCAGGATGACCGGATCAAGGTCGCCTCGCTGATGCCGAGCTTCATCGACACCGGCATCCTGGTCGGCCCGGCGAACAAGCACAGCAACCTTTCCAAACGCGATTCGGTAATCAAGGCGGGGATGGAATTCACCCCGGTAGAAGTTGCGGCGCAGGTGGTGTGGGACGCCGTGCATGACAAAAAGTTGCACCACCTGGTCGGCAAAACCGCGCGGCAAATGGCCTTTGCGGCAAAGTGGATGCCGGGTAAACTGCGCGAGCGATCGCGGCGGCTGATGGCGACAAGGCAGCAGTAAAAGTGCAGCGTCTTGTTGAATAAGGCAGGTATGCTTTTGCTAGAGTATCCGGGATGATCCTCTACAGATTGGACCGGGTTGATCCTCCACAGTTTTGCTTGGCCTTGAGTGATGATGTTGTATGTCAGATTGCGTAAACATCGCGGTCGTTCAGGTGGAGCTTCGCCGGCATCGATAC
This sequence comes from Novosphingobium sp., assembly GCA_031366845.1. GTDB lineage: Bacteria > Pseudomonadota > Alphaproteobacteria > Sphingomonadales > Sphingomonadaceae > Novosphingobium. The sequence goes on along the minus strand of JANLOZ010000128.1, from coordinate 16,326 downwards.
CCGCCGTCAGTTCACCCGCGATTTATGATTGGGTCTGGTGGTTGCGTTCTTTTCAATCACCCGACTAAGCCGGGCGTCGGGGGCACCCAGAAGGGCAGGCATGTAGCGACACATGCCTGCCCTCCTTTTGTCTTTAAGTTGCGCTGCTCGACGCCAGTTTGGCAGTTTAATCAAAGCGGTCAGCATTCATGACTTTGACCCAGGCGGTCACGAAGTCCCGTACGAACTTCGCCTCATGGCCCTTTTCGGCATAGACTTCTGCCGTCGCGCGCAGTTGCGAGTTCGAGCCGAAGACCAAGTCGGTCCGCGTCGCGCGCCACAACTCGTGTCCGCCGGTACGGTGATAGCCGATGAACTCCTCGTCGGCGCTGGTTTCGACGACCTTCCACACCGTGTCCATGTCGAGCAGATTGACGAAGAAGTCGTTGGTCAGCTGACCTTTGCGCTTCGTGAAGACACCCTCGGGGGCATCATTGTAGTTCCCGCCGAGCACGCGAAGCCCGCCGATCAACACGGTCATTTCGGGTGCCGAAAGACCCAGGAGCGCTGCACGGTCGAGCAACAGTTCCTCGGTCTTCACGCTGTGCTTGGTCGAAAGGTAATTGCGGAACCCCTCGGCCTTGGGCTCGAGCGGCTCGAAGCTCTCGACATCGGTCCAGTCCTGTACCGCATCGCCGCGCCCGCCGGTGAACGGCACCGTAACGTCGAACCCGGCGTCATTCGCCGCCTTTTCGACCGCCGCCGTACCCGCCAGCACAATCGCATCGGCCAACGACATTTTACCGCGCAGGTCGTTCAGCTTGGCGAGGACCATCGCCAGCTTTTCCGGCTCGTTGACCTTCCAGTCCTTTTGCGGGGCCAGCGCAATGCGCGCGCCAGTGGCACCACCACGATGGTCGGACTTGCGATAGGTCGAGGCCGAAGCCCATGCGGTGCGAACAAGATCGCCAACGCTCAGCCCGCTTGCCAGCACCGCCGCCTTGAAAGCCGCAACATCTGCATCGGACGGTACAGTCCCAGCAGGAACCGGATCCTGCCAGATCAGGTCCTCTTCCGGCACTTCTGGCCCGAGATAGCGGATCTTCGGCCCCATGTCGCGGTGGCACAGTTTGAACCAAGCGCGCGCAAACGCATCGTCGAGCGCCGCCTGATCGTCGCGGAACCGCTCCGAGATCGCCCGGAATTCAGGGTCAAACTTCAGCGCCATGTCCGCCGTCGTCATCATTGTCGGCACCTTCTTCGACGGATCGCGCGCGTCGGGGGCCATGTCCTCGGGGTCGGGATTGACCGGCTGCCACTGCCGTGCGCCTGCCGGGCTCGTCACCATCTCATAATCATATTTGAATAAAAGGCGGAAATAGTCACCGCCCCATTGGGTCGGGTTCGGCGTCCATGCGCCTTCGATGCCCGAAGTGGTGATGTGGCCCTTGCCAATCTCTTCGCTATTGGTGAGCCAGCCGAGACCCTGCATATGCATGCCTTCGGACTCTGGCGGCTTACCGAAATTGTCCGCAGGCTTTGCGCCATGCGCCTTGCCGAAGGCATGGCCGCCGGCGGTCAGCGCTACCGTCTCCTCATGGTTCATCGCCATGCGCTCGAACGTCATCTTCATGTCGTGCGCCGACTGCAGCACGTCCATATTGCCTCCACGTCCTTCGGGATTGACGTAGATCAGCCCCATCTGGACCGCCGCGAGCGGTGTTTCGAGGTCCATGTTTTTTTCGGGCTGGATGCGCGTCTCGACACCCTGACTCACCCACAGCTCCTCGGCACCCCAATAGGTGTCGCGCTCGGGCTCGAACACATCGGCGCGGCCGCCGCCGAAACCGAACACGGGGCCGCCCATCGATTCGATGGCGACATTGCCCGCCAGAATGAACAGATCGGCCCAGCTGATTCGCGCGCCGTATTTCTGCTTGACCGGCCAGAGCAGACGACGCGCCTTGTCGAGGTTACCGTTATCGGGCCACGAGTTGAGCGGCGCAAACCGCTGCTGTCCCGACGACGAACCGCCGCGCCCGTCGGCGGTGCGATAGGTGCCCGCCGCGTGCCACGCCATGCGGATGAAGAACGGGCCGTAATGCCCGTAATCCGCCGGCCACCATTCTTTGCTTTCGGTCATGAGAGCAGTCAGGTCGGCCTTCAGCGCGTTATAGTCGATGGTCTTAAAGGCTTCGGCGTAACTGAAGTCCGCGCCCATCGGATTAGGCGATACTCCATTCTGGTGGAGAATTTCGGTCGGAAGCGCATCGGGCCACCAGTCCTTGTTTGAGCGGCCGAGCAGCGAGCGCATCTTGATCTCGCCGCCGCTGCGCATCGGGCAGCCTTCGCCTGGTTCCATATCGGCCATGTCGCAAGTTCCTCTCGCTGGTTTAGTCACTGAAGAGAAATATCGGCCTTCATCGATAATTTGTCCAAACGATTAAACTGGACGCAGTTATCGTTTTAACCAATGAAGGTGGGTCCGAAAGGAGCGCGGAACGAGAAAGCATGACAATTGCTATGCCTGAAACGCATTGACGTTGCGTTCATTCTCACGGGGCACTATTCTCGGAGAGTAATGTAAACGTCGAATGCCGGGAGACGACAGGGTAGGAAGGCCTAACCGCTCATCAAATCAGCCAAGTATTCCGATGCAGGCTCAACGCCGGAAACCATCAAGCGATCCCGCGCACGGGTGCAGGCCACATAGAGAAGGCGGCGCTCGGTTTCATAGATGTCGTCCATCTCGGCATCATCGGCAGCGTCTTCGATACGGGAATCGAGCGGCAAAATGCCCTCGTCGCAGGCCATCACCGCGACCGCCCGAAATTCCAAACCTTTCGCCAAGTGCATGATGTTGACCGTAATGCCGTCGGCCCCGGCGAGTCCCAAGACGCTGGATTTGGCGCGTTTAACCAGTGCAGGCGTGCGAACGAAGATACCGATCTCGGTTGGCACGATTCCGTCAGACATGGCCGATTCAACGAATGCGCGAACCGCCGCAATCTCTTCGGCTTGCGTGGCGGAAACCACGACTGCCGGTTCCGGCCCATCAAACACCGAAATCGTCCCGCGTCGCTCATCTTCGATGCCGTCAACGTCGCGCAGAACGGACGGCAACAGCCGGTCGGATTCGATCACAGTCCATGGCGGCGGCACTGCCTTCGCTGCAGCCTGAAGGATTCCCCTCATAAGCCGCTCGCTTAAAGGGCCGAAAGCGAAGTGGGAATCCTTCTCGACCTTGGCGATTTCCCGCACAATCCTCGCCGCGTTGTCTGGGTCGAGCAGCTCGGCAACATTCATCCTATTTTCGTCGTCCAGTTCGCGCTCCATTTGCGCAAGGTGGGCCTGGAAGGGCCCTGCTGACCCTTCGGCCAGCTGTGCATGGAAAGCGGTACTTCGTGAGTAGCGCCTGCCTTCATGCGCCCCGCAGGGACAGTCCAAAGCTTCTCATCAAGGTTGATCTCTGCCCATGTCATGCCGCGGGTCTCGCCTGACCTGGCTGCGGTCAAGATTGTGAACTCGAGCGCCTTTGCGGCAACGCCAGGTCGTTGCTGCAAATCAGCCATGAATGTCGCGATATTCACGAATGGCAGGGCGGCATGGTGCTTAACCGAAGTCTTGCTTCGTTTGGGCAGAAGCAAGTCGAGATGGCCGTGCCCCCGTGCAGGGTTGTCGCCAGACCGCAGACCTTTGGCCTTCGCCGCATCAAGGACACGTTCGATACGGCCTCGGATTCGGGATGCCGTTTCGGGCTTGCTGAGCCAAATCGGTTGAAGAATGGCTAGGATATCTTCTGTTGTCACATCTGTGATCGGAATCGCGTTGAGCGGCTTCGCGTAGGTCTCCAAGGTGTTGCGCCATTGCTGGCGGTGCTTTGGGTTCTTGAAACCGCCCTCAATGTCAGCGACTAGCGCCTTGGCAAATGCGCCAAAGGTCGTTGATCTCTGCTGTTTGGCCGCCGCTCGCTGCACACGGGGATCTTTGCCGTCGATTAGTAGTGTACGGATTCCAGCGGCTTTTTCGCGCGCTTTCGCCAGCGATATGTCAAAAACTGAACCGAGCCCGAGCTCGATTCGTTTGCCGTTTAGGGTGCCAATGTAGAACCACGACCGGCCAGATGGGCGAACGCGCAGGTAAAGTCCGCCACCATCGGAGTAGATGCCTGGCGTGGCCAATGCTGCCACCTGCCTTACCGTGAATTTGTTACGCGCGCGCGGACATGATTTTCGCTCGATAGCGGGTTTCCGTTATCGTGTCAGCCATAAGCTTAGCCATAGTTCAGGCGGCGGCTTGAGGCGATCCATAGCGTTCTGCTGCGAACTAAAAATCTGCAACAAATGGCTTAAACCCGCGCACTTTACGAGTTCACCTCGGTTCGCGACGCATCGCTGAAGTGGGGGAACTGGCGGAGAGGCAGGGATTCGAACCCTGGATACCCTCGCGGGTATGCCGCATTTCGAGTGCGGTGCATTCGACCACTCTGCCACCTCTCCGCGAGATCGCCAACGCAAGGGGTTGAAGCGCCCCCGGATCGAAGAACGGCGCGGTTAGCCCAAGGCGGCCCGCTTGCCAAGCCCCGGATTCGCCATAATCCGGGGACGGCCGCAAGACTTGGCTTGTTTCCGAGGCACACAAACCTATATTGGCGCGATGAACCGCATCGAGCGCGCCTCGTTTTATTCCCCGCAAGCCGGCAAATTCGTCGAAGCGCCGCGCAATTCCAAGGCGCGGTTCGCGATCGGCGATGTCGTGCGCCACAAGATGTATGATTTTCGCGGCGTGGTGTTTGACGTCGATCCGGTCTTCGCCAACAGCGAGGAATGGTGGGAATCAATCCCGCAGGAAGCGCGCCCCGAACGCGAACAACCCTATTACCACCTGCTCGCCGAAAACGGCGAATCGAGCTACATCGCCTATGTCAGCCAGCAAAACCTGACCGAAGACGGCGAGGGCGGCGCTGTTGAGCACCCTTCAGTCGATGAACTGTTCGAGGAATTTGGCGAGGGGCGGTATCGGCTGCGGCGCGGATTGACGCATTGAGGCCACTTTTGCGCATCAATGTTCGACAAACTCACCTTCCGGCATGTATCTTGATAGGTCATTGCTCCTGATTGCTGCCGCGTTGCCCTCGCAATGCATCGTTTTGATTTTCTTGCCATAATTCTGAACAATCATCCCGCTAGAAAACGCAGGGTTGTTGTGACCATCAAGATCAAATCCGGTGCGGATCGTGCTGTCGAAAATCACGTATTCGTAGCCCTGACGCCCGAATGAAATCTGCGTTTCGCCTCCCCCGGAATACATCCGCTGCGCAGAATGCAAACCAGTTGACTGCAATTCAATCCGACCAGGGTGGCCGAAGCGATAAGTTGCAGAGCCTGGGGTTGCACTACAAATCGAAGCGATCCTACCTTTTCCCCGGCAAGTCGCCAAAACAACTTCACTCGCTCGGCAAAGTGAGCCAGCGGCAAAGTCAGATAGTGAATCTGACTGTACAACACGATGTGAATGAGCCAAACTGCTTCCCAGCGCCAGAACTAACGTCGCTGTGCTGTAGGCCGCAAAGCGTGCAAAGCGCGTTGATAGGCATGCCATCTAGCATCAACTCCGTGGTTGGCTCCGTTCACGCGTCTGGAAATGGCATTAAACTGCTGTCTATTCAATGGCGTCTGTGTTGCTGCATTTAGGTTGTTCTGCCGCCAGAAGGAGACAGAGTTGCGGCGCGGGCTGACGCATTGACGGTCAGTCAAAGCGGGCGATTGCGTTAAGCTCTTCGCCGATACCCCTTGATCTGGTGCAATGATTGCACTAAATTGCCCCCATGCCCAGACTGGCACGCTTCTCGGCGTCCGAAATCGCCATGTATTTCTCGGACCACAATCCGCCGCATTTTCACATTCTCGGACGTGAAGGCGCGGCACAGGTGCGAATTGATACGCTGGACGTCTTGCATTTATCCGGGAAGGTTGACCTGCGGGAGGCATTGGACTGGGCAGCGGCCAATCGGGAACTGCTGGCGGCAAAGTGGGCTGAACTAAGCGGAGACAGCGAATGACTATCGGCAAACTCACGGCATTGACCGTCACCGGAGATGCCAAATTGGCACTGGTATGGGATGATGGAGCTTCCGCGCCGGTCGACCTTGCGCCAATAATCGCCGCGCACAAGGCTTTGGCCCCGCTAGCCGATCCCAGTGAATTTGCCCGTGCAACGCTGGCCGAGGATGGCTGGTCCGTCGAATGGCCAAGTGGCGTGGACTTTGGGGCATCGCAACTGCGCCGGTGGGCCGATGAGCAGGCGGGCAAAACCATGGCACCCGCCGCATTCCGCACATGGATAGAGCACCACAAATTCACCCTAGACCACGCCGCCGAAGCGCTAGGCCTGTCCCGCCGGACCATCGCCTATTACCTCTCGGGCGAGCAGCCCGTGCCCAAGACGGTGATGCTGGCAACGGTGGGGTTTGATTTGGGTGAGGCGGCGTGAATGAGGTAATAGGGTTGCCATGTGCGGCCCAAAGTTGTCTTCTTTTGGCCGAAGAAAATAAATGGGGCTGACATAGATAGCAGATAAAGGCTATGTATGTCAGCCCCATTACTTATATTGGTTTTGAAACTTCTTGCTGCAATCGCCGAATTTTTCGTGTAACACAGCAAAATGGCCTAGCGAAATCTAGGCCATTTCGCCATACAGAATTATGGAATTCCGGGAATTACAGTGGCAGAAAATTTAATCGACTCCGCCATTCCCCGATTAACAAACCCTCAACTCTTCAGCTTCCACCCTGACCTCAGCAGCCTGAACGTCAGCACACCCAGCGCGAGGTTGAGAATCCCCAGCCCCACCGCGCCCTGCATCACCGCCTGGGTGGTATCGCCGATGTCGCTCTGCCCCAGAAACCCGAAGCGGAAGCCTGAGATGATGTAGAAGATCGGGTTCACCCGGCTGATCGTCTGGAAAATCGGGTGCAAGTTGCTGATCACATAGAACGTGCCCGAGAGCATGGTCAGCGGCACGATGATGAAGTTGGTGATCGCAGCGTTGTGATCGAACTTTTCCGCCCACATCGATGACAGCAGCCCGACGAAAGACAGCAGCGCCGCCCCCATCAGCCCGAACCACAGGATCGCCCACAAATGCGGTGCGGCGAGGTGGACCTGCGGGTAAAACGCCATGGTCAGCGCCAGCGCGAGGCCGACGAGGATCGCCCGCGTCATCGCTGCGCCGATCAGTCCGGCCATCAGCTCGACCTCAGACAGCGGCGGCATCAGGTAATCGACAATCGTCCCCTGCATCTTGCCCGAAAGGAAGTTGAAGCTGGTGTTGGCAAAGGCATTGTTCATCATGCCCATAACGATCAGCCCCGGCGCGACAAACGTGGCAAAGGGAACCCCCAGCACCTCACGCCCGCCCCCCCCCAGCGCGACGGTGAAGATGATTAATTGCATCAGGGTGGTGATCGCGGGGGCCCAGATTGTCTGGGTCTGCACCTTCATGAAACGGCGCACCTCCTTGACATAAAGCGTCCACAACCCCAATTTGTTGACCCGGTGGATCAGGGGAACACCCTGAGCCGGAAAGTCTCTTTGCCCAATGCCGCCCGCGCGGCGCTGGCTGCTGGTAATAACAGGTTGATTGGCCATCCTGCCGCGACTATCGGCTGGTCGCTTGCATGGCAAGCGCCCGCGCGCGGCACGGCAGCGTTTAGAAACAGGAATTGTAATGAGCTGGACCGACGAACGGATCGAAACGCTGACCAAGATGTGGGAAGGCGGCGCTACTGCCAGCCAGATCGCTGAAGAATTGGGCGGCGTTTCGCGCAATGCGGTGATCGGCAAGGCGCACCGTCTTGGCCTGAAAGCGCGGCCTTCGCCGGTCAAGCCAAACGAGGCAGAGCCCGCGCCCAAGGCTGCGGCAAAACCCGCCAAGGCTGATCCGGCACCCCGTCCGGTCAAGCAGGCGGCAGAACCGGCGCCTCGCATGGCACCTGCGCCCGCCGCGCCGCGCGCTCCCGTGCCATCACAGCCGATGCCGGGCGCATCACCCAGCCCGCAGCCGCGGATTGTCTCGGTTGGCCCGGGCGGCTTCCTGCGTCAGGGCCCGGGTGACCAGCAGGCACCAATCCCCCCCGCCCCGCCGCGCCGCCTCGTGCCGGCCAAGCCGAGCGCGGAAATTGCCAGCAAGACCAGCCTGCTCGATCTCAATGACCGCATCTGCCGCTGGCCGATGGGCCATCCTGGCGAAGCAGACTTCCATTTCTGCGGCGAGAAAGTGAACCCGGGCTTTCCCTATTGCGTCGATCATTGCGGCCGCGCTTTCCAGGCGCAGCTCCCGCGCGGCCACCGCCGCCCGCCTCCACCACTGCCGTTTGGCGGGCCTCGGGTACGGTGAGTCTCTTCCGCTAAGGCAGGAAGTCGGCACCCACTTCGGTTTCAGTCTCGCTGAAGCAGCAAATAGGCGTGTTTCGTTAGCCGAAGATTTACCAAACCGTCATAGTCTGCCCGCTCAACGGAGGCAGCATTGGCGGACGAGGTCAGGACCTATCGTAGATCCGAGCGATTGCGGGTCACCTACTTTGCGCGTTGCAAGACGCCTGCGGAGGCGGAATGCGATATTGTGATTGTCAACGTCACCCCCGAAGGCTGTTGCATAACGCTGAACGGCGCAGTGATGAGTGTCGATCAGCACATTCTGATAAGGCTTGAAACTGGTGATGCCTTGAACGGCATGGTCCGCTGGATCCGTGATGGACAGGCGGGCGTGCTGTTTGACGATTTCGTTGATCGTGGGCGCCTCGAATACCTGCGCCGCGAGCATTCCACCTTCCTGTGCGAGCACGAATGGTCTGACGAGGCGGTGCAGCGTTCGGTGGTTTGATCTGTGCTGAAAATGCGGCGCAGGCCTTAATTTCTGGATCGGCAAGCCGTTCAGCGTTCGGCTATGACGCATATCACCTTTTATCAGCGAATTCGCAAATGGTTGGGCGCAGGACCTGAACACCATGATGGTGACAGCGAGGACGCTGAAGCCGCGCGCCTGGAGCAGTTCAATCGCGAGCGCCTGAGCGCCGTCTGCACCTTTCTGATCGACCACAGCCTGCCGGTGGACGGTGCAACGCTTTCTTTGGCCTATGACGCCGTCACCGGCAGCGATCCTCACCTTGCCGGGTTGGTCCGCCGCCGGTTGAGCGCCAGCGAGCCGCTCACCGCAGAGTGGATCGACACTGTTCGCGGGCAGCGATCGCGCGATGACGCCAAGGCCATGACCAAACTGCGCGAGCGGCTGGAAAAGTCGGTCGCCGATTTCACCAGGACCACGCACGATGCGCGGTCGGCCACCAGCGACTATCGCAGCGCGCTTTCCAGCCATGTCGACGAACTTGGCGCAGTCAGCCAGGCAAGCGCGGTGATCATCGAACTCGCCAATGTCTCCAGGGCCATGCTCGACCGGACGCAGGACATCGAAAATCAGATGGCGCGCAGCGAACGCGAAACGCACGCGTTGCAGAAACGCCTGGACGAGGCCAAACGCAGCGCCGAAATCGATCACCTCACCGGTCTGCCCAACCGGCGCGCCTTCGATGCGCTGCTCGAAAGCGAATATGCCGAGGCCCGCCGCACCCGCGATGGGCTGTGCGTCGGCTTTTGTGACATCGACAAGTTCAAATTGATCAATGACCTGCACGGCCACGACGCCGGTGACCGGGTGCTCAAGCTGGTGGCCCGATCATTGGCGGATATTTCCGACGACCGCTGCCACGTCGCCCGGCACGGTGGCGAGGAATTTGTCGTGTTGTTTCGCGGCAAGTCCCTGCACGAGGCGCACGAAATTCTAGACGGTGCGCGCGAGGCTCTGTCCAACCGCCGACTGGTCAACCGCGCGACCGACACGCCGTTCGGCCAGGTCAGCTTTTCAGGCGGCCTCGTCGATGTCTTCGCCTTCCGCGATCCGCGCGCGGCGCTGAAGGCGGCTGACGAGGCGCTCTATGCCGCCAAGGATCTTGGCCGCAACCGGATCGTCACGGCATCGGCAAAGGCCGAATCCAGGGCGGCCTGATCCCCTGCGCAATCGATAAAAAAAGGGGCCGCCGCAGCAGCCCCTTTTCTTGATTTGTCGCAAGCTAACTCAATCGTCAGCTTTGAGGAATGCCGGCATGTGATCGGGGTTACCGCCTTCACGAGGGCCACGATCATGATCGCCGCCTTCACGGCGCGGACCACGATCACCGCCACCATCACGGCCCCCATCACGGCCCCCATCACGGCGAGGTCCGCGATCACGATCACCACCCCGGCCGCCGGGACGGCGATCACCACCGGGACGATCACCACGTGGCTCGCGCGGTTCGCGCGGCGGGCGGGTGTCTTCCAGTTCGGCGCCGGTTTCCTGATCGACAACGCGCATCGACAGGCGGACCTTGCCGCGCGGATCGATTTCGAGGACCTTGACCTTCACAGGCATGCCTTCCGAAACCACGTCACCAGGGCGTTCAACGCGCTCGTTCTTCATTTCGGAGACGTGGACAAGACCGTCCTTGCCACCCATGAAGTTTACGAATGCGCCAAAATCAACGATGTTGACGACCTTGCCATCATAGACCTTGCCGACTTCGGCTTCCTCGGTGATGCCAAGGATCCACGCGCGGGCGGCTTCGATCTGTGCCGGGTCAGACGACGACAGCTTGATCAGGCCTTCATCATCGATATCGACCTTGGCACCGGTTTCAGCGACGATCTCGCGGATAACCTTGCCGCCGGTGCCGATAACTTCGCGGATCTTCGACTTGTCGATCTGCATCGTCTCGATGCGCGGAGCATGCGCCGAAAGCTCGGTGCGTGATGAGCCAAGCGCCTTGGTCATTTCACCAAGGATGTGCGCGCGGCCGTCTTTCGCCTGGTGCAGCGCGGCTTCAAAGATTTCGCGGGTGATCCCGGCAATCTTGATGTCCATCTGCATCGTGGTGATGCCTTCAGACGTGCCGGCCACCTTGAAGTCCATGTCGCCCAGGTGATCTTCGTCACCCAGAATGTCTGACAGCACGGAGAACTTGTCGCCTTCAAGGATCAGACCCATCGCGATGCCTGAAACAGGCCGCGTGATCGGCACGCCCGCATCCATCATCGACAGCGCGCCGCCACAGACGGTTGCCATTGACGATGACCCGTTGGATTCGGTGATGTCAGACACCACGCGGATCGTATAGGGGAAGTCTTCCTTGGTCGGCAGCACCGCACGCAGCGCCCGCCAGGCGAGCTTGCCATGACCGGTGTCACGGCGGCTCGGCGCGCCAAAGCGGCCGACTTCACCCACCGAATAGGGCGGGAAGTTATAGTGCAGCATGAAGTTCGAATAGGTCAGACCTTCCAGACCATCGATCATCTGCTCGCTCTCGCGGGTGCCCAGCGTGGTGGTGCAGATTGCCTGCGTTTCGCCGCGGGTGAACAGCGCCGAACCGTGGGTGCGCGGCAGGAAGCCGACCATGGCTTCGATGTTGCGGACCTGTGTGGTGGTGCGGCCATCGATGCGCTTGCCGTCCTTGAGGATGGCACCGCGAACGATCTCGGCTTCGAGCTTCTTGACGACCTTGCCGGCCGCCATTTGCGTCTGGCCATCTTCGCCGGCAAAGGCTTCCTTGGCCTTGGCCCGAACCGCGTTGAGCGCATTCGAACGCTCGGACTTGTCGACCAGTTTGTAAGCCGCAGCGATATCGCCGCCGATCACGCCCTTGAGCTTGTCCTTGATCGCCGAATTGTCGGTGACGGCAACGGTCCATGGCTCCTTCGCGGCCTTTTCAGCCAGATCGATGATCAGGTTCACAACCTTTTTGATCTCGTCATGCGCGAACAACACGGCACCGAGCATGATTTCTTCGGAAAGCTCCTTGGCTTCCGATTCAACCATCATCACGGCATTGCCCGTCGCGGCGACAATCAGGTCGAGCGCGCCGTTGGCGGCCACTTCCTGCTTGGGGTTGAGTGTGTATGCGCCATCTTCATAACCAACGCGCGCCGCGCCGATCGGGCCCATGAACGGAACGCCCGAGATGGTCAGCGCAGCCGAGGCCGCGATCATCGCCAGAACGTCAGGCTCGATCTCGCCATCAAAGCTCAGCACCTGAGCGATAACGTTGATCTCGTTGTAGAAGCCTTCGGGGAACAGCGGACGCACCGGGCGATCGATCAGGCGGGAAACCAGCGTTTCCTTTTCCGTCGCGCCGCGTTCGCGCTTGAAGAAGCCGCCCGGAATGCGCCCGGCAGCGAAGAACTTTTCCTGATAGTGAACGGTCAGCGGGAAGAAATCCTGGCCTTCCTTCACCGACTTTGCCGCGGTAACCGCGCAAAGCACAACTGTTTCGCCATAAGTAGCGAGGACCGCGCCGTCAGCCTGACGGGCAATGCGGCCGGTTTCCAGAGTGAGGGTTTTGCCGCCCCACTCCATCGATACGGTTTTAACGTCGAACATGTATTTTCCTTAGGTCCCGCGCGGCCAAATTGCGGCGCAGGGCATCGTTTGCCGGAAATGCCGGTCCGGCCCGGTCGGAGCGCGTTTTGCGCCCCCCTCGCTGGCCCGCCCGCCTCATTGCGGAACGGCACCAGATACAAGAAGCGGCCCAGTTGCGGGCCGCCTCCGTGTGATTACTTGCGCAGACCCAGCTTCGCGATCAGCGCGTTATACCGGTCCACGTCCTTGCGCTTGAGGTAATCAAGCAGCGAACGGCGCTTGTTGACCATGGTCAGCAGGCCGCGGCGCGAATGGTTGTCCTTTTGGTGAACCTTGAAGTGGCCCTGCAGCGTGTTGATACGGCTGGTAAGGATGGCAACCTGCACCTCGGGTGAACCCGTGTCACCCTGGTCGCGCGCGTTGTCTTCAATGATGCTCGTCTTCAGCTCGGCAGTTACCGACATGCACTTTACTCCGCGACATCGGGAAGGTTGAAACCCCGCACGACCCTGGCATCTCCGCCGGAAAGCTCAACGAGTGCGAGCGGGACTTGTCCCTTTCGCGCCCAGTAAAGCCCGTCATCATGGGGCAGTCCGGTCAGAACCCGGCCCTGGTGGACCATGCTTGCCTGTTCCGGACTGAGGATGAGAGCCGGGATGTCGACCAGCCCTGCCTCCAGCGGCAAGAGTACGTTCTCAAGTGGCGCGCCCTTACCGACATCGTTCAATTTGTCCAGCGAAATCGCGGCATCGAGGTCAAATGGCCCGGCGCGCAGGCGGCGCAGCTTCGTAACATGGCCAACTGTGCCGAGCGCGAGGGCAATGTCGCGGGCGAGGCTGCGGATGTAGGTGCCTTTGGAGACGTGGGCGGTGAGGGTTATGCTGTCTAAATCCTCCCCGAGCTTGTGTCGGGGAGGGGGACCGCCGCCGGAGCCGGTGGTGGAGGGGTGAAGCGCCGATACCCCTCCGTCAGTCGCTTCGCTCATGCCACCTCCCCGAGACAAGCTCGGAGAGGATTGGATCTGGAGCGAATGCACCGTCACCGCCCGCGATTTCAACGCGACCACCTCGCCCTTGCGGGCAAGGTCATAGGCCCGCTGGCCAGCCACCATCAGCGCGGAATAGGCTGGCGGAACCTGTTCAATAGCTCCGGTGAAGCGCTGCAGAATGGCCGCAATTTGCACCAGGCTTGGCCGCACCTCGCTCGTCGCGACGACTTTGCCTTCAAGGTCCAGCGTATCAGTTTCAGCACCGAACTGAATGGTGAAAGCATAGACCTTGCTGGCATCAAGCATCCGGCCAGCCAGCTTCGTCGCCTCACCCAGAGCAATCGGCAGCACCCCGGTGGCCAGCGGATCAAGCGTGCCGCCGTGGCCAACCTTGGTTTTTTTACCGAAACCCGCCTCACGCAAGTTCCGCTTTACCGCCGCGACCGCTTGCGTGGAACCCAGCCCCAAGGGCTTATCGAGGATGATCCAGCCGTGCGGCATCACGCCCCGGCGACGGCAATGGCGATCTGAAAATAGACGCTGGTCAGCCAAACATAAGGCCGCTCAATTATCAAACCAACCAGGTTAAACCCCGGTACCAGCTGCGGCAACACGACGATCAGCAGAATGACCAGCAGCATGCCTTGCTGGCGGAACTTGCCATAAACCGCTGCCCATTTGCGCGGCATCAACCCTTCAACAATGTGCGAGCCATCGAACGGCGGGATGGGCAACAGGTTGAACAGCGCGATAAACACATTGAGCGCGATGAAGTTGCTGAGGTTTTTCCAGACGAAATCAAACACGGCTGATTGCTCGGCAGCGCCCGGAAAGGCCCGGCCCATCGCGCCAATCAGCAGCGCCGAAATCAGCGCCATAACCAAGTTCATCGCTGGCCCGGCGGCGGCGCTCAGCATCATGCCCAGCCGGGGCTTGCGCATCCGCTGCGCGATAACCGGCACTGGCTTGGCCCAGCCGAACACCGGCAAATGGAACAAGGCAAGCAGCCCCGGCACGACGATTGTCCCCATCGGATCGACGTGGCGGATCGGATTGAGCGTCAGTCGCCCCTGCTCGCTCGCGGTGGGATCGCCGAGCAGTTTGGCGACATAGCCGTGCGCCACCTCGTGAAAAACGATGGCGATTACCAGCGGCACGATCAGCGCCAGCGCTTGATAGACAGTTTCATTCACGCCTTCAGCGCCTCGACAAAATGCTTGCGGCACAGCGCCACATAGCGGTCATTTCCGCCAATCTCGGTCTGCGCGCCCTGCTTCACCGCCGCGCCGCTTTCATCCACCCGCAGGTTCATCGTCGATTTGGCGCCGCAATGGCACACGGCTTTGAGCTCAACCAGCCGGTCTGCAATCCCGAGCAGCGTCGCCGCGCCGGGGAACAACGCGCCCTGAAAATCGGTGCGCAGGCCATAGCAGACCACCGGAATCCCGCCCTCGTCGGTCACCCGCGCCAGTTGCCAGACCTGATCGGGGGTGAGGAACTGCGCCTCATCGAGCAGAACACAGGCGAGCGGCTCAACCTTGTGCGCCGCCATAATCCGCTCCCACATATCGGTATCGGTCTGAAACCGCTGAGCATCGGCGTGGAGGCCTATCCGGCTCTCAATCGCGCGTTCTACCCCTTTGGCCCCACCGCGATCATCAAGCGCGGCGGTCCACAACATCGTGTGCATGCCCCGCTCACGATAATTGAACGCCGCCTGCAGCAGGTTGGTGCTCTTGCCGGCATTCATGCTGGCATAGTAGAAGAAGAGTTTGGCCATGTGTCAGGCTCGCAGGGTTCGCACAGCAATTGGTGAATCCTCACCTGCCTGACGCGCTAGCTTCCGGTCAAAGCAGGCAAATTCTGTCGCGCCGTTCATGGCGCTGACTAAATGCACCATGTCGGCAAAGTCGGCACCTTTGGCATAACGTTCAATGGCCCAGGCCATGCTCGCTCTGTTCGGTACGGCAATGCAATCTGAATCGCCAATAGCAGCGAGACTCCCAACCACTTCGCTGCGTGGTAAACCTGCCCTGTACTCAAGAACCCAGCATAGCTCTACGAGTACCGACCAGCTGACAGAACAGCTGTTATTGACAATGAACTGTGAAGCAACGACCGCTTCGTTTGGATTGTCGTTGAGGACGTATCTGGCAAGAACACTGGTATCGAGTGCAATCACTTGTTGCGCCGCCGGTACTCTGTGTCCGCGTCAACCGACCAACTCAGTTGCTCGATCGTCAGTGGTGGTCCCTTGTAATCGACGATCGCCCGAATCTTTGCAGTCGCCTCCTCGAAAGTAAGCGTCTTGCGTTCATGTGGTTTGCGGAATGTCACGCTGTCAGAAGTTTCGATCACATCAAGCTTGCTGCCCTGCGGCCAGCCAAGTCGGTCACGCACATCCTTGGGGATCACAACCTGCCCTTTGGCGGAGAGTTTGGTTTGCACGTTCATCGTGGTAAGATACGTCTTACCAACCAGATCGTCAAGCCGATGCCTCGGCCAGGAGCACCTCAGCCAAAGCCTGCGGGCGGGTGTTCATCACTTGATGCCCGGCATCGATGCGCGGGGTGCTCCGGGTGTGTAAGCGCGCGGCAAATTTCTCCTGCCAGGCGAGCGGCAGGATCGCGTCATCCAGGCAAAGCACATAGGAGACAGGCAGATCGGCAAGGTGATCGTAGGTCCAGTCATTGTGCGCATAGCATACGGCGGGCCATTGATCGGGGCCGAGTTTGTCGAGAAAGACTTCGGCTTGCGCAGGTGCCATGTCGTTGCAGAACATCGCGCGGTAACGATCGCGAAAAGGTAGCGCGGCGTCGGCGAAGGGATGATTGCCCTTGTGAATTTTCTCAGCCGTCATTTCGATCACGCTCAGCCCGGGATCGGGGGCGATGCACGATACGAAGATCAGT
>JANLOZ010000146.1:0-8744 GCA_031366845.1 Novosphingobium sp. | reverse complement strand
CGACGTGCCCAAGATCGTTGACATGTATATGCAAGGCCGGATCGAGATCGATCCGATGATCACGCATGTCATGGGTCTGGAAGAGATCAACAAGGCGTTCGAACTGATGCACGCGGGCGAATCGATTCGCTCGGTGGTGGTTTTCTAAAAGGAGAGACTGCAATGTATAGTCACAACATGGTCGGCACGAATGACAGTGCCAGGGCGAAGGTGTTTTACGATGCCGTGTTCGGCGCGCTGGGCGGCAAACCTGCGATGGAGGATGCCAAGGGCCGGCTGGTCTATATGTGCAATGGCAGCCTGTTCATGGTGACACCGCCGATTGACGGCAAAGCGGCTACGGCAGGCAATGGCTGCACCATCGGTTTCACAATGGAAAGCACCACGCAGGCCGATGCCTGGCATGCCGCCGGTGTCGCCAATGGCGGCATTTCCATCGAGGATGCGCCGGGCTGGCGCGAAGGACCGTTCGGCAAGCTTTACCTGGCCTATCTGCGCGATCCCGATGGCAACAAGCTTTGTGCGATGCATCGTTGAGTTGCTGGGCTGAGCCGCCGGTTACTATTCAGGCGGCCAAGCGACCGTTCGCCAGAATCGCTTCGTATTCAGCGAAAAGCCCCGAGAAGTGGTCCGCCATCGTGCGCGGCGGGCCAGCATCGGGGTGCAGGTTCATATCGAGCAGTTTGAGGATGGCGGCGGCGGCGGCATCTGTATCGCCCGCAGCATAGGCGAGCCCCGCCCCGCCCTCGGCATGGTCCGCCGCGCCGCCACGATCAGGAACCACCAGTGGCAACCCGCTGGCGCGCGCCTCGGCCCCGGCCATGCAGAACGTCTCGGCCTCGCAGCCGTGGACCAGGGCATCGGCGCTGGCGAGGATGGTGGCGAACTGGGCGCGGTCACGCACGGGTTTGAGCAGCTTGATATGCGGATTTGCGCCCACCTGCCGCACCAGCTGGCGGCGCTGCTTGCCTTCACCCAGAATTATCAGGCCAATCGGGCGCGCATGGCCCGCCGCCATCGCCGCGTTGATCACCAGCGGCCAGCGCTTCTCCGCCGCCAGCCGCCCGACGCCAACGAGCAGGTGTGCGGTCTGGGGCAGATCACACAGTTCGAGCAGGCGCGCACGCAGCCCCGGATCACGCCGCTCCGGTGAAAATACCCCCGGCTCGATTCCCATGGGATGCAGGCTGGTATTGGCAACCCCGCCATCGCGCAGCCGCTCGCGCAGTTCGTTTGAAGCACAGATGACCCGGTCAAACGACGTGCCAAGCTGGCGCAGGTGTTCCCAGAAGGGCTCAAACCGGCGGTCGATCGTCTCGCGTGAGAACAGGTCACCGAACCAGCGATAGGCATAGGCGGACAGCGGATCAGCGTGCATGATCACCGCGCGGGGCACCGCTGGCCGCCAGCGCGCGACAAAATTGGGACTGCGCCAAGGGGAGGAGACCTCGACGAAATCAGGGTTCTTTTCGTCGAGCGCGGCATGCAGCGCCGCTTCGTCATCGAAATACCAGTAGTTCTTGTCGAGCGGAAAACGCGGTGATGGCAGGGTAATGATCCGCGCGTTGGGGCCGCGTTCGACGACACCATATTCATCGCCCGGTGCCAGAATGGTAATATCGTGGCCCAGTTCGGGGCCGATCGCCAGCTTCTGTTCGACATAGGTGCGCACCCCGCCGCCGTGCGGCGAATAGAAGGCGCAGACGTCGACGATCCGCACGGATTTTGCGCTATTTCAACGGCGCTACGCCAAGGCCGCTTTTGTAATTCATCACCACCTCCGCGCGCGTCAAGCCGCTACCGGCATTGATGCGGGTAACGGCGGCCTTGGGCTTTGACCAGCCAAGGCGGGGGTTACCGGTAAAACCAATCCCGTCCAAGGTCCACTTGAACTTGTGATCCATATTGCGATCATGCAGCAGCGAAACGCTGTAAGCGCCCGCCGATGGCACCCGGATGCACACCACCGGATCGCCCTCGGGCGGCAACGATACCTCAACGCGGCGGAAGGTCTTGCCGGCGTTGAGCAGGATATTGTCATCCTGCAGGAAATCGGCATCGTTCGATGGATAGACCTCGGCCTTGATATTGCCGGTGCGGTCTTTCAGCCCTTTGATCACCAATTGAAGCGCCGGTCCGCTTTCACCGGGACGGCAACGCCCTTCGGTCTTGCCGAGTTCTGGCGAGGTTTGAATCGGGCCGCTGGCGAGAACGGCAAGCGCGAGTGCGATGGTCATTTGCGTTTCCTGACTTCAACAATTTCCGCTCCGGCACAAATCAGGCCGGTAATGATATGGGCCGTGAGAATGAGCCCGGCCATCATGGCGAGCAGGCTGGTGAGCTCGGGCTGGTTGCCCAGCGCGTAAAGTGCGAGGACCGAGAAAAACAGATCCTTGTTCGCCACCAGCGGCAAACGCGAAACCAGCATGCGCAAAGTGACGAGGATCAGCCATGATCCGATGCCATATTGCGGCAGCACCATATGCCACATCACCGCGGTGAAGCCCAGAAACGCCAGCGTTCGCAGCACATGCATTGCGGCGATGAACCACAGATCGCGGCCGGGCAACGAGAACAGCCGCTGGCGGAAGATAAGCACGACAAACGAGCTCGCCAGCACTACCCCGAGCGAAAGGAAGCTGGCGCGCAGATCGAGCCCGATGGCATTGCTGGTAACGATCGGCCAGACGCCCAGCAGCAGCAGCAGTGTCAGCACATTGCCGACCATCGCCGAAAGGATCGCCACGTCCTTTACCGCGCCGAACGGCGAGGTCTGGATCGACAGACGGCTGCGCGCCCAGGCATAGAACTTGGCCTCGCCCAGATAACCGAGCACGACTTCGTTGAGCACATACTTGCGCAACAGCGCGATGAAGCCTTCGAACGGAATCTTCCACAAGCGGCGGAAGATGATCCACTCGCTCGCCGGCAGGGCAAGATAACTCGCCATAAACGCCAGCCAGAACAGCGGGTTGCTGGGCAGCATCGAAAAGATTTGCCTGAGCGAAAGCCGGTGCGCGGCAACCGCGATCATAACAATCGAGGCGATAGTCAGCGCGGCGCTGGAAAATTCGGCGAGGCGCGAGGGAGCGTTTTCTGCCAGCACAGCGGGATCGAACTGCACCGGGCCGTCCATGTACCGCGGTTTCACCACTTTCACCGGAAGCTCAGGATCCATTCGCCGCCACCCTTTTCGATCTGCCATTATGCGGCAATATTGGCATTCCCATTGCCCCCCGCAAGAGCGCAGGCAACCGGGCCTTAGAGGCTAAAATGAGATTTGTCATGAGGTGGGAGTAGCTGCGCAGACCCGCGTACTAGCAGACAATGCGGACGCTAATATTAAGCAGGAAGAAGATCAGCATAGCGGGCGGCCTTACGATTCGCGGCAAATCGTGCGAGCGTACCCGAAATGCTCGCCATTAATGCCGGAACCGTCGTGTCTCCGGGATGAACGGCGAGCCGAACCACTGGCAACGGGGCCAGCGCGGTGCGGGCAATCCGGGCGAACATGCGCGATGAACGCTGGCGCGGCACGCTGCGGCTGGCCCAGGTTACCACTGGCCCGCGCGACAGAACTTGCCCCGTGGCGGGCTGCCAAACCTTGAAGTGATCTTCGGCAAGCGCGAAGCCTGCCTGCCCCAACGCTGTCAGCGCGCCGGGGCCATAGAGCCAGGCCGGGGCGACAAACCCCGCCGCCGCGCGGCCGATGGCGTCCTCGATCAAGGCCTTGCCCTCGGCCATGCGGCGCAGCGCTTCGGCTTGGCTCAACGCGAGAAACTCGCCCTCGCCGGCGGTCATCGTGCCCGCCTTGAACCTTGCCAGCCCGCTGTGTTCTGCGGTGTCCTTGTGAAACCAGCCGTGGACGAACATTTCCACCCCGGCATCGGCCCAATTGCGCAGGCGGCGGCGAAAGGCGGGCGCTTCTGACAAGGGGGCCGCACCCCAGTGATCGGGAACCACCAGCATGGCGAACCTGGCGGAGCCGAGCATCCGGTCAAATTGTTCGGCAAGAATATCCACCTCACGCTCGAAGCGCGGGCCGACATCGTGGATTGAGCAGATCAGTTTTCGCGTTGGCGACATGGGCCCAATAATGGCTGATCGGCCCGCAGTCGTCCAGCGCCACGCATCACCATTGCCCGCACGCGCGCCGCGCCCTAATCTGGCCCTCGCCGCACGAGAGGAAAACACTATGGCCACGCACCTTCACCGTAACATCGATTGCAGCGCCGCAGAATGGGAGGCGCGCCAGCAGCTCGCCGCAGCCTATCGCGTGTTTGATCTGCTTGGCTGGTCCGAATCGGTGTACAATCACATCTCGTTTTCAGTGCCCGATGAAGAGGGCGCGTTCCTGATCAACCCCTACGGGCTGCTCTATTCCGAGGTTTGTGCATCGAACCTCGTCAAGATCGATATCGACGGCAACACGCTCGATGGCAGCGCGCATCCGGTGAACAAGGCGGGCTTCACCCAACACGCGCATTTCCACCGCAACCTGCCGCACGCCAAGGCGATCTGCCATGTCCACACCACCGAGACGATGGCGGTATCGAGCTACGAGCACGGACTGCTGCCGATCAATTTCTACGCCTGCGCCTTCATCGGCCGGATTGGCTATCATGATTTTGAGGGCATCACCGTGCGCAGCGAAGAGGGCGACCGGCTGCTGGCAAACCTGGGTGACAAAAGCGTTTTGATGCTGCGCAACCACGGCCCGGTAGTACTGGGACGGACGATCCCCGAGATGTTCCTTCAGATGTGGTCGCTCCAGCGCGCCTGCGAGATCCAGTGCATGACCCTCGCCATGGGCAAGCCGGTGATGGTGGCTGACGAGGTGATAGCGGTGCACCAGCGCGATCTCCATATGGTGCAGCTGCCGTCTGGCCCCGGCGCCGCGGATTTCGCCGCCTGGGTGCGCAAGGTTGACCGCGAGGATCGGTCATGGCGTGATTAGAGGGGTTTGTTTTGGCGCGGTGAAGCCCTAGAACACAGCCATGGCCGTGCTGCCCATCCCCCCCACACCGTTCTTCGCCAACAAGAACAAGGCGTTCTGGCGGCTGCAGGCGTTCGGCTGGGGCGGAGCGATGCTGCTGCGCGCGATGTCATCGATCGCGGGCGGGCAGGCCTGGTCGTTTCTGGTGCTGGTGCTGATCGAGGCGGTAACCGGGTTCTCGCTGTCGCTGGTATTGGCAGTCATCTATCGCCAGCTGATCAACCGCCGCGCGCTGATCACCTGGGGGGTGACAGGCCTGGTGCTGCCGCTCGCAGTGGCGGTGTTCGCTTTCATCGATGCCTGGGTGATCAGCCTTTACCGGTCCGACACATCGGGCAACTTCCCGCAATTGCTGATCGGCGTGTTTTACCTTGATGGCACGCTGCTCGGGGCATGGTCGGCGCTCTATTACATGATCAACTTCTATGTGCAGATCGAGGAGCAGAACGACCAGCTGATCATCCTGGAAAATCAGGCAACGGCGGCGCAGCTGGCGATGCTGCGCTATCAGCTCAACCCGCACTTCCTGTTCAACACGCTCAATTCGATCTCGACGCTGGTGCTGCTCAAGCAAAGCGAACCCGCCAACGCGATGCTCACCCGGCTGTCGTCATTCCTGCGCTATACTTTGGCGAACGAGGCTTCGGCGCGGGTTACCGTGGCGCAGGAGGTCGAGACGCTGAAGCTCTATCTCGATATCGAACGGATGCGGTTTGAAGAGCGGTTGCGCACCACTTTCGCCATCGACCCTGCAACCACGCCGGGGCTGCTGCCATCGCTGTTGCTCCAGCCGCTGGTCGAAAATGCCATCAAATATGCCGTCAGCCCGCACGAAGCCGGGGCCGATATCACCATTACAACGCAACTCGTCGGACCCATGCTTCGCATCACCGTCTCCGACAGCGGCCCGGGATTGCAAAGCAGCGCCACCGACAACAGGATGTCCGGCGTGACATTTGATGGCGGCGAACAAGTATCCACCGGGGTCGGCCTCGCCAACACGCGTGACCGCTTGGCCCAGGCTTATGGTGACAGCCATCGCTTCGAGATTGCCGACGCGCCCGAGGGCGGTTTTGCGGTGATGATCGAGATCCCTTTTGAGCGCCGCGAAGTCCTCCAGACCAGGCAGACATAACCCATGACCATTCGCACGATAATCGTCGATGATGAAAAGCTGGCCATCCAGGGCCTGCAACTGCGGCTCGAAAAGTTCGCCGACGTCGAAATCATCGAAACCTGCAACAACGGGCGCGAGGCAATCCGCAAGATCAAGACCGAGAAGCCCGATCTGGTGTTCCTCGACATCCAGATGCCGGGCTTCGACGGCTTCTCGGTGGTCAAGGGCGTGATGGACATCGAGCCGCCGCTGTTCGTGTTCGTTACCGCTTATCAGGAGCATGCGGTGCGTGCGTTTGAGGCCAATGCCGTCAATTACCTGATGAAGCCGGTCGATGAGGACAAGCTGGCTGACACGCTCGACCGGGTGCGCACGCGGCTTTCGGAAAAACGTTCGGTCGAAGAAGCGGAGAAGCTCAAGACGGTGCTCAACGAAGTCGCGCCCGATGCCATGGATGCGATGCCCGATGATGATGCCGACGGCGGGGCGCACGGCGCAGGCCGGTTTGAAAAGCTGATCAACATCAAGGATCGCGGCCAGATCTTCCGGGTTGGCGTCGATACCATCGAACATATCGAGGCGGCGGGCGACTACATGTGCATCTTCACCGCGGGCAATTCACTGATCCTGCGCGAGACGATGAAGGACCTTGAACGGCGACTGGACCCGCGCGTGTTCCAGCGGGTCCATCGCTCGACAATCGTCAACCTCGATCTGGTGCGGCAGGTGAAACCGCATACCAATGGCGAATGCTTTTTGGTGCTCGAAAGCGGCGCGCAGGTGAAGGTTTCGCGGTCCTATCGTGATGTGGTGGCGCGGTTTGTGCATTGATGGCAGCGTGTTTGCGGAGTGGATTGGCATGAAGGGTTCACGCGGATGCGCGGAAACGCGGAGAGGGTTCGCATGGGGCGAAGCGCTTTCACCGTTTCTAAAGCTGCGTTCAAACACGACCTTTCGAGCGATTTCTGCCTTCGGCACTTGGCACAGTCTCTCCGCGTCCCCGCGCCGCCGCGTGATCCCCTTTCTTCACTTGTCGACTCTGGTGGCATGACACCCTTCACCCTCCCCGGTTTCGACCTCTCCCAATTCGTCACAGCCACCCTCGCCGAGGACCTTGGCGTGGGCTTGCCAGGCGGCGGGCATGATGTGACCAGCGAATCGGTAATCCCCGCCGATGCGCAATTCTCTGGCGCGATGGACAGCCGCGATGGCATCGTGGTTTGCGGGTTGCCGATTGCCGCCGCTTTTTTTCGCGCGCTTGACCCCGATATGGTGATCGAAATTCTCGCCGAAGAAGGCGAGGGCGTAGCCCCCGGAACCGACCTGATGCGCCTTAGCGGCAATGCCCGCGCCATGCTCACCGCCGAACGCGCTGCGCTGAACACGGTGCAGCATCTCTCGGGCATCGCCACGATGACTCAGGGATATGTGCAAGCCATGGGCGCGACGAAGGCTGTGCTGCTCGATACCCGCAAGACCATCCCCGGTCTGCGCCATCTTGAGAAATACGCCACCCGCATGGGCGGCGCGCAGAACCACCGAATGGGTCTGTGGGATGCAGCGATGATCAAGGACAACCACGTTGCCGTGGCTGGCGGTGTGCGCGAGGCAGTGCGGCGCGCCAAGGCCGCAGGCGTCAGCCGGATCATCTGCGAGGTTGACCGCATCGACCAGATCGAGCCCGCGATCGAGGCCGGTGCCAGCCACCTGCTGCTCGATAACATGCCGCCGGACGTTTTGCGCGAAGCCGTGACGCTGATAGCCGCCCGCGTACCTTGCGAGGCATCGGGCGGGGTAAGGATTGATACCATAGCAGCAATAGCGGCAAGCGGGGTGGATTACGTTTCGGTAGGCAGGCTGACCCAGAGCGCGCCTGCGGCGGATGTAGGGCTGGATTTTGCGTTGCTATGAAGCGCGCCGTTTTGTTCATCGCGGCGCTGATCGCCCTTCCAGTCCCGGCGCTGGCTCAGGCCTATCAATGCGCCGCGCCGCTGGTTCTCCCGCCTTTGCCGCGCGTTGCGGCCGATGGCCCGCGCAACGCCGCGCCGGTGCGCTCGCTCACCTTGGCGCTAAGCTGGTCGCCCGAGTTCTGCCGCAAGGATCATGATCCGAAATCGGTGCAATGTTCGGGCACCTATGGCCGGTTCGGCTTCATCGTCCACGGGCTCTGGCCCGAAGGCGATGGGCGCAATGCGCCGCAGTGGTGTGCCCCCGCCGCCCCGCCCTCACCCGAAACCGTGCGGCGCAACCTGTGTATGAGCCCCGCGCCCTATCTGATCGCCCACGAATGGGCCAAGCACGGCACGTGCATGGCGGCAAATCCGGACGATTATTTCCGCACTGCGCATCTGTTGTGGGACCGGATCAAATGGCCAGACATTGATGTGCTGTCGCGCAGAAAGGCGCTTACTGTCGGCGATTTGCGGCAGGAACTGTTGATCGCCAACGTTTTTCTGCGGCGCAATTCGATCGGGGTGGTGACCAGCGAGAGCGGCTGGTTGCGCGAATTGCGGCTGTGCTATTCGCCCGCTTTGCGCTCGCAGCCGTGTGACAGGAAACGATACGGTCCTGCCGATTCGGCCCCGCTCAAGATCTGGCGCGGGATCTAGGCTGACTTTGAAACAGCATATA
>JANLOZ010000115.1:0-4232 GCA_031366845.1 Novosphingobium sp. | reverse complement strand
GCGGGTCCGACGATGGGGCGGTGGACGGTGATCGGCCTTGTTGCAGGCCTGGGCGGTCTGGGGCTTTGCGCGCTGCTCGCAAGGATCAATGGCGGCATGGCTCTGGCCGTGCAGCCAGCGAAAGCGACGGGCGGGTTGCTGGCGCTCGGCCTGGCGCTGACGCTGTTCCAGGTCCTGGTTGAGGAACTGTTGTTTCGTGGCTGGTTGCGGCTGGTTCTGCGCAGGATGATCGGCGCGCGCTGGTCGGTCATATTGGCCGCGCTGGCCTATGCTGGCTTTACCATGGCTGGCAGCGGATTTGCTGTTTTGCCTTTAGCCAATCTGGTGCTGCTCGCCCTGTTCCTCGGGCTGCTGGCCGAACGTTCAGGCGGCATCGCCGCACCGGTTGCTGCGCATTTTGGCTGGACCGCGCTTGAGGATCTGGGCCTGGGACTCAATCCCAATCCCGGCACAGGGCCATTCGGTGCGTTTCGCGATTTCGACCTTCTGGGGGCACCGCTGTGGGGCGGTACCGAAGCGGGTCTGGCCGCTTCGATCGGCATGGCCGCAGTGCTGATCGCGTTCTGTCTGCCGCTGCTCAATGCACGGAAAAGCGCGATTCCCGAGGCCGCCCACAGTTTTCCGGAGTAGACGGCACCTGCCCCGTTCCCGGTTCGACGCAAATCGGAAAAACTCTAAATTCCCTGCTGCGCCCGGGTAACATCGATCCGGTTGCGTTGCTGAACGAAGGCAGCGAGCACCGCGCCTTCCAAACTCTCCCGCTTGGCATCGTCAGACGGGACGCTCAACGGATCGACTGGCTCGCCGTCAATTCTCAGCTCGTAATGCAGGTGCGGGCCGGTGGTGCAGGTGCCGGTCACACCGCTGAGGCCCAGGGTAAAGCCTTGCGGCACGCGCTGGCCTTCGTGCAGGCCATCGGCATAGTGGCTGAGGTGAAAATAGCGCGTAACCCAGCCGTTGTCGTGCTGCACCACCGCCATATTGCCGCCACAGCCGGTTGGGCGCGCTCCGATAACCACACCGGCAGCCGAAGCGTAAACCGGTGTTCCCACTGGAACCCCAAAATCGACCCCTGCGTGGAGGCGGTTGTAATGCAAAGTGGGATGAAAACGCATGCCAAATTTGGACGTAATCCGCGCGCCATCGACCGGTGTGCGCATGAACCCGCGCCTGGTCGTCGCGCCATTGCCATCGAACCAGCCGAACTTGCCGTCGCTCTGTTTGAAACGATAAAGCGCAAGGCTTTTTTGCGCGGTCGTCAGTTTGGCGTAGAGCAGTTCTGGCTGACCTATGGCATCGCCACTGGCATTGACTGACTGGGAATAGGCGACCTCAAAAGTATCGCCGGGTGAAACTTCAGAGGCGAGGTTGAAATCAAAGGCGAAGGCGTTGATGAATTCGGGGACGAGAGTGTCGGGCACGCCCGCCGAAACTGCTGACGAATAGAAGCTCTCGGCATCGATCTCTCCGGCGGTGAATTTGATCGTGCTGGAAAGATCCGCTGCCACCGTCGATGCAGAATATGCACCCGCTGCATCGCGCGAAACCACGGCGCCGGCGCCATCGGCATAGGAAACCTGCAAACGGTCGAGCCGGTAAGCCTTTCCCGCCGGCATCAATTGCGCCGCGAGACGAATTTCGCCGGGCTTTTTCGTGACCGCGCTGGCCGCTTCGGCGGCGGCAGCAGCAGCGTCATTGGCCGGCACGCCAAGCGTAACCAGCGCTTGAACGATATCGCCAGTACCGGCAAGCCGAAGCGTAGTTTCCTTGGCTCCCGGCACTTCGACCCTGGCCGGTGACTGCGCGGCGGCGCTCGCCGCGATTGCTGGGGGCAAACGCGTTACCCACGCGGCGCTGAATGCAGCGACCAGAACTGCGAGTGATCCCGCCCACGGCAGGTAAGGATTGCCGGGCGACGGCAATTTTGCCGCAATCGCCGCTCCGGGAACAAAACTTGTGCCGATTCCCTGCCACGCCTCGGGCAGGCTCGATTGCGTTTCCGCCGGGGTTTCAGCCTTGGCTCCAGGCACTGGTTTTGCTGGCGAATCTGCCTTTTCCACCGGCTTGTTGCGCCACGAGCGCGGATCGAAATCAGTCTCATCCATCTCTGCCCCCGCCCGCCCATCTGCTGCCAACACCGGAATTACTCATAACGCTGCTTTTGCCAGACGAGAAGCTGTGCTTTAACCTGCTGTTGGTCGTTCCTTTGGGGGAAGTTCATGACTGCAGGCAATCGGGTGGCATGGCGGGAGGGGCAGTTCCTGCGTCCGCAACACTTCCAGCAGGCTGACCGAAGCCTGGACTTCCGCCTGCGCGCACGGGCCTCGATGTTGCGACCCTATCCTTGGGGGTTGAGCGAAATCGTAATTGACGAGCAACTCGCTACCCTCGGCAAATTCGCCATTGTCCGCGCGGTTGGGGTGATGTCTGATGGCACGCCTTTCGCCATCCCTGAAGACCAGCCGCCGCCGCCGCCACTCGATCTGCCCGAAGATACCCGCGATGCAACGATTTACCTGACGCTGCCTGCGGCCCAGCCGGGCGCGCAGGAATTCGCCGAAGCGGGTGATGCCGGGCCGGAAATTCGCTTTGCCGTTTCCGAAGCGGAAGTTGCTGATTGCTTTTCGGGCGAGCGGGACCGCGAACCGATTGATCTGGCGCGCCCCAACCTCGCCTATGGCGTAACGCGCGATCAAACCTATGGCCGGGTGCTCTGCGGGCTGGCGCATGTGCGCGAGATGCAAGGCAAGCGCATCCATTTCGATGATCGCTTCATTCCCCCGGCGCAGGATATTCGTGCCTCGTTGCCGCTCAAGCATGGGTTGACCGATATTCTCGGGCGATGCGAGCAGCGCGCCAATGAACTTGCCCAGCGCGCGGTCGAATCGACCGATGGCGGGGCCGAGACCTTTGCTTCGTTCCTGTTGCTTCAGGCGCTCAACCGTTGGATCGCCGTATTGCGCCATCTGGAAAGCCTGCCGGTGGTGCATCCCGAGCGGCTCTATGAGGCGCTGGCGAGCCTGGCTGCGGAGATCGCCACGCTGATCCGGCCTGACCGGCGCGCGCCGGAACTGCCGCCCTATGATCACGAAAAACTGCGCGAAAGCTTTTCGCCGCTGATCGATCTGCTGCAAACCATGCTGGCTGCGGTGTTTGACCGGTCAGCGCTGCAACTGCCACTCAACCAGCTTAATGTCGACAGCTGGGTATCGCCGATTGTTGATCGCAGCCTTTACGCCAACGGCTACTTTTATCTCGCCGTGCGTGCTGCTGCATCGGTTGATGAAATCCGGCGGGGGTTTGCCCAGATTGCCAAGGTTGGTTCGGTCGAGCGGATGCAGCAGATTGTCAACGCCGCGTTGCCCGGCGTGCCGCTGCGCCATACGCCAACGCCGCCGCCGCAGATCCGGGTCATTCCGGGCTATGTCTATTTCGAGCTTGATCGCGGATCGCCCGACTGGAGCGAGTTTGCCACGGCGACCGGGCTTGGCCTGCATGTGGCGGGCGAGTGGCCGCAATTGCAGCTTGAGCTTTGGTGCGTGAAGAGGGCGGCGCGATGAGCGAAGCAACGGCATGAGCGACAACGGTTCCTCAGACGGCGGCGGCAATCGCACTGTCTTTCGGCCATCGCCGCTGGCCGGGGTGCGGCCGGGTGGCGGAATCCAGCCCCCGGCACAACCTGCGTCGCCACAACAGTCATTTCCGCCCGCGCAGCCAGCCGCGTTTGGTTCCGCAAGCTTTGGCGCTTCGCCACTGCCACCGCCTGCATCGGACGCCAGCTATGGGGAGCCCGTGCGTGTCGGCAGGCTCAACGATGACGACATCCCGCGCCCCTCCGCGCCGCTCGATTCGCGCAGCCCGATTGTCGTCGAGGCGGGGCCGGTGCTGGCGCTCGCGGCCTCGATCCGATCTGGTCGGGCGCGGGTCACAATGCCCGATTTCCACCGCGAGGCGAGCGAAGCAATCGCCGCCTATGACCGCGCGATCACGCCGCTGTACCCTGAAGAAACCCGCCAGCGTGCCCGCTATGCGCTCTGCGCCACGGTCGATGATATCGCCCAGAACTTGCCCAACATCGGGCAGGACGGCACCGAATGGGCGCGGCGCAGCCTTGTCGTGACCTTCTTTCGTGAGAACATTGGCGGGGACCGGTTTTGGCAGCTGGTCGATGATCTGCTGCGCAGCCCGGCGCAGAATGCCGATCTGATCGAGCTTTTCCACGCCTGCCTCGC
>JANLOZ010000035.1:0-9950 GCA_031366845.1 Novosphingobium sp. | reverse complement strand
AAGCTTGAGGCGGATGAGCTGGGGATACCCGACGGCGACAAGCGCGCGCCAATTGTCGGGCGGAGCAATGAGGGTAAGCCGGGGACGCGGAAGGGTCGGTTTGGACGGCAAGGGAAGACGAAGTGGGGGCGGTAGTGCTTGCACTTTTGACTCAATTGTGCTAGCATTTTCGTGGAAATGGAGTCACCAATATGGGCACCCTTACAGTCCGCAATGTCGATGATGGCCTGCTAGCCAGAACAGCCGAAGCCGCAAAGCAAAACAATCGCTCGTTGGCTGCCGAAGTTCGCGAATTGATGACCGAAAGCGACCGCAAGCGACGGGTCGATAAATTGCTCGTGGAAATGCACGAATTTCGCAAGCGCAACCCGCTCAAACTGCCTGACGGGATGACATCCCTCGACCTGCTGCGCGAAGAGCGCGACTCCTGGTGATCGTTGTCGATGCCAGTCTAGCGCTCAAATGGTATTTCGATGAGACACATTCGGATGAAGCGGGAGCGTGGCTCGTGGAGAATGAGGGCGACATTGTCGTCCCGCATGTCTTCCTGATCGAAGTGCTTGGCGCACTGGTGCGCCGGACCAATATCGACAAAAAGCTCCGCCGCGACTCCGAAATCTCGATTGCCCGATTTGTGGCGCTGTTCGACGAACGGTTGATCCGGGTAGCAAATACCAACCCGCAGCAGATGGCGCAGGCAGCCAACCATGCCCTCGATCTCGGCCACCCGCTCAAGGACTCCATCTACCTCGCGCTGGCAATGGAACTGGGCTGCGATCTGGTGACCTGCGATGCCCGGTTTGCCGCGAAGGCGAAGGGGGTTTGGGCGGGGGTGCGGCTGCTGGGGGGACGAAAGGGCGGGTGATGCGGCGTCGGTCCCTTGACATTGTCCGGGACAGTAGTAGGGACACAACATGTCCACTGCAAAGACTATTGAAACTCTGCGAGCCCGTGTAGCCGAGCTTTCCGTCGAAATCATGGAACGACAGGTTGAACTTGATCGCATATCCCGCGAGCATGATGCCCTGAAATTAGCGCTTCAGTCGCTTGAGGCTATTCAGGATGACATTCTCGAACGCGCTATTGGCGATGAGATCGGAGAAGGCCTGACGTATAAGCAAAAGGTCGTTTTCGAGAAGATCCCCTTAGGACGCCAAAATGCCCTGCCCCCAGTTCTCATCGCCAAGCGCTGCCTCTCAATTGATCCGGATTATGTGCGCAAAACACTAATGCGCATGTCCCAAAATGGCCGCATCAAAATCTATGACAGCAAATATTGGCGTGAAAGCTAGCCATGACCCAGCTCGCCAAACTCTACGCCCGCCTTCTCGCCAACCCGCGCCCGAGCATCTCCTTCCGCGATTTCGAGAAGCTGCTGCGCGCATTCGGGTTCGAGCTAGCGCGAACCAAGGGTAGCCATCGGCAATATGTCCACCCAAAAGTGCCCCGCCCGCTTCCAGTGCAACCTGAGACAAAGGACGCCAAACCATATCAGGTTCGCGAATTCCTTGAACTCATCGAGGAATACAGTCTATATATGGAGCCGTGAACGAGCCGCATTACCATATCAACCTGTTCTGGTCCGCCGAGGATGCCTGCTGGATCGCGGATGTTCCTGATCTGCGCCCATGCTCGGCGCATGGCGATTCGCGTTCGGATGCGCTGGCCAATATCAACGACGCCATTGCTGGCTGGATCGAAGTCGCTCAGGAACGCGGCTTTGTGATTCCCGAACCACGCTATCGTCCAGCGATCTACGCGGTGCGATGAACATGCCACCACTACACCAAAATCGCCTGCGGCATTAGCCGCAGGCAGCCTGATTACTCCCGATTTGGCTGGCCACTTGCGGCGATTCGCAAGGTGCTTTGTCATGTCCTGTTCCCGCCGCAAGACGCCGATTTCCGGCGTTACTACCGCCAAGAGCGACCACTTCTGGAAGAGGGTGTCGGCGCGCAAGCTGCGCCACAGGGTCAAGCAGGAGCTCAACGCCTCGCTTGACGGCGATCGCTTCGCTAGAAAGCGCTGGGATTTGGTCAATCCTTGGTCGTCCGAAAAAGATGGCAAGCACTGGATGCGCGATCCCGAACCGCGCTGGATGCGCAAGTGAACCCACCCACCACTCCGGATAACCCCACCAAGCAATCTTGCGCCGCGCTGATCAGCCTAGCAATGCCATGCCATGCACCGCTGCCTGATCACACTCACCCTCATCACCCTCGCCGCCTGCTCACCCTCTGGTGACCAGCAGCAGTCGCCCGACAACGCAGTCCGGTTGCCGCTGCCTACTGAACCTGCCCCGCTTGAAATGCCCCCGGTTCAGCCCGAAGGCGCTGCCTGGTCGAATCTGGCTAACGACTCCGTGGCATTCGGCCTGCCCGGACAGCCGCCGCTGCTCACTATATCCTGCATCCACAGCCCCGATGGCACGCCCCGTCTGCACTTCACCCGCCGCACCCGCGCCGAGGCGGGGGCGCAGGCATTGCTGGCAATTGAAGGCAACGGCCATGTCGCTCGCGTAGCTATGGATGTCGTGCGGGCGGGTGATCGGGGCGAATGGCAGGGTGCGATTGATGCGGCGCGGGAAACGGCGGGGGCAATCAAAGGCGGGGCACCGATGGTGGCGACGCTGCCTGGTGGCGGCGCGCTCAAGCTGCCGCCAGGTCCCGACGCTGGCCGCCTGCTCGAAGCCTGCCGTGCGAGCGGGCGGAAAGCTCAACCTGTCGGAGTGACCCGCACGCCGCTCTAAACTTTTCCGAACTTCGCCTCGAACCCCAAGACGTCATCTGCGGCAAGGAATTTTGCCTGTTCCACCCAGCTATCACGCGCCGGACGGCCAGCAAATGCCCCAAGCTGCGGGTCTATGCGGATGAGGTCTTCATCGCTCCATGCCGCGATCTGCGCGAAGCTGGTGACGCCCAGACCTTCAAGGATGACGCGGAGTTTGGGGCCGAGACCCTTGATGCGGCTCAAGTCGTCGCTGCCTGCGAGCACAGCGGGTTCAGGCGTTTCGGTCTGCGGCATCGGCTCGGGAAGCGCGCTATCGGCTTCGTGCGGCGTTTCGGCTAATGGAGCCAATACCGGCTCTTGCGCGGGCGGCATCACCGGCTGCGGCAGCACAGCCGCAGGCGCAGCGTCAATCAGTGCCTGATTGCGCGCCGCCGGGGCGACGCCTTGATCTAGCACATCGGGGCGGAAACTGCGCCGCGAGGGCTTGCGCGCGCGGCCAAGAATCATCCAGAGCGCCAGCAGCAGCGCCACCACTCCGGCACCGACGACCATCCAGTTCGCTTCGATCAACGCAAGCATATCAATTCCCCTCAGGGTTACTCATCCGCATCGGGCAGTGCCGATTTGCGGAACAGCATACGGTCTTCTGGGCCAAAACCCCAGTGCCAGATTATGAAGCCATAGGTCGCCAGCGTCGCCGGGGAGCCGAAGGCCAGCTCAGCCCATTCGGGCAGATAACGTGTCGAGGCCCAGCCGACAAATGCCGCCGGAAACGCCGCCCAGATCAGCGGCCAGCGCCAGTTGTTGATAGATTGGCCGAGGATCCGGGCGAGCAGCCGTGATTTGATCAGGCTGGCGGTGCCGAGCGCAACCATCAGCCCCGCCCCCGCCATCGCCGCGCGATACATGTCATCATAGCCGAGCCGGGTGACCAGTTCCATCAGCCCGACGGTCGCGGCGGCCTGCACAACCAGCGTGATCAGCGACACCGCCAGGTTTTGCATCCGCGCCACGTAAATCAGCGCCGCCTCGCTCACCACTGCGGTTGCTGCCAGCACTTCAGCGATCAGCAGGAACACGAGGCCGCCGTTGCCATAGACGAAACGCGGGCCGACCAGCCCCATCCAGCCCTCACCAGTGATGCCAATCGCCAGCGCAATTCCTGCCTGCATTGCGGTTATCCAGAAACCGACCTGGCAGACCTGTTTGGCGATGGCGGCATAGTTGTGTTCGCGCAGATTGCGCGTGATTACCGGGCCGAGAATCGGCTCAAAACTGGTCTTGAGTTTTTGCGGCAGCGAGGCGATTTGCTGCGCAACGTAATAGATGCCCACTGCCGCATCGCCGGCGAAAAAGCGCAGAATA
The DNA here is from genome assembly GCA_031366845.1 of Novosphingobium sp. Lineage (GTDB taxonomy): Bacteria > Pseudomonadota > Alphaproteobacteria > Sphingomonadales > Sphingomonadaceae > Novosphingobium. The sequence continues at coordinate 5,855 of JANLOZ010000035.1, read as the reverse complement.
AAGATGTCAAACCGCCGCGTGCCCCATTCGACGGCATCGGCCACCGCCAGCGGAAGATTGGCCACGGCGATGCTGCTGATGCGTTTTGGATTAGGGAGCCAGCCCTTGGGCCAGCCATAGCTTTTGAACAGCGGCCACAAAGCAGCAACCGCCGCCGCCAATATCGACAGGGTAAAGGCGATGAGCAGGCCCGATGCCCTGGCATCGTAAACCCCTGGCGTTCCGTCCGGTCCAAGCAATTCATATTTATCGACAAAATAAAACAGCCCCGCCATTGCCGAAAGCGTCCACGGTTCGACTACGGCGCGGGCGCGTACGGTGGCAGCGATGTCAAACCGGAAGGCGAGCGCCGCCAGCGCAATCTCGGTGAGTGTCGATGGCAGGATGGATAGCACCACCAGCCGGTCAAGAAATGTAATGTTGCCGCCCGGGAAAATCGCCTGCGGAAAGGCATAGAGCAGCAAGCTGACCGCCACCGCCAGCACCCCGCCGAGCAGCAGCGCATCGGCCACATCATTCGCCGGATGGGCGGGTTCCTCGGCCAGTTTTTGCGCCAGCCCGCGTTTTTGCCCTAGCGTGCACAGCTGCGCCGCGAGCTCAACCACCACCAGCGCCGAAGCAAAGCGCCCCAGCGCCTCGGCGCCATAAAGCCGCCCTGAAATGAACAGGAACGGCATCCGCGCGATCAGCCGCAGCAGGAAGCCGATGAAATTGGTCCGCCCACCTTTGGCAAGTGCGGCGATGTCGCTCGCCTGGCTATCCTCGCTCATGCCCAAACCTTGCTCATATCGGGCCTTCGGAACGCAAGGGTCGCGCAAGGATTTGGCTAACTGCGTCACGCGCCGAAATAGTCCCTGCGATGATCCCCGCAACCGCCTGCGCAATCGGCATGTCAATCTGGTCGCGGTGGGCGAGCTCGGCGAGCACCGGCGCTGTGTGCGCGCCTTCGGCCACCGAATTCTTGCCGTCGAGTGCTTCGGCGGCGCTCATGCCCGCGCCCAGCGCCTTGCCAAGCGAGAAATTGCGGCTTGATGTCGATGAGCAGGTGAGCACCAGATCACCCAGCCCGCAGAGCCCGGCAAGCGTTTCGGGCCGCCCCCCGCGCGCAAGGCCAAAGCGCACCATTTCGGCATAACCGCGCGCGATCAAGGCAGCGCGGGCGTTCTGGCCGAGGCCGAGTCCGTCAACCACGCCGCAGGCGATGGCGAGAACGTTCTTGACCGCGCCGCCGATTTCCGCGCCGATCAGGTCATCCGAATAATAGGGGCGCAGCGTGGCGCGTGAAATGGCGGGGGCGAGCCGCTGCCATTGCGCCGCGCCGCCCGAGCAAGCGAGCGTTACAGCGGTGGGCAGTCCGGCAGCAACTTCATGCGCGAAAGTCGGCCCGGAAAGCACCGCAAGCTTCGCCGAGGGCGCGGCTTCGGCGGCGACATCGGCCATCAAGCGACCAGTTCCAGCCTCAATCCCTTTGGCACAAAGCACCAGATCGCGCGGGCGGTCGGGCAGATCGGAAAGAACGCGGGCAAGGTGCTGCGCGGGGGCAACCGCGAGCACGGTGGACAGCAGCCCCAGATCAGCGATGTGGCCCGTCGCCTTGATGCTGGTGGCGAGTTTGGCACCGGGCAGGAACAGGCTGTTGGCGTGATGATCGTTGATTTCACTGACCAATTCGCTCTCGCGCGCCCAGATCAGCACCTGGGTGCCATCGCTCGCCAGCACCTGCGCCAGCGCGGTGCCCCATGCGCCTGCGCCGAGCACGCCGATGATCCGCGCGGGCTGCGCTGGTGCAAGCGTCATGCCTTGACTCCCGCACCGCGCACCGGCGCAGCATCCGGATCGAGTGGCCAGCGCGGACGCGCGGCGAGGTCGAACGGGTCCGACTGGTCCCAACCCCTGGCTTGCAGGCGCTCAATCGCGGCCCAGGCGATCATCGCGGCATTATCCGTGCACAGTGCCAGCGGCGGCGCGACGAAGGCGAGGCCGTGTTCTTTGGCAAGCCCTTCAATGGCACCGCGAATTGCCCGATTGGCGGCGACCCCGCCTGCGACAACCAGCGCGGTCATTCCGCTGGTTTCGCCCAGCGCTTTGCGCGTGCGATCAACCACGCAGTCGCTTGCGGCCTGCTGGAAGGCGGCGGCGATATCAGCGTTGGTGTAAGGGGCGAGCATTGGCGCGCGGTCCTCACCCAGCGCCTGTTTCGCGCGCAAAACTGCGCTTTTGAGTCCGGCGAAGGAGAAATGGGGTTCGGTGCTGCCCATCAGCGGACGTGGCAAGCGCAGATTGGCCGCATCGCCCAGCGCCGCCAGTCTTTCAACCGCAGGTCCGCCGGGATAGCCAAGCCCCAAAATCTTCGCAGTCTTGTCAAAAGCCTCGCCCAGCGCATCGTCGATGGTCGTCGCCAGCCGTCGGTATTGCCCGGCCCCGCGCACTTCGAGAATCTGGCAATGCCCGCCTGAAACCAGCAGCAGCAGGTAAGGGAACGCCAATCCAGCATCGGACAGGCGCGGCGATAAAGCGTGGCCTTCCAGATGGTTGACCGCTATCAGCGGTTTGTCCGATGCCATCGCCAGAGCCTTTGCGCTGACCAGGCCGACCATCACCCCGCCGATCAGACCCGGCCCCGCCGTGGCGGCAACCGCATCCACTTGCCCCAGTTCCATCCCGGCATCGGCAAGCGTCGCAGCAATCAGCGGGGCGAGACGATCAACGTGGGCGCGGGCGGCAATCTCGGGCACCACCCCGCCATAGGGCGCGTGATCGGCCTCTTGCGAGGCGATGCGCTGCGCCAGAATCGTGCGATCTTCGCGCACCAGCGCGGCCGCAGTCTCGTCGCACGAGCTTTCGATCCCCAAGACTACGCGCATCTGATCTTTCCCTTAATGCCAATGGCGTTTAGCACAAGCGCGCATGACCAAGGCTCCCCAATCACAACTGAAGCTGGGCACCCGCCGTTCGCCGCTGGCGATGGCGCAGGCCGAGGAGGCGCGGGCGGCGCTTTGTGCGGCGCAGGCCTGGTCACGGGATAGGGTGGAGATCGTTCCGGTAACCGCGAGTGGCGACAGGATTCAGGACCGCCCGCTCGCCGATATCGGCGGAAAAGCATTGTGGACCAAAGAGTTAGATGAGTGGCTTCTGGCCGGTGAGATCGACTTTGCCGTGCACTCGGCGAAGGATGTCGAGACCGTCCGGCCGGTTGGAACTGTCATTGCTGCTGTGCTGCCGCGCGAGGATGTGCGTGATGTCCTGATTGGTGCAGCGTCGCTTGAAGCACTGCCCCAAGGCGCACGGATTGGCACCTCTGCGCCGCGCCGGGCGGCGCAGATGCTCCACTTCCGGCCCGACTGCAAGATACTGACATTTCGCGGAAATGTCGCCACGCGGCTGGCAAAACTGGCGGCCGGGGAAGCCGATGCCACCCTGCTTGCCGCAGCAGGCCTGCACCGGCTGGGACAGCACAACATCGGCACCGCGCTGCCCGTAGACGTGTGGCTGCCCGCTCCGGGGCAAGGCGCGATCATTATCGAATGCCGTGCAAAAGATGGCACAATGTGTGCTCAACTAGGTTCAATTGACCACACAGCCAGCCGAAACACGTTGATGGCCGAGCGCGCGCTGCTCGCTGGCCTTGGTGGCAACTGCCACAGCGCCATCGGCGTGGTCACCGAAACCGATGGCGATGAATTGTTCATGCGCGCGGCGTTGTTCAGTGCCGACGGCCAAGACCGGGTCGATGGCGCGGCGCGTTTTGCTGCTGGCAGTGTCCACGGCCCGATCGATCTCGCCGCCGATCTGCTCGCTCGCGCCGCGCCTTCGATCAGGGCGCTGTTCGCGCTGCCATGATCCCGTTAATGGTGATCCGTCCTGAGCCGGGCTGCGGCGCAACGGTTGCCTCGGCGGGAATGCTCGGAATGGCCGCTGCCGGTTTTCCCCTGTTCACCCTCACGCCGCGAGACTGGACACCACCTTCACTGGATGAGGTTGATGGACTTCTCATCGGCTCGGCAGCGGCGATCCGGCACGGCGGTGCGGCGCTTGCAACCATGCGGCACCTGCCCGTCCATGCCATCGGCGAGACCACAGCACAGGTTGCCCGCGTCGCAGGCTTTCGCGTGGCCTCCACTGGCACTGGCGGGCTGCAACAGCTCCTTGAAACGATCACACCCGCAAGCCGCCTGTTGCGGCTGGCGGGGGAGGAGCGCGTTGCTCTCACCCCGCCGCCGGGCGTCACAATGGTCGAACGTATTGTCTATGCGAGCCTGCCGCTGCCGTTTCCCGATGGGCTTGCTGTCCAGCTTGAAAACAGCGCCATCGTTCTGCTTCACTCCGCCGTGGCGGCCAGCCATTTCGCTGCCGAGCTCGAGCGACAGCAAATCGCGCGCACGAACATTCACCTCGCCGCCCTCGCCCCCCCAATTGCCGAAGCTGCAGGCGATGGCTGGGCTTCGGTTCGCTCTGCGGCGATGCCCAACGACGCCGCGCTGCTGGCCCTTGCCGCGCAACTGTGCCAAACCCCGCCGACAAAAAGAGGCTGAGTGCCATAATGGCTGACGAATTTTTCTCCCGCACCCCCGGTCTGGGCACCCCCGCACCGGCAAAGCGCAGTGCCAGGGGCATTGTCCTGACGGTGCTGTTCGCCTTGCTGGTCGGTGCGGGTGCAGTGGCCTATCTCTTCTGGTCCGGGCGGATCGTGGTCAATATGTCGGGGCCCGACCGGCTGCTGGTTGACGGCGGAGCAACCGCGGCGATCAAAACAACTGCGCCCGCAGTTCAACCTTCCGGACCGGCATCAGCGCAGCCCGGCATTCAGCCTGTTTTGGCGGCAATTCCCGCCCCCGCCGACACCAAACAGGATGCGCTCGAAGTTCGGCTGGCCGCGCTCGAACAGCGCTTGACCGAGATCGATCTGCGCACCGCCGCCTCATCGGGCAATTCAGCCCGCGCTGAAGGATTGCTCATCGCCTTCGCCGCGCGCCGGGCGCTTGATCGCGGGGCTTCGCTCGGGCCGCTTGCGGACCAGTTGCGGCTGCGCTTTGCCGATGCCCAGCCCAATGCCGTGACGACCCTGATCGAAACCGGGCAAAAGCCGGTCACGCTCGGCCAGCTGATCGCCGGGCTCGATTCGCTGTCGCCCAGCCTTTCATCGACCCCGGCGGCGCAGCTTGGCGCATGGGACAAGGTGAGGAGCGAAATGGCGAGCCTGTTCGTCATCCGCCACGATACCTCGCCCAGTGGCGCACCCGCCAACCGGCTTGACCGTGCGCGGATAGCCATGGAAGCCGGTCGGATCGAGGAGGCCGTTGCCGAAGTCCAGCGCATGCCCGGCGCGGCTGATGCAAGTGGCTGGATCGCCGAAGCCCGCCGCTATGCCAAGGCGCGCGATGCACTCGATCTGATCGAGACGACCGCACTGCTCGATAACCGCAATCTGAAGGATGGCGCAGGGAAAGCCGTTGAACAGGTTAGCCCGGTGGGGATGAATTATACTAACGGCCCAATGAATTAACGCACTCAAAATCCCCGCCCCTTCACGGCAGGGGATCGAGGGGTGGGGGCCGTCCTGGGGGCGCGATGTTGCGTCCAGCGGATAGGCCCCACCCCAACCCCTCCCCTAAAGAGGAGGGGCTTAAGAAGAGCAACCTCGCCCCGCCCCTTCAGGGGAGGGGCAACGAGACTTGGCAGCTTGCTGCCTAGTCGCAGTGGGGTGGGGTTTGGCGTCTTGGTGGAACGTTGCGTCCAGCGGATGGCCCCCCCCCCCAACCCACCCCCCAAGGGGGGGGGGGTAATTAGGGCGCGCCCACCCCAGAATTACCCACCAATAAGGTTTAAAACAAAAAACAATAGGGGGTTAACAAAAC
>JANLOZ010000034.1:0-2119 GCA_031366845.1 Novosphingobium sp. | reverse complement strand
AAGAAGAACGGCCGGAAGCCATATGAAAACAAGACAGGGCCTTGATAATCTCTCAAGCGCGATACTGACATGATCTGAATCCTGCTTTGGCTGTTCCTGGCCACACGCTAGCTGGCGCGAAGCGCGCCCTCTTTGTCGAAGCGCAAAGACGACGGCCTCGCCCAGGCGTATTCGCAACAAGGTTCAGCAAAATGGAGATAGACGATGCGAATCTTTGAGCGGATACGAACGAGTTTTGGGCTGGTGCCGATTCAGCTTCAGAACGATCCAAAAGAGACCCGCGAAGCAGCGATTGCGGTGGCAGCCGTCCGGTCCGATCCCGCTGCGACTGAGGCCATGTGCTGCGGCCACTGCTCGGGGAACGCCGAAGGACACATTTTGGAACTGCCCAGCGCGCGGTAAAAACAAAGAAAGCGGCCGACGAGGCCGCTTCCTTTCTTTCATGCCATCATTTACTTCGATGCCGTCTTGGTAGCGTCAAGCTTTGCGAACAGTGCGGCAAACACGTGTTTGACCTTGCCGACCTGGGGCACGGCCTTGGCCTGATCCTCATTGGCGGGCGTACCCACCACGATCATCGCCACCATGCCCATGCCGTAATGCGGCGCGCATTTCACGCCATAGATCCCGGCCTGATCAAACTTGACGGCGACGTCCTCGCCGGTCTTTCCGATGAAGGTGGCCCCGCCGTCGGGCAGCATGCCTTTGATCGTCTCCGCATTATGCCCCTTGTCGGTCGACACGAACTTGACGGTATCGCCGGGCGCAACCTTTACCAGGGCCGGCTCGAAAACCATCAATCCTTCGGTTCCCTTGTTGAGCATTTTGACTTCGACTTGGGCTGCATTTGCGCCACCGGCCATCGCCATAACAGCGGCAAATGCGGCCATCACCAGATATCTGCGCATCCTGATCTCCTGTTGATCGGTCGGGCCATCATTCAGACCCCATGCGCGGCTTCTAATCGGCAATCGCCGGGTGGACTTTGCTTTAGCGCAAGCTGCCGCTCGAATATCGCAATATGAAGTGATGCAGCAGTGCCGGTCGCGCCAAATGGCGGGACTTTCTACCGTCCCATTTCAAGGACAACATCTGGAACGTCCCATGGCCTCCCTCGACCGTTCAATCGTCGCCAATGCTCCGATCTTCACCGGGTTAAGCCCCGACGAACTCGACGCCATCCTGCGCGACGCCCGATCGGTCAGGTATCCGAAGGACAGCGCTGTGTTCGACCAGGGTACCGAAGCGCATTCGTTCTTCGTCCTGCTGCACGGCCATCTGCGCGTTGAAAAGACGACCCCGCAAGGCCAGCAGATCGTGGTTCGCTACGTCTCGGCGGGTGAGTTGTTCGGCGTAGCCCAGGCTTTGGCACTCAAGCATTACCCGGCGACCGCGATTGCGGTCGTCGATAGCGTGGCATTGGCGTGGCCATCGACGCTGTGGCCCGAGCTGATCGCGAAATTCCCCGCGCTGGCGGTCGGCGCGTTGCAGACCGTCGGAAGCCGGCTGCAGGATAGCCAGGCCAGAATCCTCGAAATGTCCAGCGAACAGGTCGAGCAGCGCGTCGCCCATGCGCTGTTGCGTCTGGCGAAGCAGGCCGGCCGCAAGGTCGAGCATGGCGTCGAGATCGATTTTCCGATCAGCCGGCAGGACGTCGCCGAGATGACCGGCACCACTTTGCACACCGTGAGCCGCATTCTCAGCGCTTGGGAGCAACTGGGCCTGGTCGAGGGCGGACGGCAACGCATCGTGCTGCGTGATCCCCATAAGCTGTTTGGAATCGCGGAAGGGCACGGCAAATAATCAGGCTCAGGATTGGACGCCGGCGCGTAATGCCAGCAGGAAGGCATCGCCGTCGATCTTGTGCTCACGGCTGGCCTCATCGACTGAATGGAACGACGCGATCGGACAGCCGACGCATCCCATCCTGAAATCCATGAACACCCGTATCGAAGCGGGCCAGCGGTTCATCACCTGGTCGACCGTCATGTCGGGCGTGAGCATGCTCTTTTTCATGCTGCCAGCCTAGTCGTTTGACCGCCAGCTTCCTTGTTCGGGAACAAACAGCATCGCGATTAGTCATTCCTTGCCAAGCTTGCGCTGGCACAAAGAGGACTTG
>JANLOZ010000009.1:0-9895 GCA_031366845.1 Novosphingobium sp. | reverse complement strand
TCTCGATCCGCGACGACGGCCCCGGCATACCCATCGGCGAGCGCGAAAAGGTATTCGAGCGCTTCCATTCGCTGCGCCCCGAGGCCGAGGATTTCGGCAGCCATTCGGGCCTCGGCCTCGCCATCGCCCGCACCATAGCCGAGGCGCACGATGGCAGCCTGATCGCGCGTGATCGCAACGATGGCAAGCCCGGCGCGTGCCTTGTGCTCGAACTTGCGTCGACGCGGTCATGACGCGCCTTCATCAGGCCACCGGCGTGGCAATCGGCGGACGCGGGGTGCTGATCGAAGGGGCGCCGGGTGCGGGAAAGACCAGTCTGGCGCTGGCTTTGATCGATCGCGGCGCGGTGCTGATCGGCGATGATGGCGTGGCAATTGCGGTTTCCGGTGGCCGCCTGCTGGCAAGTCCTCCGCCCGCCACCACGGGCCTGATAGAAGTGCGCAATGTGGGTATCATCACCCGCCACTATGCCCGCCGGGTTCCCATTGCGCTCGTGGTGCGGCTTGACCGTGACGCGCCGCGCCACGTCGAAGCTGCCGACACCTGCACCATCGCTGGCTGCGCCCTGCCGCTGATCCGGCTCTATCCTGATAGCAATGTCCTCGCGCTTCGTGCCGAACTGGCACTCGAACGTCACGGTATCGGGTAACGGGGCACGAGCGCGGTGGACATTGGCTAACACCCGGCGCATGGCACCCGGCCATGCCCGCAAAAGCGCCAGATGAGTCGCAGGACAACCGCCAGCGCGTGCTGCTCGTCACCGGGCTGCTCGGCGCGGGCAAGACGACCGCGCTCAAGGTGCTTGAGGACCTTGGTTGGGAAACCATCGACAACTTCCCGATCCGCATGCTCGGCCAACTGGTCAGCCTGGCCGATGAAGCCACGCAAGGCCCCAAACCGCCGCTCGCCATCGGATTCGACACCCGCACCCGCGGATTCAATCCGCACGAAATTATCGAGACGGTGAAGGGTTTTACCGCGCGCGGCGATCTTTCGGTAACCACGCTGTTCCTTGATTGCGCCGGGCAAGAACTTGAACGCCGCTACAACGAAACCCGCCACCGCCACCCGCTCGCCGCGGACATGCCCGTCGCTTCGGGCATCGCCGCCGAGCGCGAATTGCTCGAGCCGCTGCGGCGCTGGGCAGACATGGTGATTTCAACCAGCGCGATGACCGCGAATGACCTGTCGCAGCAGGTGCGTGAAACTTTTGCCGCAGATTCGGCGCAGAAGATTACCATTACCGTATCCAGCTTCGGCTTTTCGCGCGGGATGCCGCCGGTCGCCGATCTGGTGTTCGACATGCGCTTTCTCGATAACCCGCACTGGATCGAAAAGTTGCGCGAGCAAACCGGCAAGGACCCCGAAGTGGGCGATCATATCCGTAGCGATGTCGCCTTCGCCCCCGTCTTCGCGCAGATCCGCGATCTGCTTTTGATGCTGATCCCGCGCTATGAGGCGCAGGGCAAGGCCTATGTCCACATTGCCTTTGGCTGCACCGGCGGGCGCCATCGTTCGGTATTCATGGCCGAGCAAATTGCCGCAGCCTTGCGCGAGCACGGATTTGCGCCCACATTGCTGCACCGCAACCTGGGCTCGCGCGCGGCCGATCTTGTCGAAGGGGCCAAGGGCTGATGTTGGCAATGACGGGCACATTCCTGCCACAGAAGCGAATTAGGGCGGGCGTGGCAGTTCGGAGCATTTCTCCTATATGATCGGTTTGGTTCTGGTAACCCACGGCAATCTTGCAGTGGAATTCGTCAACGCGATGCAGCACGTTGTCGGACGGCAGGATGCCGTGGCAACGGTTTGCATCGCCCCCAACGACGATATGGAACGCCGCCGCAAGGACATTGCCGCTGCTATTACCTCGGTCGATTCGGGGCACGGGACGATCATCCTCACCGATCTGTTCGGCGGCACGCCTAGCAATCTGGCGATTTCGCTGATGAAAGCCGGCGCCGTCGAGGTAATCGCCGGGATAAACTTGCCAATGCTGATCCGGCTATCGGGTGCGCGCAAGACGATGGCTGTCAACGCTGCTGTAGCCGCGGCGCGCGACGCCGGGCGCAATTACATCACCGTCGCCTCGGAATTCCTCGGGCAGGATGCTTGCCCGTGAATGAAACGCTGATCGAACACGTCGAAATCGTCAATCAGCGCGGACTGCACGCGCGGGCCAGCGCCAAGTTCGTCAATTTCGTCGCGGCGCTGCCCGAATCGATCGTGGTGACCGTGCACAAGGATGGTCACGAGGCCAATGGTGGATCGATCCTCGGGCTAATGATGCTCGGTGCGGCCAAGGGCGACATGATCGAAATCCGCGCGATGGGTGACGGCGTGGAGGTGATGATGCCCAAGCTGGTCGGGCTGGTCATGGACGGCTTTGGCGAGGACTGAGCTTTTGCCGCGCCGCGAAATCACCGGATTTTCCAACCCGACGGTCAAGTTTCTGCGCAGCCTGCGCGAAAAGAAATTCCGCAGGCTGGAAGGCAAATTCCTCGCCGAAGGGCTTAGATTGCTGACCGACGCGCGCGCATCTGGCCATGTGCCCGAGATGTTGGTCGTGGCGAAAGGCCGCGATGATCATCCGCTGCTGGCGGCGATTGAGGCCGATGTAGCTGCGCATGGCGGCGAGGTGATCGAGACCAGCCAAGACATCCTCGCCAAGATCACCGGCAAGGATAACCCGCAGGCGATCGCGGCGGTTTACGCCGAATTTGACACCAGCCTTGCAGGCCTTGACCGCAGCAAGGCGAACATCTGGCTGGTTGCACAGGCGCTACGCGATCCGGGCAATCTTGGCACCATGCTGCGCACCGGCGACGCGGTTGGCGCAGGCGGGCTGATCCTGATCGATGACTGCGCTGATCCGTTCTCGGTCGAGGCCGTGCGCGCCTCCATGGGGGCGGTGTTTACGCAGAAAATTGCGCAGGCAAAGTGGGACGAATTTCTGCCGTGGCTGCGCGCGGGCGCGGGACAACTGGTTGCGGCAAGCCTGCGCGACGCGGTGCCTTATCGCAGCGCGGGGTACACTGCGCCATGCTTCATCCTAGTAGGCAACGAATCGCGCGGGTTGCCCGAGGACTATGAAATGGCCTGCGATTTACGAGTGACCATGCCGATGAATGGCCGCGCGGATAGCTTGAATGCAGCGGTGGCTGCGGCGGTGCTGGCCTATGAGGTGCTGGCGGTGTTGGGCAAGGCGCTCTAGGCGCGACGAAGCGTTCAAAGGACGGACCCCACCCCAACCCCTCCCCTGAAGAGGAGGGGCTTAAGAAGTCACACTCATCATCCTGGCCCAAATCAACAGCCGTAAGTTTATCGCTAATAAGTCGAAAGGCCACGATAACGATTTAGGTTTTGCGCAGGCCGCCCTAAGCCGCCACCTCATCGTTCGCGGCATCACCCAGCGGCAAGGCAGCCGCATCCCCGCCATCACCATGCCGCGATGGCGCGTCAATCAGCGGCACATCCTCAATTTCGCGCTTGCCGATGGCGATGCCCTTATCGCGCAGCCTGCGCCCCGATGTCAGCACATTGCGTTCAAAACTGCCGACAAAATCGTTGTACTTGCGCACCGCACGATCAAGCCCCGCGCCCACGCCCTTGAGGTGTTCACCCGCCATGGCAATGCGCTCATAAATCTCGGTGCCGAGGCGGCCGATTTCGATCGCTTCGCTGGCGAGCTTGTCCTGTGACCAGACCATCGCCACGGTGCGGGCAATCGCCACCAGATTGGTCGGCGTGGCGAGCAGAACGCGGCGTTCAAAGGCGAAGTTCCACAGTTCCGGATCCTGCTCGAGCGCGGCGGCGACGAAATGTTCACCCGGAACGAACATCACCACATAGTCCGGCGCGTTTTCGAACTGACTTTGATAGCTCTTGGCACCAAGCTGCTGGACGTGGTTGCGCATCGAACTTGCGTGCGCCGCCATGTGCCGCGCGCGATCCACTTCATTGTCGGCGGCATAGGCATCCTGATAGGCGTTGAGCGACACTTTTGCGTCAATAATCAGCATCTTCTGCCCGGGAATCCGCACCACCGCATCGGGCCGCAGCCGCCCGTCTTCGGTATCAATCGAATGCTCGGTAACGAAGTCAGTATGCTCGGCCAGCCCGCACTGTTCGAGCAGGTTCTGCAATTGCTGCTCACCCCAGCGCCCGCGCGCCTTGGGCGCATTGCGCAGTGAATTACCCAGACGCGCAGCCTCGGTCCGCACCGCTTCCTGGCCGACGCGCATCGCCTCGATCTGGCCGGTCAACTGGCCAAAAGCATCGACGCGGTCTTTTTCCAGCTTGCCGACCTGCGCCTCGTAACTCGCGAGCCGCTGGCCGACGGGTTCGAGCAAGGTTTTCAAACGTTCCGCGCTGGCCTTTTCGCTTTCGCTGAAGCGATCTGCGGCGCGTTTGAGGAATGCCTCCTGCGCGCCTGCCAACACCTTGCTGCCCGCGTTTTCAAATTCCTTTTTGAGCATTTCCTGCGCATCAAGCAGCAGGCGTTGCTGCTCGCCAAAGTTGGCGGCATTGGCCTCCAACGTGGCGACGCGGATCGAGGCCGCGCCCAGTTCCTTGATCGCCCGGCGGAATTCTTCATCGCTCGCCTTGGCTTCAGCGTCCGACTCGGCCAGCCGCGCGCGCAAATCGGCCGTGGGGCGCATGCCAACGAACCAGCCAATGGCGAGGCCAAGAATCAGGGTTATGATGGCAAAAAATTGCGGATTCACGGCGATTCCCATTTGGAACGAAATGGGAACCTAGCCGCTGTTGGACTTCGTGGCAAGCCGTGGCTCGCGCCTCCAGCAGTTTCAGGCTGAACCTGTCGAAGGACAACGCACCCCCAGCCCGCTCACCCCATCTTGCGCAGCTTATCGAGCTTCTTGATCACCATCTGCCGCTTGAGCCTGCTCAGGTGATCGATGAACATGACGCCTTCAAGGTGGTCCATTTCGTGCTGGAGCACGGTGGCCAGCAGGCCTTCGATCAGTTCTTCATGCTGCTTGCCCTCCATATCCTGCCACCTCGCGCGGATTGAAGCAGGGCGTTCAACCTCGGCATAGATTTCAGGAACTGAGAGACAGCCTTCATTGTAAACCGCAACATCCTCGGATTCTTCGAGAATTTCAGGATTGATGAAGACCATCGGTTCCCTTTTCAAAGGCCGGTGCGAATGGCTGTGGCCGCCCCCCCCATCGCCATGGCTCGCGGTGCATTCTTCGGCCTCGGCGTCTTCGTCTTCGGGCTGGAGATCGATCACCAGCAAGCGGATCGGCACGCCAACCTGCACGGCGGCGAGGCCGATGCCGGGGGCTTCATACATCGTCTCGAACATGTCGGCGACGAGGATCTTGAGCTGTTCGTCAAAATTATCGACGCGGGTGGACACCTGCTTGAGGCGCGGATCGGGGATTTCAATGATCGGGAGTAGGGACATGAGGAGGCAGATAGGAATTCGCGCGATGGGGGTCAAGCAAAGGTCACGGCTTTGCGGGAGCTGTTACTGTAAGCGGAATCTTTGCCTTCGTCACTTCGCCTGCGAGATCGTTTCCCGAGGTGATGAGGTTATCTACGGTTGCGCGAAATGTCGCGCGTGACATGCCTTCTGCCACAACCCCGGTAGAATAGGTCAATTTGTGATCGACATTCGTCCAGACTTTAATCAGATCATAGGTCTTATTCATTTCCGCTAGCCATGCAATGGGCGGATCTTTGACGTCGGAATAGATTCCGTAAATCACGACATAGCTGCATTCTTTCAGTTCCTTACAGCCTCCAAGAATAACTCCGTAGCCAGTGCCACCACTATGAATCACCGTGGACGGAGGCGACGTTTTGTCCAGCGCGTCAGGCGAATATCCCATGTCGCGTAATTGCTCGATAAAAGCCTTGGCGTCTTTGGTGCTGATTGGCATTTCTGGGGCAGCAAGCGCGGCTCCCGATGAGAGTGCCCATGCAGCCAAAATCAAACTAACTTGATAAATTCGCATAATATTATCCTTCACGACTTGCCATTCATATCACCAAGATAGAGCACATCAATCGGCCCCATCAGCCCACAGGCCGCCTTGCGCGCAAGGCTTGCGCCAAAGTCCCCTCGTCGAGATAATCCAGTTCACCCCCCACCGGCAGGCCGTGCGCCAGTTGCGTCACCCGCAGCGGCAAGCCTTCCAGCCGCTCGGCGATGTAGTGCGCTGTGGTCTGGCCTTCGAGCGTGGCGTTCATCGCCAGCACCACCTCGTCAATGCCGCCCGCCTGCACGCGTTCGAGCAATTTGCCGATGGTGAGGTCTTCAGGCCGCACGCCATCGAGCGCTGAAAGCCGCCCGCCGAGCACATGATACTTGCCGGTGAACAGCTTCGCCCGGTCGAGCGCCCAGAGGTCCGCGACATCTTCGACCACGCACAGCGCGCGCGAATCGCGGCGGGGATCGGTGCACAGCGCGCAAGGATCGCTGACATCGACATTACCGCAGATGCCGCATGCAATCAGCCGCTCCTGCACATCGGCCAGCGCCTTGACCAGCTGCACCAGCGCCGTTTCGCGGCGCTTGACCAGCCACAGCACTGCCCGCCGCGCCGAGCGCGGGCCGAGGCCGGGAAGCCGGGCGAGTGCCGAGCTGAGGGTTTCGATCTCTTGCGATGCCATGGGGGGACAGATAGGGACCTTTGTAACAGAATTGAACCGAAAAGCCCTTCCCCGCTGGGGATGGGTTGGGATGGGGGTTCAAGGCTGGTGTCGAACCCCCACCCCAACCCCTCCCCACTGGGGAGGGGCTTCAAATGCGAGGCAGATCGTGCGTATCATCTTCATGGGAACCCCGGACTTTGCCGTGCCGACGCTGAGGGCGCTGGTCGCCGCAAGGCATGATGTGGTCGCCGCCTATAGCCAGCCGCCACGCGCGGGCGGCAGGCGCGGCAATGAACTGACCCCCTCCCCCGTTCAGCGCGAGGCCGAGGCACTGGGCATTCCTGTCCGCCACCCCACCACGCTGCGCGATCTTGAGGCGCAGGCGGATTTCGCCGCGCTCGAAGCTGATGTTGCGGTGGTTGCGGCCTATGGCCTGATCCTGCCGCAACCGGTGCTCGATGCGCCGAAGCATGGCTGCCTGAACGTTCATGGATCGCTGCTGCCCAGATGGCGCGGAGCGGCGCCGGTGCAGCGGGCGATTCTGGCGGGGGATGCGCTGACCGGCGTGGGCATCATGCAGATGGAGGCGGGGCTCGATACCGGCCCGGTGCGCGCCGAAGCGCGAACGCCGGTTGATGGCAAGACCGGCACCGCGCTTGCCGCCGAACTGGCAGCTATCGGCGCAGATCTGATGGGCAAAGTGCTCGCGGACCTGCCGGGGCATCCGCCGCGTGCGCAGATTGACGACGGCGTCACCTATGCCAAAAAGATCGACAAGGCGGAGACGCGGCTCGATTTCAGCCACAGTGCCGAATTGCTCGAACGGCAGGTGCGGGCGTTTCATCCGCTGGCATGGTTTGAGTTAGAGGGTGAACGATACCGCGTGCTGGCGGCGGAAGTCTTGGCGCGCGCAGGCGCTGCGGGTGTGACGCTCGATGAAGACCTGACGATTGCCTGCGGGTTTGGCGCGCTTCGGCCTACACTGATCCAGCGCGCGGGGCGGCCCGTGATGGGCGCGGCGGAATTTCTGCGCGGGCGGGCGGTGGCGTCCGGAACCAGAATCGCATGATTAAAATGCAATCTTGCTCTCTCCCGTTCAGGGGAGAGATACGCAGACTTGCGAGCTTGCTCGCTAGTCGCAGTAGAGAGGGGCCTGTTGCGCAAGTCCCCCTCGCCCAACCCTCTCCCCTGAACGGGAGAGGGCTAGGATGACCCGCTTTGCCCTGACCCTCGAATTCGACGGCACCCCGTTTATGGGGCTGCAACGCCAGCCACACGGGCCGAGCATCCAGCAGGCGGTGGAACAGGCAGCGCATGCCATTACCGGCGAGGACAGCGCCCTCCACGCCGCAGGCCGGACCGACGCCGGGGTTCACGCGCGCGCCATGCGGGCGCATATGGATGTGGCCAAACCGTTCGCGCCTGACCGCTTGTCCGCCGCGCTCAACGCCAAGCTGCGGCCGCAGCCCATTGCCGTTACCCACTGCGAGGTCGTGGCCGATGATTGGCACGCCCGGTTTTCCTGCACCGGACGATCATACCTTTACCGCATAGCCAATCGCCGTGCGCCGCTGACGCTGGAAAACAATCGCGCCTGGCTGGTCCACCAGCCGCTCGATGCCGAGGCGATGCACCGCGCCGCACAGACGCTGGTGGGCTCACACGATTTCACCACCTTCCGTTCGGTGCATTGCCAATCGGCGAGCCCGGTCAAAACGCTCGACCGGCTCGACGTGCGCCGGGAAGGCGATCATGTGATGATCTCGGCCGAAGCGCGCTCCTTCCTCCACCATCAGGTGCGATCAATGGTCGGCTGCCTTGCGCTGGTCGGCATGGGCCGTTGGCGGGAACAGCAAATCACCGAAGCCCTAGCGGCAAAAGACCGTAAAAAATTAGGGCTTAACGCGCCGCCACAAGGGCTCTACTTCATGGCCGCAACATATCCGGGAGACGACAAATGACCACCGCAGGCAAGCAGATTACCTCTACCTTCACCGCCGATGGCAAGCTGACCGTAACGCTGGACGATCAGCTGTTCGCTGATCCGACGGGCTTTCAGGTGCTCGTGAGGATCGAGGCCGCGCCGATCAATCCGTCCGATCTCGCGCTGCTGTTCGGCCCCGCCGACCTTGCCAATGCCGACTATGCGCCCGGCAGGATCGTCGCCCGGATGCCAGCCGCAGCCATGGGCTTTATGGCCGGGAGAACCGGCGATGTCATGCCGGTGGGCAATGAAGGTGCAGGCACGGTCATCGCCGCCGGGGATGAACCCTATGCCCAGGGCCTGATCGGCAAGCGCGTTTCCTGCCGCAGCGGGGCGACCTACGCCAGTCACGCGCTCTGCGATGCCCGCACCTGCATGCCGCTGCCAGAGAACATCAGCGCTGAGCAAGGGGCCGCAGCTGTGGTCAATCCGCTCACCGCGCTGTGTTTTGTCGAAACCATGCGCAACGATGGTTTCACCGGCTTGATCCACACTGCCGCCGCATCGAACCTTGGGCAGATGCTGGTCAAGCTGTGCGCCGAGGAGAACATCCCGCTGGTCAACGTCGTGCGGTCTGATGAGCAGGTGGCTATCCTCAAGGCAATTGGCGCAGAGAACATCGTCAATTCAGCGGACGCGGATTTCTTCGGTCAGCTGGTCAGCGCCATTGCCAAAACCGGCGCTATGATGGCCTTCGATGCGATCGGCGGCGGCAAAATGGCGGCCACCCTGCTCACCGCAATGGAGGCGGTGGCGAGCAAAGGCGCGGCCTATAACCGTTATGGCAGCGACGTGCCGAAGCAGGTTTACATCTATGGCATGCTCGACACCGGCCCGACCATCCTCAACCGCACCTTCGGCTTTGCCTGGGACGTGGGCGGCTGGCTGCTGACCCCGTTGCTTGCCAAGATGGGCGCTGAAGGGATCGGGCGCCTGGCCGCACGGGTGATCGCCGGGCTGACCACGACCTTCGCCAGCTCATACAAGGCGCGGGTGTCGCTCGAGGAAATGCTGACCAGGGATGTGGCCATGGCCTACAATGCCAAGGCGACTGGGGAGAAGTATCTGGTGGTGCCGGTGTGAGAATCCTCTCCGAGCTTGCTCGGGGAGGTGGCTCGAACGCAGTGAGAGACGGAGGGGTATCGTGCCCGCCACCCCCCCCGAAGCGGGCGGTCGCCCTGAAGAAATGGCCGCCCGGAAGCGGCCGTTCACCCGGTTCACGAAAATTATGGTTGCCAAATCGCCCGCCGCGGACTCTTACACAGGATGAGCGACATTGCGCGT
>JANLOZ010000314.1:0-11096 GCA_031366845.1 Novosphingobium sp. | reverse complement strand
TGACGGGGCTTGAGCATGGGCCAGACATGGGCGCGCTGCTGCCGCTGATCGGCCGCGAGACGGCGCTTGAACGGCTGCGCGCGGCGGGCTAAAAGTTTCATTGGAAACGTGTTTTGACTTGCACGGCAAGCACATGCCTGTCATTTCCGTGCCATCGCAGAAGAAAATTTTTAAGGTCTGAATATGATGAAACCACGCAAGGCTCCGGCTGTTCTGGCCTTGGCAGCGCTGCTCGGCAGTTGCGGCGACGGCGGCACGTCAGGCGGCGGCGCGACTTCGGTAACACCTACCCCGACGCCCACGCCGACATCGACCGTTGCCGCCGGATGTTCGCTGCGCCAGCGGCAGGACTGGGCATTGGCGCAGTTGCAGGAATGGTATCTGTTCCCGACGCTGCTCGATAGCACCGCGAACCCTTCGGCCTATGCCGATGTGCCTAGCTATATCGATGCGCTGACCGCGCCGGCCCGAGCGCAGTCGAAGGACCGCTTTTTCACCTACCTCACCTCGATTGCACAGGAAAACGCCTTCTTCACTTCAGGATCGAGCGCGGGCTTTGGCATCCGCCTGGTCTATGACAGCACCAACCGGCGGCTTTATGTGGCCGAAGCATTTGAAGGCGCGCCGGGCCTCGCCGCCGGGCTTGATCGCGGGGTTGAGATCACCGCGATCGGCACCAGCGCCAGCACCATGCAAACCGTCACATCGCTGTTCGCCAGCGGCGGCTCGCAGGCGGTGTCCGATGCCCTCGGACCATCGACCGCCGGGACCACCCGCGCGCTGCAGATCGTCAACGGCAGCACCACCAGCACAATCACCGCGACCAAGGCGGATTACACCATCACTCCGGTTTCGTCGCGCTATGGTGCCAAGGTGCTGACCGAAGGCACGCGCAAGATTGGCTACGTCAACCTGCGCACTTTCATCGATACCGCTGATCCGGCGCTTCGCAACGCCTTCGCCACCTTCAAAGCGCAGGGTGTGACCGAACTGATCGTCGATCTGCGCTATAACGGCGGCGGGCTGGTTTCGATTGCCGAACTGTTTGGCGATCTGCTCGGCGGCGGCCATGCCGGGCAGGTGTTCGATTACACCACTTTCCGCCCCGAGAAGGCGGCGCAGTACAACAGCGTCAAGAATTTCATCGCGCAGACGCAGACTATCGCGCCGACCAGGATCGCCTTTATCGGCACCGGCGGCACCGCATCAGCGAGCGAGATGGTAATCAACGAGATGCGGCCTTATCTTGGCGCGTCCGAAGCATTGGTGGGCGCGAACACCTATGGCAAGCCGGTGGGCCAGGTAGCGCTTGATCGCAGCGCCTGCGATGACCGGCTGCGGGCAATCGCTTTCCGTACCGAAAACGCCAACCACCAGGGCGATTACTACACCGGCCTCGCCTCGATCATGGAGCGCACCTGCGCGGCGGGGGATGACATCACCCACCCGCTCGGCGACGCCAATGAAACCTCGATCAAGGTGGCGCTGGATTACCTTGCCGGGCGATCTTGCACGGCGTTTACTTCGGCCACGCCGGGGGTTCAGCGGGCGCAAACGGCAGAGCCGACCAGCCTGTTGCTGTCGCCCCAGGAACCGACGGCATCGCAGCGGGAGACCCCGGGGCTGTTCTAACGTTCAGTCCGGCCCGGGGGCCACCACATCGGTCGCGCGCTTTGGCCATTGCCAAGCCAGCAATTCAGGCATAGCCGTCGCTCCTGAGGGACCGGCGAGGGCAATCGTGCGCTGCGCCGCCTGGGTATTGAAAGGGTCGATCATGAACAGGGTGCTCGTTGCCTTGACTGCCGCCGCCGCGCTGATGCTCGCGCAAACTGGAACCGCTTTCGCTGCTGATCCAACGCCCGCCGCCAGCGCCAGGCCGACCAAGGCCAAAATCGAAAAACCAGTGAAAGCTGAGACGACCTCCAAGGCTGTGAAGGCCACCAAAACTGATGCTGCTGCCAAGCCCGAAAAGGCCGCGCCAGTGGCGAAGCCGGAAGCTGTGGCAAAACCGGCAAAGGCGGATAGGCCAGTCAAGGCTGCCAAGGCCGAAAAGCCTGCGGCCGCCGCCGCTGCTCCTGCCGCGATGGCCAAGCCTGCTCCGGCGGTAAAGGCCGCGCCCAAGCCGCGGGTTGCCAAGGCTCCCAAGGCCCCAGCCGGCGATCCGCAGCCGCGCGGACCGAACAATTCGACCGCCAAGTGCAAGGACGGCTCCTATTCCACGTCGAAATCGCGCGCGGGCACCTGCGCCGGCCACGGCGGCGTTGGCCAGTGGTACTGACACTTAACCGTTGAAGAAAATGGGCGGGGCAGGTGGCAACACCGGCCCCGCTTTTTCGTGCGCGGCGTTGTGCAATCGGGGCGGCGCTTTATAGCGTCGCCAAGCTGGGACATTGCGCCTAGGCTGGGTTCAGCGCGCAGTGTCGATGGAGGCAAAAGATGGCCAAGAGTCAAAAGAAATCAAACAAGGAAGTCCGCAAGCCCAAGGCTGAAAAGCCAGCCAAAGGCAACGCCTCGCAGCCCACTGCCAAGCCGGGCAATGTCCAGGGGCTGGACAATATGAAGAGCGGGCGATGAGGTGTTGGGGGTAGGCTGAGGTCATTCACTTAGTCCCCGGAACCCAACCCCCCTTCGCGCGTTCTTGATCACATGGCGGCTTGGCCATGGGTGAGTAGGAGCAAGACAATGTGGATGATGATCGCTGTTATCCTGCTGGTAATGTGGCTGCTGGGTGCCTTCGCCTTCCACATTGCAGGCGGACTGATTCACTTGCTGCTGATTATCGCTGTTATCGCAGTGATCGTGCACTTCGTGACGGGTCGCAGGGTGGTTTGAACTGAACCCCACGCCGGGGTGACGCGCAGATTCGCGCCACCCGGTTCGCCGCTGATGAGGTTGCACCATGCACATCACGCTGCCAACGCGATATCTGTTCGCCGGATCCGCACTGTGCGCGCTGATTCTGGGACTTGCCGTGCCAAGGCCGGTTATGGTGATGGCAGATGATGCTGCACCTTACCGTCCGCAGGGCGCGGCAAACTACAGCAGCGCGTCGTATCAATTTGTTGAATCCGGGCCGAGTGAAGTCATCCCTGATGTCGCCTGGAGCCAACAGTCCGCGCCCTTGCCTTCCTATGCGGGGGGGCCTTCCTATGCGGGGGGGCCTTCTTATGCGGGGGTGCCGTCCTATGCGCGCTCGGCGGTTTATCAAGCACAGGCTGATTACGCGGCTGCGGATTCCTATGGCCAACCGGGACAGCGTGCCGCCCGCAATGTAACGCCGGAGGTTTATGCGGACCCCGATCTGGCAAACCTTCCTGATCCGGACGACGACGCGGCCACCAATGAAGACCGCGCGGCAAACCCGGACGCGCCTTCACCAACCTGAAGCCGCGTCCACGCCGCCAATTGTCCTTTTCCCGCTCCCACCGAACTGCGTGCCGCACATGCTGGTGGGGGGACACGCCATTGGCATGTCCCCCCAAGGTGGTTCAAAAGGGTTTCGTCGCGGTCAATCAGGCATTTTCGAACTCGACCTGCGGGATAGCCTCGCGATGATCGTCGGTATTATACTTGCGGTAATCGAACGGGCGGGTGATTCGCCTCAGCCAAACAGCCAGGCTCCCATCAGCCGGCCAAACGGGAAAGTGAAAAACCCGGCGATCAGAAGCGCGCCGGTAACCATGCCGCGCACTCCGCCCCGGTGGCGCCTGATGTTGTGGCTGCGCGCGGAAAAAACGATGATCGGCACCTGAACCAAGGTATAGACCGAGAGCAGATGGATCAGCGAAAAGTGCCCCGGCGTGATAACTTTGACCGCCAGACTTATCGCCGCGGTCAGCGCCATGGACGAGGCCCAGATCCAGCCGAGCACGCGGTGAAGCCTGTCGCCGCGCGGGCGCAGCAGCATCATTGGCGTGAGCCCCAGCGCGATGATGATGGTGAGCAGATGCGCCCAGATCACCGGCGGCAGCAGATGCCACTGGCTAAACCCGCGCGCCAGTGCAGCCAGCACCGCAGCGAGCATCAGCATTGATCCCAAGGCCAGCACCCGTTCATAGGTATCGGGCGCAAAGGCGCTGCGCCTTATGCCCGAGGACGCCGATGCACCCGGTTCAATCGTGCCCGCGTCCGCCTGTTCCAACATACAAATCGCCCCTGCCCTTCAAGAATTCGGCTGATTTTTCCGCCATTCCGGCTAGGCCGCCTGCGGCGGATCAGCCTCGCACTTCAGCCTGATGCCCAGCGCCGATAGCACCTTGAGCAAGGTCTCCAGCGTCGGATTGCCGTTCTCACCCAGCGCAGTGTAAAGCGCCTGCCGGTTGACCCCGGTCTTGGCGGCGATCTTGGTCATGCCTTCGGAGCGGGCGACTGCGCCCAGCGCCACGGCAATGTAACCCGCTTCGCCACTTTCCAGCGCATCGTTGAGCGTATCGATGACGTCTTCCGGCGTCCTGATATATTTGGCCCCATCGAAGGGCGTGGTTTCCAGCTTGGCCATGTTTTCCACTTCGCTTCCATTGCCCCGTGCACTTACTGCTCTGGGTGTTTACCGGGCGTGAGCAATTCCCGTCAAAAATCTAAAGCACTTTGGCCATGTCTTTCGCCTGCTTGATTGCCTTGTCCTGATCCTTCTTGGCGCTGCCGCAGAATCACCGGCAGCGGCATGTGTCTGTTTGCTTTATCAAACTCACCCCGCAAAACCCAGCACCAGCCCAAGTGCTTGCTCCACCCGCGCCAGATCGCCTTTGCTGAGTCTGCCAATATGCTGATGAACCTTGTTTGCCCTGACTGTCACCGGAATGTCAGTCATCACGTCCGACGTTTCACGCAGGCTGTTGGCCTCGGTTGGCTCTATGCGAACGCGCAATCTGGATGGGGGATCGGCAAGATCGCTGGTGGTCGGCAGCAGGATTTGCGTGGTCAAAACGGCGTAATCATCCGATTGGATGACAACATAGGGGCGCGGCTTTGTGCCGAATCCCGGTCCGGTTGCGATGACCACATCGCCGCGCTTCACCGTGCCGCTGATCCTGAATCGCTTTCGTCCGGATCGCGAAAGAGAGGCGGTGGTTCGCTGTCCCAAAGATCGGCTTGTAGTGCTTCTATGTCGATCCAGAAATCGTCCCATCGGTGCGACTGTGCCGCAAGCGCAGCGGCATCGGCCTGAATGCGCGCACGTACCTTGGGATCGCGCAGATCGGGTAGCCAGATTTGCCTTGGACGCAACCCTTGCGCACGCAGGGCAGCGCGGCGCTTTGCTACGCGTTGCGCTCCGGTCAGGTTTACATGCACACCCATACGCGCCTCCGTTACATGTAACGTAATCCGCATAGGTGTGTTTGGCAACTGCCTCTCCGCGATGACGAAGGTGCAGGTTCGCGAAGCTGCAGCCAGCGGAACCTAGGTATCGTTAGTGGCGTCCAGTTCGTCCACCGCCAAATAAAGTTCCCCGCCCTTTTCCTTGAACACTTCGGACATGGCCTGCATCCCGGCCTCTGCATCGACGGGGGAGGCGGCAATAAACGCATCCACCCCGGAATTCTGCTTCGCCGCAAATTCCCGCACTTCCTGACTGATCTTCATCGAACAGAACTTTGGCCCGCACATCGAACAGAAATGCGCGGTCTTTGCGCCTTCGGCCGGGAGCGTCTGGTCATGGTATTGCTCCGCCGTGTCCGGGTCCAAAGACAGGTTGAACTGGTCGCGCCAGCGGAATTCGAACCGCGCCTTGCTCAGCGCGTCATCGCGCATCTGCGACGCCGGGTGGCCCTTCGCCAGATCGGCCGCGTGGGCGGCGAGCTTGTAGGTGATTACGCCAACCTTGACGTCATCACGGTCAGGCAGGCCAAGGTGCTCCTTCGGTGTGACGTAGCAGAGCATCGCCGTGCCATACCAGCCGATCTGCGCCGCGCCGATGCCGCTGGTGATGTGGTCATATCCCGGTGCAATATCGGTAACCAGCGGCCCGAGCGTGTAGAACGGGGCCTCGCCGCAAGCCTCAAGCTGCTTGTCCATGTTCTCCTTGATCTTGTGCATCGGCACGTGGCCGGGGCCTTCGATCATCACCTGAACGTCTTGCGCCCAGGCGCGCTTGGTCAGCTCACCCAGCGTGTAAAGTTCGGCGAACTGGGCTTCGTCGTTGGCATCATAGATCGATCCGGGGCGCAGGCCATCGCCCAGCGAATAGGCGACGTCATAGGCCTTCATGATCTCGGTGATCTCGTCGAACCGTTCGTAAAGGAACGATTCCTTGTGATGCGCGAGGCACCACTTGGCCATGATGCTGCCGCCGCGCGATACGATCCCGGTCATGCGTTTGGCCGCGAGCGGGATATAGGGCAGGCGCACGCCGGCGTGGATGGTGAAATAATCGACGCCCTGCTCGGCCTGCTCGATCAGGGTATCGCGGAAGATCTCCCAGGTCAGGTCTTCTGCGACGCCGCCGACCTTTTCCAGCGCCTGATAGATCGGCACGGTGCCGATCGGCACGGGGCTGTTGCGCAGGATCCACTCGCGGGTGTCATGAATGTTGCGCCCCGTAGAGAGGTCCATCACCGTGTCCGCGCCCCAGCGGATCGACCAGACCATCTTGTCGACTTCAGACGCCACGTCCGATGCCACCGCCGAATTGCCGATATTGGAATTGATCTTGACGTGAAAGTTGCGCCCGATCGCCATCGGCTCGGATTCAGGGTGGTTGATGTTGCTGGGGATGATCGCGCGGCCCCGCGCCACTTCATCGCGGACGAATTCGGGCGTGACGAAATCGGGGATCGCCGCGCCATAGCTTTCGCCATCGCGCTGGTATTCCTTAAGCATCGCACGACCGAGGTTCTCGCGGGTGGCGACATATTCCATTTCGGGGGTAATGACCCCCTTGCGCGCATAGTGCATCTGGCTGACGTTGGCCCCGGCATGCGCGCGCAGCACCTGGCGGCGCACATTGGGAAAGGCGGGCACGCCGCCCGAACGATCCGGCCCGAGCTGGCCGTTGTCCTCAGGTTTGACTGCACGCTGGGTGACTTCTTCAACATCGCCGCGTGCGCGGATCCAGTCGCTGCGAATTTCGCGCAGGCCCGCCGAAATATCGATCAGTACCTCGCTGTCAGTGTAAGGCCCCGATGTGTCATATACACGCAACGGCGGCTCGCCCGAGCTCGGCTCGAGCGAAATCTCGCGCATGGCAACGCCGAGAGGGCCGACGTGGATCTTTTTCGATCCCCGGATCGCCCCGGTAGTGACGCCAATTTCGAACTTTGCGTTGATGTCGGCCATGCGCGCTTCCTTGTTGGGCGAGGCGGGCAGGGGCGCGCACAGACATGCGGCAACCCTTCCCTCCGCCCGTGCTAACGGGTTCAGGTTCAACGGGTCGGGCTGCGTTACCAGCCCCTCTCAGTCACACGACTCCCCGGGGATGGGTGGTATTAGGCCGGGGTCGGGTCCATGCCAAGCGCAACCTCGTCGCCAAACAACTTCTGAATCAGTTCGGCAGTGCCGGACAGCGGCACGAATGCCGATATCGGTACATTCCGCAAGGCCGGGCGCACCGCCTTGAAGCCGCTTCGATCGCCCTTGGTGTGCTTGACCAGCTTGTCGCCCAAGGGCGGGATCGGTGCACCCGGCAGGCCGGCGAACAAGAGCCATTGGTCTACCTCAAGCGTCTTCGCGTTATGGATCATGAGCACTGCGCAGGCCGAAGGCTTGTCTGCCAGCCGCATTTGCAGCCCGAAGTCGCGGCGGGTGCCGCCGCTCTGCATCGCCTTTAGCTGGATATGCCGAATGACCTCGCCCACTTCGATGATCACGTCATAGCCGCTGTTATCGACCTCGCTGTGCGATACCGAAAAATCGAACCGACCCGCGCGCCAGATTGCTGCGGTTACTTCGGCGATAAAGCGGTGCTCGAGCACTTTTTCGCGGGTGGTCGACCAGGTTGAGAGCGCGGCGCTCCAGGCATCTGGCTCGACTGGCGTCGGCTCTGCAATCACGCCGTCCTCACTTCCGCCAGCAAATCCGGGTGCCGGTCGAGCACCCTGAACAGCTTGATTAGCGCCAGCGGCGGCTTGGTCTTGCCGTTTTCGTAGCGCGAAAAGGCATTGGCCCCGCCACCGAAAATCTCTGCCGCTTCCTGTTGGTCGAGATGGAGCTTTTTGCGGACAGCGGAGATGAACGCGGGATCGACGATCGCGGCGTTGACCTGCTTGCCGAACGCTTTCATCGCCACGCTGACCCGGCGCGACACTTCGGCGTCGAACACACCTTCGCCGCAGGCGGGGCACCAGTCGCCGACAACCTGAGCGATCACGCTGGTTTCACCCTTGTATATATAGGGCATGTCACGGGTGGCCCGGACCAGTTCGGCCGCTCCGCAATTGGGGCACTTCATCGTCATAGCTCCTTGAACGAAACGATCAGCAGATCGTCGATCACCGTCAGTTTGAGGTAGATGTCGCCAGCCGCAGTCGATGGTTGGTAAACGTCTTGCCAGATACGGTGGTCGGCATGGCTCGTCATGCTCTTGTAGAAATCGGCACTGGTCAGCGCGCGGATGACATTCAGCATGTCCTCGAACCCTAAATCCATCGCTGCTGCACCGCTCAGCGCCGTCATCGTCGCCCGGACTTGCCCCTGCTCGACGAGTGTGTGAAGGACGGGCAGCGGACAATGCGGCTTGCGTTTTTCCATTGCGAAGCCTCCTATCCGATGCCGATAAATTTGGCAAGTAGGTTAATTGAAGGTGCAACGCAGCGCTGCAAATCGAGCATGACCATGCTCTATCGCCTCGATGCCGATGCCAGGGCTATTGCCGCGCAGTTTGGCCTGAGCGCCGGGAATGATCCCTGGCCGGGCGGGACAATCGCGTCGGGGCAATTCGCCCCGATCATAACCGCAGGCCGCGAATTTGTTGCCGGGCCTCGACTTGATCGCCAGCCGCGCCGGTTGATCCCGCGCCAGTGGGGCGTGCCGCCGCCGCCCAATGCGGGCGATCCCTTGCGTGCCGTGCTCACCGTGCGCAATCCCGATAGCCCGTTCTGGATCGGCAACCTGCGCAATGCTGAGTTTCGCTGCCTGGTTCCCGCCACGGCTTTCATGGAATGGGGGCGCGCTGATCCGCAGACCGGAAAGCGGCGTCAGCACTGGTTCGCCCCCTCCGATCAGCCGTTGTGTGCCTTCGCCGGGGTGTGGAAAGATAGCGAGGTGCCGAGCTTTGCCCTGCTCACCTGCGAGGCCAATGCCCTGCTGCGCACCGAAGGAATTTCGCGGATGCCAGTGATCCTGCCTGGATCTGCGCAAGACATCTGGCTACGCGGCGGGTGGATTGATGCGGCGGCACTGATTGCGCCCTATTCGTCTTCAATGATGCGCGATGCGCATCACCAGCAACTTCACGCAACCCGTTAAAACGCGTAGGCCACCACCGCGCCATAGGTGAACTGCTGTTTGCGCCGGATGCGTGGTGACTGCGCGGCGCTGCCCAGCAGGGTTGACCAACTCACCCCGCCAGCGATGGAAAAACCGCCGTTTGTCAGATTGCGATCAAGATCATAGACGGTGTAGGCGCGCAGGCCCATGCTGCGCCAGCCGGATCGGGCGACATAGGTGGGCAAGGTTGAATTGATCGTCCCGTTGGCATTGACCGAATAGTTGAGGCTGGCGAACTTGCCGTCAACGTGGTCGGCAGAAAACGTCAGGCCCACGATCTGTGCACGGCTGACCGGGGTCATGTAGCTGACCGATGGCGAGATTACCCTGCCGGTGCCATTCCCCGAAATGTCCCAGCGCACATCGGTGCCGATCGAAAGCGAATCATAGCCATCGAGCAAGCGGTGAAACTGAGCGCCGAGCGCAACGCCTGCCTCGGGCGTGCCCTTCAGCGTTTCGGGCGAGGTAAGTGATGGCAGTTTTGCCGGATTGCCGCGCAGACGGATCACCGGTCCGACCGACCAGGTAAGCTTAGCGCCGGGTTTGTCCTTAAGGAAATCAAGCGCAACCCCGCCGGCGCGCGCGGCGATATCAATACCGCGAACCCTGCCCATTAGGCCGAATGCCAACAACGGCACCTTGCGATCCGAGCCTTCCGAACCTGGTCCGATTATTACCCCGGCACCGATAATCAGATAGTTGCCGTCAAAGATGTTGCGCGGTTTGGCAACCGGATCGGCGACGTGCGGCGGATCCTTTGGGATCGAGATTTCGGCTTGCTGCACTTCGCTTTGCTGATCACCGGCAACCGCCGCCGCAGAAGATGCGAGCAGCGCGGGCCCCACAGCATTCATCACAAGCACGGCAAGCATTGATGGCAACCCCACAATGTCGCGCTATGCCGCTCAGGGGACAGAAACGCGACTGTTGACAAGGTTAAACCGTCGGTAACGATTCGTATAGCGTGCAGTGCTGCATAATTGGATCATTGGAGCACTGCGTTGCAATCCGGCACAGCCGGGTTGGTTAAGATGTACAGGCCGGGCACTTTACCCGCAGCGCCGCCTGATCCATCAGGATACGATGTATGCGCTTCCCCATGCCTATCGCGAGCCCCAGGTTGCCGTCCGGATTGCCCGCATCGCTGATAGCTATTTGCGGCTGACCGGGCGCGCGCTGGTACCAGATGGTGCCGAGCCATTGCAGGCGCTGTGGCAGGCTCCGCAGGTGATCGTTGCCCATGGCACTGAAGACGATCCATTGTTTTTCTTCGGCAACCGCGCAGCACTGGTGCGGTTTGAAACCAGCCTAGAGGCGTTCCTCGGCAGCCCGTCGCGCTTTTCAGCCGAGGAACCGGTGCGCGAAGAGCGGCAGGCCTTGTTTGACCGCGTGAGCCGCGACGGGTTTATCGATGACTATGCCGGGGTGCGCATATCAGCCAGACATCGCCGTTTCCGAATTGAAGCGGCGACGGTGTGGACGCTGTGCGATGCACTCGGCACCGTGCACGGGCAGGCTGCGGCTTTTGACAAGTGGACTGACCTCGACTGAATTAGAGTTTTTCCGCCTTGCGTCGAACCGGCACCAGCCCGCTCCCCCCCCCCGCCCCCCAAATTGTACAATCGCCTGGTTGGCCGAGGGGGGGTGGCCGGGCGGGGGAGCGGGCTGGTGCC
>JANLOZ010000297.1:0-3737 GCA_031366845.1 Novosphingobium sp. | reverse complement strand
GGGCGGCGGCGGACGGCTTCGGTAAGCACCCCGCCTTCATCATAGCCGACATAGCCCGGAGGCGCGCCGATCAGGCGGCTGACCGCGTGCTTTTCCATGAATTCGCTCATGTCGATACGCACCATCGCGGCGTCATCATCGAACAGAAACCCGGCGAGCGCCTTGGTCAGTTCGGTCTTGCCGACGCCGGTGGGGCCGAGGAACAGGAACGAGCCCAAGGGCCGGTTGGGATCCTGCAAGCCCGCACGGGCACGGCGGACGGCCCTTGAAACGGCGGCAACTGCGGCAGCCTGGCCGATAACCCGCGCGCCGATCACCTGCTCCATCTTGAGCAGCTTTTCGCGTTCGCCTTCCATCATTCGGTCCACCGGCACCCCGGTCCATTTGGAGACCACAGCGGCGATGTCGTCGGCGGTGACTTCTTCGCGCAGCAGGGCGTTGTCGCCCACGCCTTCGGCCTCGGCGAGCTGCTTTTCGAGCGCCGGAATCGTGCCATAGGAAAGCTCACCCGCGCGGCCCAGGTCTCCGCCGCGCTGCGCCTGTTCGAGCTCGATCCGGGCGGCGTCGAGCGCTTCCTTGATCCTGGCTTCGGAAGCGATCTTGTCACGCTCGTTCTGCCAGCGGGTGGTGAGCGCGGCAGACTGCTCCTCCAGCCCAGCAAGCTCCTCGCGCAGCGCCGCGAGCCGGTCCTTCGACGGGCGATCACTTTCGCGCCCCAGCGCCATTTCCTCGATCTTGAGCTGGATGATCCGGCGGTCGAGGTTTTCGATTTCTTCGGGCTTGGATTCCACCTCCATGCGGATGCGGCTCGCGGCCTCGTCCATGAGGTCGATGGCCTTGTCGGGCAGGAACCGGTCAGCGATGTAGCGGTTGGAAAGCGTCGCGGCGGCAACGATGGCGCCATCGGTTATCCGCACGCCGTGGTGCAATTCGTAGCGGTCTTTCAGTCCGCGCAGGATCGAAATGGTGTCGTCCACGGTCGGCTCGCCCACAAACACCGGCTGGAACCGCCGTTGCAGCGCCGGGTCTTTCTCGACGTATTTCTGGTATTCATCGAGCGTCGTCGCGCCGATGCAGTGCAGCTCGCCGCGTGCCAGCGCAGGCTTGAGCAGGTTGCCCGCATCCATCGCGCCCTCGCCCTTGCCCGCGCCGATCAGCGTGTGCATCTCATCGATAAACAGGATGATGTCGCCTTCTGCGCCTTTAACCTCATCGAGCACGGATTTCAGCCGCTCCTCAAACTCACCGCGATATTTGGCGCCTGCGATCAGGCTGCCCATGTCGAGCGACATCAGGCGGCGACCCTTGAGGCTATCGGGGACATCCCCATTGGCAATGCGCAGCGCGAGGCCTTCAGCAATGGCGGTTTTGCCAACCCCGGGTTCGCCGATCAGCGCCGGGTTGTTCTTGGTCCGGCGGGCGAGGATCTGGATCGTGCGGCGAATTTCCTCGTCGCGGCCGATTACCGGATCAAGCTTGCCATCGCGCGCCGCCTGGGTGAGATCACGCGCGTATTTTTCCAGCGCCTGATAGGTTTCCTCCGCCGATGCAGTGTCCGCCCGCTTGCCGCCGCGCAGCGCGGTGATCGCCGCTTCAAGCGCCTGCGGGCTAAGCTCGGCCTTTTTCAGCGCCTGCCCCGCCGCCGTGGTCGTGGCCAGCGACAGCGCGACCAGCATGCGTTCGACCGTGACATAGGAATCGCCTGATTTTGCGGCGATCTGTTCGGCCTGATCCAGAATGCGCACCAGATCGTTATCGAGCGCCGGTGTGGCTTGCGCGCCTGATCCTGAGACTGCGGCGATTTTGCCGAGCGCCTTATCGACCTCGGCCGCCGCGAGTACCGCGTTGCCGCCCGCCCGCGCAATCAACCCGGCGGCCATGCCTTCGGAATCTTCGAGCAGCGCCTTCAGCAGATGTTCAGGCGCAATCCGCTGATGGTTCATCCGGATGGCAACGGTCTGGGCAGATTGCAGAAAACCCTTGGCGCGGTCAGTGAATTTTTCGAGGTTCATGGGTGTATCAGGCTCCTGTTACACCGGGGATGTAGTGTGGCATTGAGGCAACACAAGAGGCGCGCGCAGCGAATTTGTCAAACCGCATTGATGCTGGTCAAAGCATGACAAATGCGACACCTTTGCCGCAAAATGCCGAAATTGGGAAAAGGGATACACATGCGACTGATCAGGTTAGCACTTCTCACCAGTCTGGCGGCCCTTCCGGCCAGCGCCCCAGCGCAGAATGCCGTGCAAAATGTGCTCGGCAATTCGCAGGGTGACGTTTCGGTGACCATCTACAACAACAACCTCGCGCTGGTGCATGATGAGCGGCAGGTCAATTTGCCGAATGGCCGCTCGCGCCAGGAATTCCCCGATGTTTCGGCGCAGATCCGCGCTGAAACGGTAACGCTGTCGGGCGAAGGCTTCGGTATTGTCGAACAGAATTTTGACTATGACCTGCTTTCACCCGCAGCCTTGATGGAAAAGGCGGTGGGCCAGACGGTGACGCTGCTGCGCACCAATCCGGCGACCGGCGCTGAAACGCGCGAACGCGCGCTGGTGCTCGCGGCGAATGGCGGCGTGGTGCTCAAGATTGGTGAGCGGATCGAGGTGCTGCGCGATGATGGCTTGCCGGTCCGCGTGATCTTCGATTCGATCCCGCCCAATTTGCGCGCGCGGCCAACGCTTTCGGTCACCGTCGATGCGGCCCGCGCCGGTTCGCGCCCGCTGGCGCTCTCCTATCTCACCCCCGGGCTCGGCTGGAAGGCCGACTATGTCACGCTGTTTGACGAGAAGGCTGGCCGCATCGACATGCAGGGCTGGGTGACGCTGAGCAACAGCACCGGCACCACCTTTGCCAATGCCAGCGTGCTGATGGTTGCAGGCGAAGTTGGGCAGGTGCAGCAGGTCTATGGCCCCCGCTACAACGGCGGTGTTGTGCGCCCGCGCGGCAATACGCCGGGCAGCGAAAGCGGCGGGGCGCAGATGGGCGATTTTCATGTCTATCCGATCACCGGCCGCACGACGATTGCCAATTCGCAGACCAAACAGGTGAGCTTCCTCAATGCGGAAGGCGTGCCCGCGCGCAAGGGCTATGAATTCCGCAATTACTGGCTGAACAGCGCCAGCGAGGCGCAGAGCGCGGCATCGGTGCTCAAGTTCTCGTCGTCGCGCACGGGCGGTGTTGGCGCGGCGCTCCCGGCAGGAACGGTGCGCGTCTATATGCGCGATACCAAGGGCCAGGCACAGTTCATCGGCGAAAGCCAGATTCCGCACACGCCGGGCGGTTCAAACCTGGCGATCCGCACCGGCGACGCGTTCGACGTCAAGGTCCAGCCGGTGATCGACAAGCGCGAGGTAATCACCAGCGACGAATGGGAGAAATATGCGCGTGCGCGGGTTACCTATCCCGATGGCACGGTCAAAGAGACGAGTTATGAGCGCCCCAAGACCTATTACCGCACGCAGATGCGCTATGTCGTAACCAATGCCCGCGATGTGCCGGTGACGGTTGACGTGGTGCAGTCCGGCCTTGGCCAGTGGTGGTGGTGGCGCGATCTGCGCATTCCGGCAGAATCAATTCCGGGGCAACAGGACGATGCTGATACGCGGCACTGGGAAGTTGCGGTGCCGGCGAACGGCAAGACTGAACTGACGGTGACGTTTCTGACGCCGTGGTGAAATTGCGCAGCCTTGTTAAGCCCCTCCTCTTCAGGGGAGGGGTTGGGGTGGGGTCTCTCC
>JANLOZ010000262.1:0-4152 GCA_031366845.1 Novosphingobium sp. | reverse complement strand
GGCAGAAACCGGGCGAAGATCTGCGGATTGACGTCCTCCTGCTTGCGCCGCGCCGCTGGCCGCGCCACATTGTGAATGCTTCAATGGGGTAAAATAAGGCTCCGGACCGCCCCAAGTCCGTCCATGCTGAGCTTGTCGAAGGACTGTCCTTTTCTTCGGGCCCTGCCCGTTGCGGCCGAAGAAAGTGCAGTCCTTCGACAAGCTCAGGACAGACGGGTTCTGGTTGAGTTGCTAACTGTTATTGCATTGGATTAATTGAATGTCTCTTCGCGTCGCCGTCCAGATGGACCCCATCGAGACGATCAATATTGCTGGCGACAGCTCGTTCGCGCTGATGCTCTCTGCGCAGGCGCGCGGGGCTTCGCTGTGGCACTATGATGTGGGGACGCTGGCCTATGATGAGGGCCGGATCACCGCATGGGCCGCGCCCGTTACTGTCCAGCGAGCCTTGGGCGATCACTTCACCAAAGGCGAATACCGCAAGATTGATCTCGCCACCGATGTCGACGTGGTGCTGATGCGGCAGGACCCGCCGTTTGACCTTGGCTATATCACCGCCACCCACATTCTCGAGCGGCTGAAAGGCACCACGCTGGTGGTCAACGATCCCGAAGCCGTGCGCAATGCGCCCGAAAAGGTGATGGTGCTGGACTATGCCCGGTTCATGCC
Source organism: Novosphingobium sp. (assembly GCA_031366845.1). Classification (GTDB taxonomy): domain Bacteria; phylum Pseudomonadota; class Alphaproteobacteria; order Sphingomonadales; family Sphingomonadaceae; genus Novosphingobium. Next base: position 3,483 of record JANLOZ010000262.1, on the reverse strand, counting down.
GCCAACGATGGTCGCCCGCAGGATCGAGGACGTGCGCGCGTTCCACTTGCGCCATCCCGGTGATCTGGTGATCAAGCCATTGCACGGCAACGGCGGCAAGGCGGTGTTCCGCGTGCCCGCAGACGGCAGCAACCTTGGCGCGCTGATCGAGATGTTCCAGAACGCCTGGGTCGAACCGTTCATGGTGCAGACCTTCCTTCCCAGTGTTTCGGCAGGAGACAAGCGGATCGTGCTGGTCGATGGTGTGGTCGCCGGCGCGATCAACCGCCGCCCGGGCGAGGGCGAGTTCCGCTCAAACCTCGCAGTCGGCGGCTCGGCAGAACCCACCGAACTGACCGCGCGCGAGGAAGAAATCTGCGCCGCGATGGGCCCCGAACTGAAACGGCGCGGGCTGATATTCGTCGGCATCGACGTGATCGGCGGCGAATGGCTCACCGAAATCAACGTGACTTCGCCGACCGGCCTTGCCGCGATAGACGGGTTTAACGGGACGGATACTCCGGCGATGATCTGGGATGCGATTGAGGTTAGGTTGAGTGATGGATAATGCCAACACTCAACTGAGTGCGATAGCGTGGATGTATGAACACCCCGATTTGCTTCGAAGCATTATCGCCCGATCCAGCGGGGCGATTGGCGAACTTTATGTTTCGAAAAAGCTTCAGGAATTGGGATATGCGGTTCGACCAGCCAGTATTAATGCAAGGCAGTGCGACCTTCTTGTAACGAGCCCAATGAGCAATGAATTCCATATCGAGGTGAAAACGGTCAAAGATAAGGGTGCGCCATACTTAGTCCGTCAATGTCCCGACGAAAAGGCCAGCTCAATTTGGATTTTTGTCCACGCGCCCCGACAATTCGATGGGTTACCGGCAGACGTGGACGTCAGTTACAGAATTCTCACCACCACTGAAGCCTCGTCCATTTGGCGTTCGAAGTATGATGGTCGGCCAAACAAGGCACCGGATATTACATGGCGTGATCTCGAAGCAACAAATAGGTTCCCTGATCCCCACTTGGATAGATGGGACAAGTTATTGGATTAGCGAGCAGAGTGGCTCTGATCTTTGCCCCCGTCTCGAAGTGTATCGCGAACCAACACCACTCAAGCCGCCAAATCGAGTTCCGTCACCATCCGATCCCACTGCACCGACACGGAGTCTTTCGACGCCCGCTCGATCAGTCCGGCATCGATCAGCCGGGCAACTTCGCTGTGCACCGATTTGTAATCGCGCCCCAGTTCCTGGCTGAGCTTCCGCACCGACATGGCTCCGGCGCGGCGCAAGTGGCGCATCAGTTCGAGCCTGCGGGGCGACATCGCCGCCATGAAAGCCTCGAGCCCAAGGAAGGTGACATGATCGCGCGGCTGTTCCTCGCCAGCTTCGGTCGCCTTCCACGCTGCGACGAAACGCTGGCCCATGTCCTCGAGCGAAGAGATATGCGCTGATAGGTTGTTTTCAGTCATTGCACGTTTTCCAATGTCACCCACCAATCACCACATCCACCATAATCTCCCCCGAGATCGCCTCCAGCGCATCGCGGACCTGATCGGGGCTGGTGCCTTGGGGCAGCGAGAGCCTTGCCCCGGCGCGGAACAGTTGTCCGCCGGAATGGGCGCTGGGTTCGGTGGCCGAGGTGAAATCCTCGATGTTCACGCCGAGCGCGGCCAGCACGCCGGTTACCTCGCGGACGATGCCGGGGCGGTCTTGTCCGACGAGTTCAAAGCTCAGGGATCCGTCAGCCGGTGCCGCCTCATCCCCCGCGAAGGCAATCGCCACCTGCAAGCCGCTGGCATCGACCTTGCGAACCTGCTGCTCAAGGCTAGCGAGCTTGCCATCATCCAGCTCCACCAGCACCGCGCCGACAAACTTGCCGCCAAGCCGCGTGAGGTGACTTTCCAGCCAATTGCCGCCTGCGCCCAGCACAGCGTCGGCCAGCGCCTGGGTGAGGCCGGGGCGGTCACTGCCGATGACATTGAGGATAACGCGGGTGGTCATGAGTTCTCCTGATAGTGGAAGATACTGGAAATGTGAATCAACTCTCTCACAATGTCCGTCCATCCTGAGCTTGTCGAAGGATTGCTTTTCTTTCGGCGGTTGTGCGTGAGGCGCGAAGAAAAAAGCAGTGCTTCGACAAGCTCAGCATGGACGGGTTTGGTTCAGATATTCGATCCATTTTGTAATTAGGGACAGTCCCTATTTTTCCCTCGGGTGCGCATTCCTGTAAACATCGAGCAGCAGCGCCGCATCCACTTTGGTATAGATTTGCGTAGAACTCAGACTGACGTGGCCGAGCAGTTCCTGCAAGCTCCTGAGGTCAGCTCCGGCAGACAGCAGGTGCGTGGCGAAGGAATGGCGCAGCGCGTGGGGAGTGGCGCTGGGCGGCAGGCCGAGTGCAATCCTCGCGCGCGCCATCGCCTTTTGCACCATGCCAGCCGACAGTGCCCCGCCGCGTGTTCCGCGGAACAGGGGTTTATCCCGCTCGGCCGGATAGGGGCATTTGCCGAGGTAATCGGTCACGGCTTCGCGCACCAGCGGCAACAGTGGCACGACGCGCTGTTTGTTGCCCTTGCCGGTGACAACAATGGTTTCGCCGAGAGGCAGCGCGGCGCCAGTGAGCGACAGCGCCTCAGCAATCCGCATGCCCGCGCCATAAAGCAGCAACAGCACCGCCCGATCGCGCGCGCCGATCCATTGCTCGGCGGCATCATCGTTAACCGTCGCGGCGAGGTTCACCGCCTCATCAGGCGTGACAGGTCGCGGCAGGCCCTTCTTGATGCGCGGCCCCCGCAGGCGCGGGGGGGATGGATCGGGCAGCCCGGCCTGTTCGCGGGCGAAGGCGATGAACGACTTGAGCGCCGATAATTCGCGTGCGGCGGAGACATTACCAATCCCCTCCGCACGGCGGCGGGCAAGCTGGTTGCGCAAGGCGGCAGCATCGAGCCGGGCGAGTGCGGGCCAGTCGGCGCTGCCAGTTTCTTCCAGCAGGCGCCCAGCCGTCGCGACATAGGCGCGGACGGTGTGGGGGCTGCGGCGGCGGTTATGGGTGAGGTGGTCCCGCCATTGGGAGAGGAGTTCGCGGTGTTTCACGCTCTTAACTCCCAAAACCCCGTCCATGCTGAGCCTGTCGAAGCACTGCTTTTTTCTTTGGGCCTAGCGCGAGGCTTCAAGAACAAGGACAGTCCTTCGACAGGCTCAGGATGAGCGGCATTAGGGTGACAGGTTGAATTCATCCCGCCACCAACCCCTGAGGCACCAGTTCGGCGAGAAGGCCATCGAGCAGCGGCATTCCCGCCTCCGTCACGCCAATCCGGTTGCCGCTCTGCCAGGTGAGGCCTTTGCCTTTGTAAAAACCCAGCTTGTCGAAGTCGCACAGCGCCTCCTGCGCCAGGCTGAACCGCGCAGACAGTGCGCCCATATCAAGCCCTTCGGTCAAGCGCAGCCCCATCAGCAGGGCCTCTGATGCCATCTCGCGCGTGCCCAG
>JANLOZ010000249.1:0-4009 GCA_031366845.1 Novosphingobium sp. | reverse complement strand
AAGGTCTTCAGCTGGAACGGTTTCAGTTTTCACTTCTATTCGGAAGAGGGCGCCCCGCGCGAACCTGCCCATATCCATGTCCGCAAGGGGCGGGACAATGCGAAATTTTGGCTTCGACCCGAAGTCACTTTGGCGTATAATCGGGGTTTCTCGCCGCGCGACCTGACGCGGCTCGTTGCGGTGATCGAACAGCGCCGCGAGCTTATCGAAAGCATCTGGAATGACCATTTCGCCTGATCCTCAAGCCACCTCGCCCGAGCCGCTCGCAGTTCGTTTTGACGAGCACAGCTTCTGGGTCGATCTCGCAGATGGCCGAACGCTCGGCATTCCACTCGCATGGTTCCCCCGCCTGTTGCATGGCTCACCAGAAGCACGCGCCAAGGTGGAACTCAGCCGGGTAGGCCTTCACTGGGACGAACTCGACGAGGATATATCCATCGCTGGCCTGATCGCCGGGCGGGGAGACCAAACGCGGGTTCGCAATCTGGCTGCATAGCTAGGGTATCACTCATCCCGCCAAGTCTCCAGCTTCAAATGCATCCCCGGATCGCGCTGGACGTGGATCACGTTCAGCACTTCCACGAAGTCCTTGGTGGCGAGGTAGTAAATGTGGTGCATCCCGCTGCGCTTGCGGCGTAGGCCGGGATAGACCTGTTCGTGAACAGGATAGCGCATGGCCGAGGCTCTCAGTGCTTTGATGTCAGCCACCAGCGTCGCAACATAGCGCTTGGCTTGTTGGTCTCCCCAGGTTTGCCGAGTGTAGGCGTCGGCCTCGTTCAGATCGGCCAGCGCGTCGAGACTGTAGATCAGCTTCCGCTTCATTCGGTTGGGAACTTTTCCTCGAACCAGGCGTCGATATCGAACTCTACGGCAGGCCCGCTATCCAGCGATTTCTGAATGATGGCCCGCAACGCCACAATCCGCATATCCTCGTGCATGAACTGCCGCATTGCTTCACGCACGACCTCGCTGGTCGAGCCAAATTCGCCGCTCTCCACTTTGCGGCGGGCGAAATCGGTGAAGGGCGCTCCGAGGGCGATGGAGGTGTTCTTGCTGGCCATGCGCCCTCGATTACCAAATATTGGTAACGCCAGCAAGCCTCGGTAAAATCCGCTTGCTATTGAAACGCATCAGGTGACATTATTGCCTCCGACAACACCGGCGAACGCGATTCGCTGCGAGGGGAGGACTGAACGATGCGCGTTGGTATGCACCTCGGGTATCAGAACCTTGACGGCACCCCCGATCATGAATTCTTCCTGCGCGAAACCAGGCTGGCAGTTGAAGCCGAAGCAATGGGGTTTGATTTTGTCGGCCCGGTTGAGCACCACTTTACCGACTATGCCGCCTGCCCCGATCCGTTCGGCATGCTGTCCTATGTCGCGGCGAAGACTTCGCGAATCCAGCTGATTACCGGCGCGGTGATTCTGCCGTGGAACAATCCGTTGCGGGTGGTGGAATCGGCCTTGCAGCTTGATGCGTTGAGCGAGGGGCGGCTGATCCTTGGCATGGGGCGCGGGGCGGCGCGGCGGGAATTTCGCTCGTTCGGGGTCGAGCTGGCAGACAGCCGCGAGATGTTTGACGAGGCGGCGGCGATCATCATCGCGGGCATGGAAACCGGGATCGTTGAAGCCGAGGGCAAGTGGTATAACATCCCGCGCAGCGAGATCCGCCCGCGTCCTGCGCGTTCGTGGAAGGATTCGATGGTGATGGTGTCGATGTCGCCGAGCTCGGTGGAAACGGCGGCGCGGTTTGGCCTCAAGACGTTGCGCTTCAGCCAGGGGGATTGGCGCAGTTCGATCCCCGAGATCGAGGCCTATCGCGCTACTTTTCAGCAGCTTCACCACAAGGCCGCACCACCTTTTATCATCTCGGATTTTGTCATCTGCCATCAGGACAAGGCCAGGGTTACTGAGCATTGTGATAGATATTTCAGCAGGATGTTTGAAACTGTTGGCAATCACTATGAATTCATGTCCGACCATTTCAAGGCGCTGCCGAGCTATGCCACCTATGCCTATATGGGCGCGGCGGCGGAGGCAGCAGGCGGGCTGGAGAAGGCCTATCGTGATTACATTTCGGGCAATATGATCGGCACGCCCGAAGAACTGATCGAACACCACAAGCTGCGCCATTCGATGGTGGGTGATTATGAAATGCTGTGCAATTTCAGCTTTGGCGGGCTGCCTTATGATGTGGTTTATCAGCAGTTGAAGCTCTATGCCGACAAGGTGCTGCCGCATATCAAGGGGTAATTCGTCGTCCTGCCCCGCGAAAACTCACCGGCGGCCCGCGACTGTCGCTCGCTGCCGCCATGGCCTGCCTCGTTCTCGGAGAGAAATCGATTATCCACCGCCTGAGGAACCTGACCATGCCCGAACCCACCGCAATGCGCCGCCGCCTTGGCCGCAGCCTGATCTGGGGCGCCGCGCTCGCGCTGCCGCTCACCGCGACAATTGGCTATGCCGCGCCGGATATGCCGCCTGCCCCGCCTACGCCGCCCGTTCCGGCTGCTGCTCCGGCAGACCCGACCGCTCCCCACGTCGAAAAGCGCGTGGTCATCATCCGCCATGCCGGTGCCCACGGCGATCCCGCCAGGATGAAAACCCGCACCATCACCCGCGATGGCAAGACCGTGACCTTCAGCACCGACGAAGACATGAGCGATGCCCAGATCGACGCAAGGATGGCGGAGATCGAGGCGCATCACGGGGCGGTGGTTATCACCGATACTGCCGTTCCCGCGACGCCCGACACCCCGGGAACTCCGCACCGCGAAGTGCGGCGGATTGTGATCAATTCGGCTGATGGCAAGCATAGCGATCACGACATCATGGCAATGGCGATGGCCGATGGCGCGATGACCTGTAGCGATAAGGATGGCCCGGCAATGGTGGAGACCAACAGTGTCGGAACTGATTCCGCGCGCAAAATTGTCAGGGTGAAGCTGTGCCAGACGGCGCATGCAAAAGGGGCCGCGATCAACGGCTTGCGCCATGCGCGCGACCGGATCGCCAATGACAAATCGATGTCAGACAAGATCCGCGACGAAGTGGTCAGATCGCTCGACGAAGAAATCGCCCGGATGTCCAAGGCCGGTTAGCCCCCAGTCCTTGGCCGCGCGGCGGGGGTGGAGCGATCCGCCCCCGCCGTTGTTTCGATTCGTCGATTTTCGCTTCCCTTAAATCGCTTTGTCGCTATTATAGCACGACTCATCGTATCGGAGCGGCAAATCATGGCTTTTGGACTGCGCAAGGAAAGATCGCCGGGCATCCGCCTGCTGTTCGTTATGCTGGTGGGTATGTTGCTGACGGTGCCGCTGTTGATGACGTACGCGCTGGTCTATGACCGGCAAAACCAGGCACAGACCGCGCAGGCGGAGATCAACGCCGGTTGGGGCGGGGCACAGGTTTTGTCCGGGCCGCTGATTGCCGTGCCGTTCCGCACCACCGAGACTACGCTCGAAGAGGTCGGCGGCAAGCAGGTGAGCCGGGCGGTCGAGGTCGAGAAGATGTTCTACATCTCGCCAACCGAAAACCGCGTCGGGGCGCAGGTCGATCCTGAAGCGCGGGTCAAGTCGATCTACAAATCTGTGCTCTACACGGCGCAGGTGAAGGGCGCGGCGAAATTTGCTTTGCCTGCGGACCTTGAACGCTATGGCGTCACGCGCGAGCGGCTGATGTGGGACCGCGCCGAGCTGCGCGTTGGTGCCTCCGACGCGCGCGGGCTGACTACTGGCGGCACGCTCAGCGCCAATGGCAAGCCGCTTGGCGTGCAGCCGGGCAAGGGGCCGGGGGCTTCGGGTGGGCAGGGATTTTTCGCGTTTCTGCCGTGGGACGGGCAGGGCGAGCTGACGATTGACTATGCATTCGGCCTGCGCGGGGCGCGGGCGCTGAGCCTGGTGCCGCGCGGTGGTTCGACGGTGTGGGACGTCAAATCGAGCTGGCCCAGTCCGAGCTTCGGCGGCGGTGTCCTGCCTGAAAAGCGCGAGATTACGGACAAGGGTTTC
>JANLOZ010000234.1:0-5889 GCA_031366845.1 Novosphingobium sp. | reverse complement strand
ACGCGGGTGACGGTTTCCTTGAGGTTCGCCTGAATCGCCGCATCGACCGGGATGATCGCGTTCTTGTCCTCGATGAAATCACCCAGATGCGAATCTTCCTCGTCGCCAATCGGCGTTTCGAGGCTGATCGGCTCCTTGGCGATTTTCATCACCTTGCGCACTTTTTCGAGCGGCATTGAAAGGCGCTCGGCCATTTCTTCGGGCGTCGGCTCGCGGCCCTGCTCGTGGAGGAACTGGCGGCTGGTGCGGACCAGTTTGTTGATCGTTTCGATCATATGCACCGGAATGCGGATCGTCCGGGCCTGATCGGCGATTGAACGCGTGATTGCCTGCCGGATCCACCAGGTGGCATAGGTGCTGAACTTGTAGCCGCGGCGATATTCGAATTTGTCGACCGCCTTCATCAAGCCGATGTTGCCTTCCTGAATAAGATCAAGGAATTGCAGGCCTCTGTTCGTGTACTTTTTCGCAATGGAAATCACCAGGCGCAGGTTGGCCTCAACCATTTCCTTTTTGGCGATGCGCGCTTCACGCTCGCCCTTTTGCACCATGTTGACGATGCGGCGGAATTCGCCGAGCGCCATGCCGGTGGCCGATGCAATGTCGGAAACCTCGGCGCGAATGCGCTCAACCGAATCGGCTTCGACTTCGGCAAACGCCGCCCACTTCTTGTCACGGCTGGCGTTTGCGGAAAGCCACGCATCATCAAGCTCATGCCCGATGTAGCTGTCAAGGAAGTCCTTGCGGTTGACCTTGTGGCGCTCTGCCAATCGCAGCATCTGCCCGCCCAGCGCGGTGAGGCGGCGGTTGAAGGCATAGAGGTTATCGACCAGATATTCGATCTTGGTCGCGTGGAACTGCACCGATTCAACGTGCGCGGTGAGGTCTTCGCGCAGCTGTTGATAGGTTCTTTCGCGCGTGGAGGTGAAAGCACCGCCTGCGCCCATGATGTCGAGCCGATCATGCTGGATCTTCTCAAACTTCTTGAACAGTGTGGTGATCTCGGCAAACCGCTCCAGCGCGGCAGGCTTGAGTTGCGCTTCCATCTGGGCCAGGCTGAGGGTGTTGTCCTCCTCCTCTTCCTCAACCGGGCGGCGAGCGCGGCGTTCAACGCCTTCCTCGTCTTCTTCCTCGACGACTTCGGGCTCGTCCTCGACCTCTTCTTCTTCCTTGTAGGTCGGGCCAGTGGTGGCTTCGGTAATTTCGCCGTCCGCCGCTTCCTCGCTTTCTTCGGTCAGATTTTCAGGCGCAGGTTCCTTAGAAAGCATGGCGTCAAGATCAAGAATCTCGCGAAGCTGCATTTCACCAGCATTGAGCGCTTCGGACCACTGGATAATTGCGTGGAATGTGATCGGGCTTTCACACAACCCGAGAATCATCGTGTCGCGCCCGGCCTCAATCCGCTTGGCGATGGCGATTTCGCCCTCGCGGCTGAGCAGTTCAACCGCGCCCATTTCGCGCAGATACATCCGCACCGGATCATCGGTGCGTTCGATGATCTCCTTCTTTTTGACGAGGTCGGGGCGTTCATCAACGCTCTCTTCGTCTTCGGCGTCCTCGGCCTTGCGCTCTTCAGGATCGACCGCGTCCTCGTCGCTCTCGACAATGTTGACGCCCATCTCCGAGATTGCAGACATGACGTCCTCAATCTGATCGGCGGACATCTGATCCTGGGGCAGCGCCTCGTTGAGCTCGTCCATCGTGATCACGCCGCGCCGTTTGGCGCGCGCGATCAGCTTTTTGATCGTGGCATCGTTGAGGTCAATCAGGGGAGCGTCGCCGCCCTCGTTCATGCCGCCAGTGTTATCGTCTTCGTCCATTATTCCGCCATCTGTTTTGAGTCTGCCCCGGGTGCCGGGACGGCTCGCGCGCTGGCCATTTGCCGCAAGCGCGCATCGAATTCCAGTAATCTCTTTCGCAAGGCCTGCTGTTCGCCAAAAGTCTCGTCCGAGAACTCCCTTTCGTGCCTTTGCGTGGCGGCGTCCAGTGCGCTTTGCAGCGCGGGCCGGTCAACCAGCAAACTGATGGCTTCACCCAGCGAATTGCGCGCTTCTTCAGGAGGCAAATGCTCCAAAAGGAAGTCCGTATTCACGCCGATGTAGTCAACTGCGGCAGGCAAACCCATGCCACCACAGGCCAATGTGGTGGCAATTGCTTGCGAATCAAGGGTGGGGCCTTCGTCAAAACGATCAAGAATGGCGTCTATTCGCCGATCCATCGCCGCAGCGCGGCCGAGCGAATCGAGATTGCGCGCCACCTCGGCAGGCCAGCGGTGAAGCCCGGCGACCACAGCAGCGCAGAGCGCGCGCTGCAATTCGTCGGCTGGCTTGCTGCGAAGCCGATGCCGTGCTTCGGCCGAAGCAGGCTGAACCGGCGGGCGAAAATTGCGAGAAGATGCCCCGTGCGGTACAAACGGCGTTTTTTCGCGCGGCGGGAAGGCGAACGCGGAATATTTTTCGAGCAACTCGCGGCGGTAAAGCGCTTTGATATCTTGGTCTGATATCATTTCTACATGCGCCATCAACCGCGCTTTGAGTCCAGCTTTTTCTTCAGGCGTGGTCAGCGGCAGCGCATCGCGCTCGTGCTGCCACAGCGTGTCGATCAGGCTTTGCGCGTCCTCCAGCACGCGGTGCATCGCGGCGACACCTTCGCGTTTGATCAAATCATCAGGGTCAAGCCCGGTTGGCAGGCGGCATATGCGCAGCGTATGCGAGGGGCGAAGCAGGGGAAGGGCGCGCGTCACCGCCCGCATCGCTGCACGTTGCCCGGCGGCATCGCCATCGAAACACAGGATCGGTGCCTCGACCAGCCGCCACAGCATCTCGATCTGCCGTTCGGTCAGCGCGGTGCCCAACGGCGCCACCGCATCGCCAATCCCGGCTGCCGCAAGCGCGATCACGTCCATGTAGCCTTCGACGACGATCAGCCGCCCGGTCTGGCGCGATTCCGGCCCAGCGCGATGGAGGTTGTAAAGCGTCCGGCCCTTATCAAACAGCGGTGTATCTGGTGAATTCAGATATTTAGGAGCATCACTTGAACTCGATTCGAGGATTCGTCCGCCAAAAGCAATCACCCGGCCCCGCGCATCCTCAATTGGCAACATCAGCCGCCCGCGGAACCTGTCGTAAGGGTCCTTACCCTCAAGGGCGATGCGAAGGCCGGCTTCTTCAAGCATATCGTCCGGAACCTGCGACAACGCACCTTTAAGCGCCTGCCGCCCTTCCGGCGCATAACCAAAGCCAAACCGCGCCACCGTATGCGCATCGAACCCGCGCGAGGCGAGATAGCCGCGCGCCTTAACCCCGTCCGCACCGGCAAGCTGGCTGACAAACCAGTCTTGCGCGCCCTTCATCACCTCATGAAGCCCGCTCTGCCGCTCGGCCACCTCAGCCGCGCGCGGATCAGGAGCAGGGACTTCCATCCCAGCCTCGGACGCCAATTCCTTCACTGCATCCATGAACGAAAGTCCGCGCTGGTCAGTCATCCATCGGATCACATCACCGTGGGCTGAACACCCAAAACAATGATAGAAGCCCTTGGAATCATTGACAGTAAAGCTGGGCGACTTCTCGTTGTGGAACGGGCAACAGGCTTTGAATTCATTTCCCGCTTTAGTTAGTCGAACGGTTCGCCCGATCACGCCGGACAGAGTCACCCGCGCGCGCAATTCGTCCAGCCATTGGGGCGAAAGGCTCATCGAAGGGAACAGAGGAGAAGAGGGTGGCGTGACACATCCGCACCCCTAGCGCATCAGGCGATTCGCCCCAACCGTGCCGCGCAGAAATTTGGGAGTTTCGCTGGACCACCTTCGATGTAAACAGAACGGTCGGTGCTAGACCGGCCGAGTCGCGCCGCGGCGGGGGTAAGCTCGCCTAACTGGAGTGGGTTCATGAAAAAAGTCCTGATATTCGTCACCGTGTCGACACTAGCGCTCGGCGCTTGCCAGAAGCCAGCAGCGCCTGTGGCCACTGTGGCCGCCTTTACCGAGGAAGAAGCAGCGAAACTGTTCGATGGCACCGTAGAAGTCTGGCAATCTATGGACGCTGCCAAGGTCAAGGGCATTTACGCACCAGATGTTGTTGGGTTTGACGTTACGGCCCCGGATTTGGTTGTTGACCGCGCGGCCTGGGACAAGAATCAGGATGCTTTCGCTGCCTCCAAGCTCGATAGCATCAAGGTCCGCAGCAAGAAAATTCAGATGCTCGACGCGGACAACTTCATCGTCAATTCGGTGTCCGACGGGACCAGCACCGCAGTGCCTGCCAACAAGTTCACCTTCCGGTGCACCGATGTCTATCATCGCGCTACTGGCGGCACGTTTTCAATCGTCAACGAGCATTGCTCAGGCGTGCCCAAAGCCTGACGCAAAGGAGCCTCAGGCCAGCGCGGCTTTGACCAGCCCGCTGGCCTTGCTCATATCGATCTGGGTGCCGTGCCGCGCCTTCAACTCGGCGATGACCCGGCCCATGTCCTTCATGCCCGATGCACCAAGCTCGCCCTTGATCGCGGCAATCGCTGCCTTGACCTCATCCTCGCCCATCAGCGCAGGCATGAATGATTCGATCACCGCCAGTTCGGCCGCTTCGGCATCTGCGAGCTCCTGCCGCCCGCCCTTGACGTAAAGATCAATCGATTCGCGCCGCTGCTTGGCCATTTTTTGCAGGACATCGACCACCAACACATCATCTTCCGGCACCGCGCTCGCCGTGCGCAGCTCAATATCCTTGTCCTTCAGCTTGGCGAGGATCAGGCGGATGGCGGCAAGGCGTGGTTTCTCGCCCGCCTTCATCGCGGAAACCTGCGCAGACTTGATCGAGTCGCGGAGCATTTATGGTGTGTTCCTGTGGTTTAGCGCCCCCGATTGGGGATAGCGCTATTCTAGCGGCAGTTCTTAGGTTGACGCAATGCAGCATGGCGTATAGCCGCCACCTCTTAGCACCTATCGCTGGAACACTGAACCGGAGCGCCCCTTTATGGCCGACGCCGCCTCTTCGCACGTATCCGTTCCGGCGGGGGCAACTGCCGTTCTGGTTCTCGCCGATGGCGCCGTGCTGTGGGGCAGGGGTTTCGGCGCTGTGGGCCAAGCCGTGGGTGAGGTGTGCTTCAACACTTCGATGACCGGCTATCAGGAGATTATGACCGATCCGAGTTACGCCGGGCAGATCGTCACTTTCACTTTCCCGCACATCGGCAATGTCGGCGTCAACGATGAGGATCTTGAGGCCAGGGTTGACGGGGCGCTGGGCTGCGTGGTGCGCGAAGACATTACCGCGCCATCGAATTTCCGCGCGCAAGGGGGCTTTGGCGAATGGCTGGCGGCCAGGGGCAAGATCGGCATTTCGGGCATAGACACCCGCGCTTTGACCAGGCGCATCCGCATGGAAGGCGCGCCGAATGCGGTGATCGCACATGATCCCGATGGCAAGTTCGATGTGGCTGCACTGGTGAAGCGCGCAGGCGAGTGGCCGGGGCTTGAAGGCATGGATCTGGCACGGCTGGTATCACGCGGCGAGAATGAAGGCTGGGAAGGCGGGGTCTGGACGCTGGGTGAGGGCTATGCGCGAAGCCCGCGTGACCACAGGCCGCATGTGGTGGCGGTGGATTACGGCGCAAAGGACAACATCTTCCGCAATCTGGTCAAGGCAGGCGCTCGGGTGACGGTGGTTCCAGCGCAGACTTCGCTCGAAGGCATCCTCGCGCTCGAACCCGCTGGCGTGTTCCTGTCAAACGGCCCCGGCGACCCTGCGGCTACGGGTGTTTATGCGGTGCCGGTTATCAAAGCATTGCTGGAGCGCGACGTGCCAATATTTGGCATCTGCCTGGGCCATCAGATGCTGGGTCTCGCGGCGGGGGCCAGGACTGTGAAGATGCTCCAGGGGCATCGCGGGG
>JANLOZ010000214.1:0-3243 GCA_031366845.1 Novosphingobium sp. | reverse complement strand
CACATCCGTTCAAGGTTGTAGAAGCTGCGCACTTCGGGGCGGAACACGTGGACGACGATGTCGCCCGCGTCGATCAGCACCCAGTCGGCGGCGGGCAGGCCCTCGATCCGGCTGTTGCCGAAGCCGCCGTGCTTGATGCGTTCGGCCAGCTTCTGCGCGATTGCGGCGACTTGCCGGGTCGACCGGCCCGAGGCGATCACCATGAAATCGGCGACCGCGCTCTTGCCTTCCAATGGGATGGCGATGACATCCTGCGCCTGATCCTCGTCGATCGAGCGCATGACGATATCGTAAAGCGGCTCACGCCCCTTCGCATCCTTCGCGGCTTCGCGCCGCGCGGCATGGAGGGATGGCTCAAGGCCGGGGAAAACTGTGCCGGCCGGGCCGGACAGCGGTTGCATGGGAGTCATGTGGGTTGTTTCTGTTCCTTGTGCCGAGGGAAATGGGGTTTCAACGCCCAATCGGCAGGCGTATCGCTTTCGAGGCGCCGGAGAGCGAAAGCGCTCAGCGACATGATTCCCCGATAGGCGATTTGATAGGGCGGTGTGTGAGTGGATCGCGTTGTGGTGCTGCGCCAAAGCGCAAATGCCATTGCGGATCGGCAGCGCGGAGCGTGGTGGCCGAGCGCGGATCGGGATCGAAACGCAGGATAACCAGCGCGGGTGCGCTCCAACTCGCCGGGCCTACGCGCAACGCGTGTGCAAACTGGCCAGGTCGCTGGCGAAAGCGGCGCAGCCAGACCATGGCGGGGCTCGCCAAGGCCTTTGCGTCATAGCGCGGACGGGCGATGACTGCAATCGGCATGGTGCGCGCGATCACCCGCCAGTGCCGCCAGTGGTGAAATTGCGCCAGATTGTCGGTGCCCATCAGCCACACGAAGCGCAGTTTCGGATAACGCCTGACCAGCGTCGTCAGCGTATCGACGGTGTAGCGCGTGCCCAGTTGGGCTTCGATCGCCGTCGGGCGAATCGGCGCGCGGCGTGCCTGCCCCCGGGCCGAAGCGAGTCGCGCCGGCAGCGGCGCCATGCCCTCGGCCGGCTTGAGCACATTGCCCGGCGACACCAGCCACCACACTTCATCAAGCCCGAGCGCGTGCCGTGCGAACAGACTGATCCGCCGGTGCCCACCGTGCGCCGGATTGAAGCTGCCGCCGAGCAGGCCGATCTTGCGCCCGCTTCGGATCACTCGGCGACGCGGCGCAAGGACGATGCCTTGCCGCGATAGCTGCCCTGGGTGGCCAGCATCCAGCCAGGATATTCACGCGGCAGCGCGCTCAAGGCTTCGAGTTGCGCCATATCATCGGCAGAAAGAGTCACGTCGCAGGCGCCGATGTTGTCGTCCAACTGGTCGGTGCGCTTGGCCCCGACGATTACCGTCGATACGGTGGGCTGGTAGAGCAGCCACGCCAACGCGATCTGCGCGACGGTGCAGCCCTTGCCCGCGGCCATGGCGTCCATCGCATCGATCAGATTGTAGGCGCGGTCGGCATCGACCGGCGGGAAATCGAACGCCGCGCGGCGGCCTTCTCCGACCACTTTGGCTCCTTCATTCTTGCCCTCGTCGCTGCGTCGGTACTTGCCCGAGAGCAGCCCGCCCGCCAGCGGGCTCCACACCATCAGCCCCAGCCCTTCGCTGGCCAGCATCGGCACGATCTCACGTTCGAGATCGCGGCCGGCCAGCGTATAATAGGCTTGCAGGGACGCGAATTTTTCGAGCCCCAGCCGTTCCGAAATGCCCAGTGCCTTGACGATCTGCCACGCCGCCCAGTTCGATACGCCGATGTAGCGCGCGCGCCCGCTGCGCACGATGTCATCGAGCGCGCGCAACGCCTCTTCGATCGGGGTCAGCGCATCCCAGCCGTGAATCTGGTAGAGATCGACGTGGTCCAGCCCGAGCCGTGCGAGGCTGGCGTCGATCTGCACCATCAAGTGCCCGCGCGACATGCCGGAGTCGTTCGGCCCCTTGCCCATCGGCCCCAGCGCCTTGGTCGCGATCACGATCTCGTGCCGAGCCAGCCCCAGGTCCTTGAGCGCCTGCCCGACGAATTGTTCCGAGCGACCATCCGAATAGACGTTGGCGGTATCGATGAAGTTGATACCCGCGTCGATGGCCTGCTTCACCAGCGCGGTCGACGCCGGCTGGTCGAGCCCCGCCACCGCGCCGAAACGCCCGCCGTTGTCGCCGAAGGTCATCGCCCCCAGGCACAATTCGGAAACGATCAGGCCGGTCGAGCCAAGACGGTTGGTGCGCATGGGTTGCTCCTTGAATGACGGGTTTCGCGCGCGGCGCCGCGACACGGTTGAAAACTGTTCAGGGCCGGATCGTTCCGTCCCCACGCACCAGCCACTTGTACGTTGTCAATCCTTCGAGCGCCACCGGCCCGCGCGCGTGAAGCCGACCGGTGGCGATGCCGATCTCGGCGCCCAACCCGAATTCACCACCATCGGCGAACTGGCTTGAAGCGTTGTGCATCACGATCGCGCTGTCGACTTCGGCCAGGAACCGCTCCGCCGCATCAGCGTCCTCGGTCACGATCGCATCGGTATGGTCCGAGGCATGACGCGCAATGTGATCGAGCGCTGCATCGAGTCCATCGACCACCGCAACCGACAGGATCGCATCGAGATATTCGCAGTCCCAGTCGTCGGCGCTGGCGGGCAGGAGGCGTGGGTCGATCGCGCAGGCACGCCCGTCACCGCGCAATTCGCACCCGGCAGCAAGCAGCGGGTCGAGCAACGCGTGCGGCGCGGGATAGGCCGAATCGATCAGCAGCGTCTCCATCGCCCCGCACACCCCGGTGCGGCGCATCTTGGCATTGAGCGCGATGCGCTCGGCCTTGGCCGGATCGGCAGCGCGGTGCACGAACGTGTGGTTGATGCCATCGAGGTGCGCCAGCACCGGCACCCGCGCATCGGCCTGGACGCGCGCAACGAGGCTCTTGCCCCCGCGCGGAATGATCATGTCGATCATCCCGGCTGCGGTCAGCATCGCGCCCACCGCGGCACGGTCCTGCGTGGGGACGAGCTGCACCGCATCGCGCGGCACGCCCGCTTGTTCAAACCCGTCTACCATTGCGGCGTGGATCGCGCGGTTGGAGTGGACCGCCTCGCTGCCGCCGCGCAACAGCACCGCGTTGCCCGCGCGCACGCACAACGCGGCCGCATCGGCAGTGACGTTCGGGCGACTTTCGTAGATGATCCCGATCAGCCCGATCGGCACCCGAACCCGCGTAATATCGAGGCC
>JANLOZ010000211.1:0-4304 GCA_031366845.1 Novosphingobium sp. | reverse complement strand
GCGCGGCGGCTCGCCCACCAGTTACCCGCCATCATCGCCGAATGCTCAGCCGCAGTCTTTGCATCGACCTGACCATCTGCGGGGGCGATATTCGGGAAGTATCGATCGGCGAAATCCTGGAACAGACCAGTGCGCAGCGCTTGGACAGCACCGCCCTTGCCGGGGCTGTTGAACGACACGTAAAAACCGACACCGTCACTCATAAAAAGGTGCAGCGACGAGTGAAACGCCGAGGTGTCGCCAAGATGTCCAATTACTTCGCGACCGTTGATATTGGTTTCGAAGAAGCCAAGCTCCATACGGCTGAGCGGCGGGGTCAGGGAATAGGGATTGACCTTGTTCAGTGGGCTGTTGTGCATCATGGCTGCCGTGGCAGGTTGCAGGATGCGCTGTCCGTCGAGCTCGCCATCCTGCAGGTGAGCGATCATGAAGCGCCCCATGTCAGCGCCCGAATTTGAACTTTCGCCGGCCGGACCGGGCCCGATGAACTCGAAGCCGCGCGAAGCCTCACCCGGCGCCGCGTAACCCTCAGCCATTTGCGCAGCGAGGTTTGATGGGAGCGGCTGGCGAAATGTCGAATTGTGCATGCCGAGCGGACCGAAGACGTGACGCTCTAAATAACCGTCGAACTCCTCGCCCGATGTACGTTGGACAATGTACGCGGCTAGCGCTGTACCCCAGTTAGAATAGGCTGGCGTCGTCCCGGGCGCAAAGATCCGTGTCGGCGTCCAGCGTTTCAAATAATCTCCGAGCGGTATGTCATATTTGCGGTCGTAAAATATAATGCCTTTGGCCGATTCCTCAAAACCGCCGGTATGTGTCATCAACTGGCGCATCGTGACGGGTTGGCCGTTTAGCGGCGGTATTTTAAAGTCCAGATAGGTATTGATATCCTGGTCGAGGTCAATCTTGTGCTGTTCAACCTGCTGCATCACCGCAGTCCAGGTAAATAGCTTCGAGATCGAGCCGGGTCGGAACAACGTCCGCTCAGGATCAACCGGGGTCCGCTTGGCGAGGTCGGCATAGCCAAATCCGCGCGCCGTGAGAATTTGGCCATCCTTGACTACCGTTACGACAGCGCCCGGAATATCGCCAGTGCGCAAGGCATAAGGCAAGTAACCATCGAGCCAGGTATCGA
The DNA here is from genome assembly GCA_031366845.1 of Novosphingobium sp. Taxonomy (GTDB): domain Bacteria; phylum Pseudomonadota; class Alphaproteobacteria; order Sphingomonadales; family Sphingomonadaceae; genus Novosphingobium. The sequence continues at coordinate 3,166 of JANLOZ010000211.1, read as the reverse complement.
CATCTGCCTTGGTTAGCGCGTGCAACCCGGTAGAAGGCGAGGGCTGCGGTATCGAGGCACCCTCTGCTTGAACCTTTGCTGGTGGCTTGGCCAATGGAGCAAGGTCGCCTTGCTGCTGTGCCAATGTCGCGGTTCCGACCAGCGCCAGCAGCCCGAGCGCCAATAATCCAAGGCTTCGCATGTCGCGTTCTCCTCCCAGATGGGATTGCTCTCCCACCCCATCGCATATATGTAGTCGTGTATCACCTGATTGAGACAATCATATCCTGATTGGAAAATTCGTCAATGGCAGAAGAGGACCGAGCACTATGAGCCAGACCGCCCCGACGCTCGGTGCACTTCTTCGCGGGCTTCGCAATCGTGAAGGGTGGACGCTCAAACAAATGAGCGCCAAGAGCGGCATACCGTTGTCGACTTTATCGAAAGTCGAACATGACCGCCTGACCCTGACTTATGACAAGCTCTACCAGCTGAGCCAGAGGCTGGGCTTGCGCATGTCCGAGCTGTTCGCCGAAACAGAGCCCTCAGGATCGCAACCCGTGACTGCCCGGCGCAGCCTTGGTGATATGGACCGGTCGGTGCGGGTGGAGACCCCCAATTACGACTATTACTACTTGTGCACCGAGCTGCGGCACAAACGGATGATCCCGGTGATCACCAAGATCCGGGCCAAGAGCGTCGAGCAGTTCGGCGAACTGGTCCGTCATACGGGCGAGGAGTACATCTACGTGCTCAACGGGAGCATAGTCGTGCACACCGAGTTCTACGACCCGGTCACCTTAGGGCCAGGGCAGTCGATCTACATCGATTCGAGTATGGGTCATGCTTACCTGACTGCCCAAGGGTGTGATGAGGCCGAGGTGCTGGGCGTCATGTCGAGCGGCGACGAAGAATTGATGCAATCGTTGCTCGATTTGCACGAAGACCAGAAGCGAAACGGAGCCGATCGATAAGGTTTGGCGCGTCGCGGTGCAGCGCTCTCCAGGAAAACTGGACCTGGTGGGTTTCAACCATCGAGCGCATCTTTTCTGCTATGACTTCGGCCCGGTGGCGTGAGCGTAGCACCGTCTTCATTTGCACTTCCATCACGCCGCTGCGGTGATGCATGATAGCGTGCTCGGGCAACAGATCCTGCTGCGCGAGCAGGCCGAAAATCCGCATCAGGAGCTGGGATGAAGCATCGCCGGAAACCTTGTATTGAGCCTGACCTAGCCCCTCTCTCTGTGCCTCCGAACCTAGTTTGCTTGCAAGGTTCATAGGGCCGCTTCCAGCGCGTAAACTCCGGATCCAGAGGCAATGATCGAGCGCGCTGTCGTCCGTGCTACGCATGCGGCCTCGAGCCTTGCTATTTCTGCGGATCTGAGGAGTTCGTCTAAGCGTTGAGGGATAGCATCAACGCGCTGCGCAACTTCGCTTTGCGTCCACCCAAAATACTCGCCGGCCACGCTGACAATCCCGCCCGCGTTCACCAGAAAGTCCGGCGCGAACAGGATCCCCGCACTGGCCAGCCGCGCACCGTGGACTTCATGGGCCAACTGGTTGTTGGCTGCGCCGCAGATAACCCTGGCGCGTATCTGCCCCTCACTGTGCCGATCGATCACAGCGCCCAGCGCGCACGGAGCGAACACATCAACATCGGCGGATACAATCGCGCCGGGACTGGTAGCCGCAGCACCATACGCGGCAACTATGCCTGCTACCTTCGAGTGATCGACGTCGGCCACCACCAGCGCTGCACCAGCACCGTGCAACAAGCGGCACAGCTCGGCACCGACTGAACCGAGACCTTGAACTGCTACCCGAAGCCCAACAAGCGGGCGGTCCAGGCGGCACCGGGCCGCCACCTCGATCGATCCGAACACCCCCCTTGCGGTCCAGGGCGAAGGATCGCCGCCAGGTCTGCCCGGCCTTGCCGTGAGCCCTGAGACATGGCGCGTCGATTTAGCTACCTGTTCCATGTCTGCGACACTGGTGCCAACATCCTCAGCGGTCAGATAGTCGCCGCGCAGGCGCTCGACAGCGCGCCCAAAGGCACGGAAGTACGCCTTACGGTCGAAGCCGCGCGGAGGGAGCCGCAACACCGCTTTGCCGCCGCCCAGCGGCAGTCCGGCAAGAGCGTTTTTGTAGCTCATGCCCTCCGCGAGCCGCACGGCGTCGGCGATCATTGCGCGCTCGCTGGGGTATTCCATTAGGCGGCACCCTCCGGCGGCGGGGCCGAGCCGGGTCGAATGGATCACAATTACGCCTTCCAGCCCGGTCTCAGGGTCACTGATCCGTTCTACCCGCTCGGGCGGACAATCGGCATCTGCCGCAAAATAGGCCATCGCAATCCTCTCGTGTTAGCGGGGAGGATTTTAGCTTAGCAGGTCCGGGGTTTCTCGCTTAATAGCGGGCAAATATTGAACAATCGAAGTGATTATGACACAACAAAACCCCAAACCGAGTGATAATCGTTCGCAGCCGCTTGACCGGCACGAACGTATGATTCTGGAACTGCTTCAGCACAACGCAGACCTCACAGTTGCCGCAATTGCCGAGAAAATCGGGCTGTCGCAGACGCCCTGCCACCGCCGCATCGACAGGCTCGAGCGCGATGGGATCATCAAGGCGCGAGTCGCTCTGGTCGATCGCGCCAAGGTAGGTCTGCACGCCCACGTTTTCGCGCAGGTGAAGCTCAATGCGCACGGCCGAGCCAATCTCGATGAATTCACCTCGGCGATACAGGGCCTGCCCGAGGTGCTTGAATGCTACGTACTTATGGGCACAGTTGATTTTATGCTGCGTGTCGTTGCGCGCGATATCCAGGCTTACGAGCGGTTCTTTTTTGACAAGCTGTCACAACTGCCGGGCATTCAGGAGATAAACTCTACAGTCGCCTTGAGCGAAATAAAGGCTACCACCGCGCTCCCGATCGGACACGAATGATATTTGACCGCCCTGCCGCGGGCTTCGCAGATCCCGCTATTGAGCAGTAGATATGACATTTGCACTCGGTGCCGGCAGCAGGGTAGAGAGTTTCCGCGTGTGAGAGCGGTCGCTCCGACTGCAGACTTGTCATTCGACTGCCAGAATCTGCGATTTACATCTGTGGAGGATCCGTGATGAAATTTGCCCGTCTGCTCCCATTGCCGTTGCTCGCGCTCGGGCTCGGCGCGGCCCCGCGGGC
>JANLOZ010000206.1:0-9761 GCA_031366845.1 Novosphingobium sp. | reverse complement strand
CACCATGCGGCAATCGGATTGAAGCCTCAAGCCGGTTTGCCACTTGCAGGCCTCCGCGGATCGCCTAACCTGCGGCGATTGTTTCAGTTCAGGAAGATTTAGACGATGACCACCCGTGCCGCCGCGATTGCCACCGCGCTTTGCCTCATTGCCACGCCTGCGCTTGCTGGCGCGCCGGGGTCGCATCCGCAGGCCGAGGCGCAGGTGCTTGACCTGACCAAGCAACTCGTCGCCATCCGCTCGGTCAAGGGTGAGAACAACCGCACCGTCGATGCCGACAAGGCCATAGGCGATGCGCTGCTGGCGGGCGGCTGGAAATCGGCTGACATTGCTATCGAGCCGCTCAACGACACGTCCTATCTGATCGCCACGTGGAGTGGCAGCGAGCCCAGCCTCAAACCGCTGGTTATCTCAGGCCACCTTGATGTGGTCGAGGCCAATCCCAAAGACTGGCAGCGCGATCCGTTCACCCCGATAATCGAAAACGGCATGCTGTTCGGCCGCGGGTCGAGCGACATGAAGTTCAATGCCGCCCTCGCCGCAGCAACGCTGATCGAAATGCGCCGGGCGGGCTACACCCCGCGCCGGACGATCGTGCTCGAATTTTCCGGCGATGAAGAAACCGCGATGGCGACCAGCCAGGTGATCGCCAGAAAACTGAAGAATGCCGAACTCGTCATCAACATCGATGGGGTGGGCGGTGCGCTTGACGAAAAGACCGGCAAGCCGCTTTACTGGACATGGAAAGGCGCGGAAAAAACCTACAACGATTACCAGCTCGAAGTGACCAACCCCGGCGGCCACAGCTCGGCCCCCCGGGCTGACAACGCCATTGTCCAGCTGGCCCGGGCGCTTGCGAATATCGGCAAATATCAGTTCAAGCCCGAACAAAACAGTCTGACCAAGGCCTATTTCGTAAAGGCCGCCGGCTTTGAAAGCGACGCCAGGCTGGCGGCCGCGATGCGCGCTTTTGCGGCGAATAGGAACGACGCCAGGGCGCTTAAGGTGCTGCGCGCCAATCCATCATTCATTGGCAAGATCGGCACCACTTGCGTGCCCACCATGGTCAGCGCCGGGCACGCGCCGAACGCCTTGCCGCAGCGCGCCACCGCCAATATCAACTGCCGCATTTTCCCCGGCCACACCCGCGAAGAAATTCGCAAGGCGCTCGAAACCATCGCCGCGGTCAAAGAGGTCAGGGTAACCGATGCTACCGGCAATGAAACCACCTTTGCGCCGGCATCGCCGATGCGTCCCGATTATGTCGCGGCGGTTGAAAAAGCGATGGGCTTGATCCACCCCGGCCTGCCGGTGATCCCATCGCAATCATCGGGCGCCTCCGATTCGATGTGGTTTCGCGCGATTGGCGTGCCGAGCTATGGCACCAGCCCGGTGTTCATCAAGGATTCGGACGAATTCGCCCACGGGCTCAACGAGCGCGTGCCGCTCAACAACATTGCACCGGGAATCACGTTTTACCTCAGCCTGTTCACCGATTTGTCCAGGTGATCGTTTGAAACCGGTGACCGAAAGCTACGATGCCCTGATTATCGGCGGCGGCCACAACGGGCTTGTCTGCGCGTTTTACCTCGCGCGGGCGGGGATGAAGGTGCGGGTGCTCGAACGGCGAGATATCGTCGGCGGCGCGGCGGTGACCGAGACGTTTCACCCCGGTTTCCGCAATTCCACCGCGAGCTACACCGTCAGCCTGCTGCGGCCCAAGGTGATCGCCGATATGAAGCTGCACGCGCGCGGCTACCGGGTGATCGAGCGGACGATCAGCAATTTCTTCCCGTTCCCCGACACCTATCTCAAGCTTGGCGGCGGCATGGCGCGCACCCAGGCGGAATTCGCGCGGTTCTCGGCCAGGGATGCTGCGGCCTATCCGCGCTATGATGCGGCGCTGGAAAAGGTGGCAGGCGTGCTGCGCGATATCGCGCTGCAAGCCCCGCCCAATGTCGGCGGCGGACTGGCCGCGCTGATGGCCGGTGCAAGGCAAGGCTGGCCGCTGGCGCAAATGGATATTGCCGCGCAGCGCGATTTGCTGGCGATCTTCACCCGCTCTGCGCGCGAATTCCTTGAAGGCTGGTTTGACGACGATCATGTCCGCTCGGCCTTCGCTTTCGACGCGGTAGTCGGCAATTACGCCGGGGTTTCCACCCCCGGATCGGCCTATGTTTTGCTCCACCACGTGTTCGGTGAGGTGAACGGCAAGAAGGGGGCATGGGGCCACGCGGTGGGCGGCATGGGATCGATCACCCAGGCCATGGCCGAGGCCTGCATCGAACAGGGCGTTGAGATCAGCCTTGAAGCCCCGGTGGCGGGCGTGCTGGTCGATGGCAACAAAGCGGCAGGCGTGCGGCTGGAAAGCGGCGAGGAGATTGCCGCGAAGGTTGTCGCCGCCAATGTTGGACCGGCGTTGCTCTATCGCCAGATGGTCGAAAGCGCCGATCTGCCCGAGGATTTCAACCAGCGCATCAAGCGCTTCAAAACCGGTTCGGGCACCTTCCGGATGAACGTTGCGCTAGCCGAATTGCCCAGCTTCACCGTGCTGCCTGGCAAGGACAAGGCCGAGCACCACACCGCCGGGATCATCATCGCACCGGGGCTCGACTATATGGATAGGGCCTATGACGATGCCCGCGCGCAAGGCTGGTCAAAGCAGCCGATCATCGAAATCAAAATCCCCAGCACGGTTGACGATAGCCTCGCTCCGCCGGGCGGCCATGTCGCCAGCCTGTTCTGCCAGCAATTCGCGCCCGAACTTCCGGGCAGCAGAAATTGGGATGATGCCCGCGAGGAAGTCGCCGATTTGATCATTGCCACGGTGACCGATCATGCGCCCAATTTCGCCGCCAGCGTCATCGCCCGCCAGATCCATTCGCCGCTCGATCTTGAACGCAAGTTCGGGCTGATCGGTGGCGATATCTTCCACGGCCGCATGAGCCTCGATCAGCTGTGGTCAGCCCGCCCGGTGCTGGGGCATGGCGATTACCGATCACCAATTGCCGGGCTCTATATGTGCGGATCGGGCACCCACCCCGGCGGCGGGGTGACCGGCGCGCCGGGGCACAATGCGGCGCAGGTGATACTGCGCGATCGCGGCGGATTGGCGCGGTTTTTTAGGGGTTAGATTCTGAACCACATCTTCCTCGCCCATCAAGCGCGACTGGCGAAAAACCTGAACCAGCACCGTCGGAATGAAAATTCAGGATTAACGCAAAACGCTCCGAGAGAAAATCGCGATGAGATGAAGACAATGCGCTGGCACTTCCTCCCCGCCCCTTCAGGGGAGGGGATCGAGGGGTGGGGTCTGCCCTCCGCGCGCAACGTCGCCTCCAGCGGACAGACCCCACCCCAACCCCTCCCCTGAAGAGGAGGGGCTTGAGGGGAGTTAGCGCGCCCCTCCTCTTCAGGGGAGGGGCAACGAGACTTGGCAGCTTGCTGCCTAGTCGCAGTGGGGTGGGGTTTGTGATCTTGGTGGAACCTTGCGTCCAGCGGATAGACCCCACCCCAACCCCTCCCCTGAAGAGGAGGGGCTTAAGAGGTCACCGCCGTCGTCCCGACGATTCAGGATTAACGCAAAACGCTTTGGCGGGAAGCGAAGGGGCTCATGCGATATCGCTGCGGAAATTGATGTTCTGCAGCGGCTTGCGCAGTTCAACTCGCCGCGCGCCGACCGCCTCGGCAAAGGCATACATCGAATGCCGCCCATCGCCGTGCAGCACCGCTTCGATCGCCGCCAGGGCTGATACCGGCCACAGCCCGATCACCGGTTGACTGGCGAGGCACGCGGGGGCGGGCGCAAGCAGATCGGGCAGGTTCTCAGGCAGTCCGGGCGAATCCACCCCGCAGCTCAGCACAGCAGCGTAGCCTTCATCGGCAGCATAATGCAGCGCCGCCGCAAGTCCCCCCAGCGGGCCCATATCGGCATTGGGCCAATCGGGCAGGCACGGCGCAGGCCCTTCCTCGCGCCCGGTGATCACCACATGATCGCACCAGCCCGACAGCGCCTCAACCGCATGGGCAATCAGCGGACTGCCGCTGAACAGCGCCATGGCCTTGTCGCTGCCAAAGCGGCGCGATTGGCCGCCTGCAAGGACAGCACCAAGAAGAGGAACAACCGCCATGGCATAAGCGCTTAGCCGCACCATGCCCGCGCGTCCACTTCGCCCCGGCGAACAGTCCCGAACCCAGACCGCGCAGTTCCACGACGTCGCAACGCCAGCCCCTATCGCCGAGGTGGAACCCCGGCCGATAGCCCGCCATCAACCGGCAGGTTCACACCGGTTACATTGCTCGACAGGTCACAGGCCAGAAACAGCGCGGCGTTGGCGCAGTCCACCGGATCAATCGGGCGGCCCAGCGGATGGCTCGCGGCCATGCTCGCCTTGGCCAGATCTGACTGCGCGAGGCCGGGCATGAAGTTGGTTGCCATGCCGGCGGGGCAGACCGAATTGACCCGGATATTGCTCGCCGCAAGTTCCAGCGCGAGGGTTTTGGTCAGCAAGGTCACCGCGCCCTTTGACGAGCCGTAAACCACCCCGCCCCAGCCGATAATTCCGGCCACCGACGCCGTATTGACAATCACGCCTCCCCCGCCTTGGGCTTCAAACTGCCGGATTGCCGCCTTGCAGCCGTTCATCACGCCTGCGACATTGACCCGGTAAATCCGCTCATATTCCTCAGGATCAGTATCGACGAACTTGCGCAGGCCCTGATAGCCGGAGCGCGGTTGCAGGGTGATACCGGCGTTGTTGTAGATCACATCGAGCCGCCCGAAACTGCTCACCGCCAGCGCCACCGCCGCATCGACCTGGCCCGCATCGCCGACATCGCAGGCGCAGGCGCGTGCTTCACCGCCGGCATCGCGGACCATTGCCGCGCTTTGCTCCGCCGCCTCGAGCCCGATGTCCGCCGCGATAACCCGCGCGCCGTGCTGTGCGAACAACACAGCGGCCGCGCGCCCGACGCCCGATCCCGCACCGGTGATGACAACCGACTTTCCCGCCAACAAACCTTTCACGCGCAGCCTCCCGCTATTCGTTATTTCGAACCGTTGTTCGCACTATGATGCGCTGATGACCGGCGCGCAAGATATTGACGCAACCCAAGACCCCGCTTAGGCCCCGTTCGCTATGGCGAAAAGCACCCTTTGATGACCCGCAGCTCCCCCGGCGTAAAGCGGATCGCCGCGATCCTCGATTTCATGGCGGACCACCCTTCGCAGGCCTTTGCCCTCACCGATCTGGTGCGCGCGCTGCGGCTCAGCCGGGCGACCTGCCACGCGCTGCTGACGGGCCTGGTCGAAGTCGGTTATCTCTACCGCACCAGCGACAAGGCCTATGTGCTTGGCCCCGCGCTCGCGAAGGTCGGCAAGGCGGCGCTGCACAGCCTTTCGCCGCTGCAAGTCGCCCAGCCGGAATTGCGCGCGCTGGCCGATGAATTCGATGTGGTGTGCTCGGCGTTCTTCCTTGAGGGCGATACCATCGTCAGCCGCGAGCGCGCCGCTTCGATCAGCCACCTGGGCTTTTCGCTGCCGCTCGGTTCGCGCGTCAAGCTGATGCCGCGATCGGTGCCGGTGTTCTTCGCCTGGTCCCCCGACGAGGCGGAGAGCTGGCTCGCCCGCTGCGATCCACCGCTCGATGATGGCCAGCGCGCAGCGATCATGGGCGGCATGGCTTTTGCGCGCGAACACGGCTTCGCCGCGCTGATGCGCACCGACCTTGGCGATGGCAATCCAGACGCGGCGGCGCACGAAGTGCTCGGCGAAACCAGCGATCGCCCGATCGCCATCCTCACCGCAATTGTGCCCGAAAAACGCTACGCGCTGAGCTCGCTCACCGCGCCGGTGTTCAACGCCAGCGGCAAGGTCGAATTCGTCGTCGGGCTGATGGGCTTCACCCGCGCGCTGACCGGCGCGCAAGCCTTCGACACCGCCACCGCTTTGCGCGCGGCATGTGGACGGATCGGGGCGTTTCTGGGGTGAGGTCTGTCCTCAGGCGCGAGGTTGCGTCAAGCGGATAGACCCCACCCCAACCCCTCCCCTGAGCCGCAGGCGAGCGTAGCTCAACGGGAGGGGCTTAAGAGGTCAGCCTTGTCATTCCGGCCCAAAACTTCGCTCCTTCTGCGCCATAACACCTTGCATTCTACGCAGATATTGCGAGTAAATATTCACAAATAGGAACGCCGTTCACCGGAGAGTCTCACCATGTCAGACGTAATCGTCGCCCCCGAAACGCGCGATCTGGATGAACTGGCGCTTGCGCTGGGCGCTTGGCTGGCGGGCAAGCTCGGGGCGGAGGACGTCGCGCTCACTGACCTCGCCTATCCGCGCGGGGCGGGGCAGAGCCATGAGACTATCCTGTTCACCGCGCGGTGGAGCGGCGGTGAACTCAAAGGCGTCGTCCGCATCAAGCCCGAGGCGTTTACCGTGTTCCCGGATAACCTGTTCGACGAACAGTATCAGGTGATGCGGCTAATGTACGAGCAGGGCCAGGTGCGCGTCGCCGAACCACTGTGGATCGAACCCGACGCTTCGGTGCTCGGCAAACCGTTTTTCGTCATGCGGCAGGTTGCGGGCCGGGTGCCGGTATCGATCCCGCCCTATGCCAGCGAGGGCTGGGTACAGCAGGCCACCCCCGCCCAGCGCCGCCGCATGTGGGAAAGCGGCGTGCGGCAACTGGCGGCGGTGCAGCTTGTCCCGGTGAGCGCCGCGCGCTTCCTTGAAGGCCCGGCGCAGGCGCGCGACGGCCTGCCGCAGGAATGGGACAAATACACCCGCTTCGTCCGCTGGCTTGAGGCAGAAGGCGCAGGCTACGATTATATCGAAGTGCTTGGAAAAGGCCTTTCGCGATTGGCCGCGCAGTTCCCCGCCAACCAGCCCGAAGGTCTGGTCTGGGGCGATGCGCGGCTGGGCAATATGATGTTTGACGGGGCCTTCGATGTCGCAGCGGTGATGGACTGGGAGCAGCCCTCGCTCGGCGGCGCGCTGCATGACCTGGCGTGGTTCTGCGAATTGTCCGATGCGATGCATGGGCCGCGCGCGCAAGCCCCGCTCGAAGGCATGGGCAGCCGCGCAGAAACCATCGCGCTGTGGGAGGAAGTGTCGGGCAAAAGCGCCGCTGACCTCGAATGGTACGAGGCCTTCGCGCGGCTCAAAATGAGCTGCACAGCGGTGCGGCTGGGGCAATTGCGCGGGGTCGAGCCGCAGATGTCGGTTGCGGTGATGGCGGTTCGCTTGGGGGTGAATTAGAGCCTGATGACGTTACCTTGATTCAGCGGGCTTGTCGCAGGAAGCTTTCTCGGCAAGGAGCCTTGCGTCGGGCTGGCCGGTGCGCTTGGACAGACCCTTCCCTCCTCCCCTTCAGGGGAGGGGCCGGGGGTGGGGCCTATCGATAATACGAGACGTCTCCCATTGAGGAGAGGCCCCACCCCAACCCCTCCCCTGAAGGGGAGGGGCTTTTAGGTGCGTTAGAGCCTCTAGCCCAACAAAACCCTTAACCCGCTAACCCCGCGCTGCTCCAGCCCGCCGGTAATAAACGGCGTGGCCACATCCGGGTCCAGCCGCAAGTGGGGGAAGGCGTCAATCAGCGCCCCGATCGCCACCACCATCTCCTGCCGGGCAACATTCACCCCGAGGCAGCGGTGTTGGCCGATGCCGAAGCCGAGGTGGTTTTGCACCGGGCGATGGAGGTTGAAAAGCTGGGGGTTTTCCCAGCGCGCGGGGTCGCGGTTGGCGGCGTTTAGCCACAGTTCGACCACGTCACCTTGCGCCAGCGCGACGCCTTCAAGCTCGGTATCCGCCGTCACCAGCCGCGCAAACAGGCCGGAATTTGCGCACCAGCGCGCCGATTCCTCGATGGCGACCGGCAGCAGATTACGGTCCGCGCGCACATCGGCAAACTGATCGGGGTTGGACAGCAGGCCCAGCAGCGCGAGGCCCATCTGCCGCCAGGAGGTGCCGCCGCCCGCGATCATGATCAGCCGGGCGTTGAGCATCACCTCGCGGTCGGTCAGCGGGCGCACCGCTTCACCCGGAAGCGCCAGTTCGGCCGCGATCAGCCTGGTGATAACATCATCCTGCGGCACGGCGCGTCGGCGTTCCACCAAGTCCAGCAGCATGCGTTCAACCTGCTGCGCAGCGGCGCGCTGCTGCTCGGGCGGCACCCGGCCAATGCCGCCGCTCTTGAGCCAGGCCATGCGGAATTCGAGCGCCGCTTCGCCATCAAGTCCGATCGCGGTGGTGATGGTATGCACCGGAATGCGCGCGCAGTAATCGAGGTTGAGATCGGCCTTATCGCGGTGTTTCAATTGTTCGATCAACTGCTCAACCGCGCCATCGATCCACTTGGTCCGCCACCAGGTTTCGGCGTTGTGCTGAAGGAAGATCGATTGCAGCGCGCGGCGATAGGCGCGGTGCTCGCCGCCATCCATTTCGAGCACGCCCATCATCTTTTCATTGGCCGGGTTGGGGTTACGCGAAATCGACGAGGAAAACCGCTTTGAATCGCGCAGCACCTCTTCGCAGGCATCATAGGACAGCGCGCAGTACCGCTGGCCCGGCTCGTGGTCATAGCGTTCGTGCTCGGCAAGCCCGAGCAACTCGCGAAGCTTGCCCTTGTGAACCGGTGCCTTCGCCCGCAGCGCCGCTATCGCCTCGGTCTGGTCATGCTCGACGTAATTGCGCATGGCAATCGCCTCAAGCCGGACATCATAGAGCTCTTCATAAAGCGGATCGTCGGAGAGCAGTAGTGTTGCCATTTTACTCAATCCAGTCTGTACAATTTGTGTGCACGATTGCAGATTATGTCGCGGATATCGTCACCAGGCACCCCGGCAAAATCGCGCAGGATGATGGCATGGCTGTTGGGGAAAGTGGTTTCCGAATGCGGATAGTCCGATGACCACATGATGTTCCGGCCCCCCGGCTCGTGCCGTAGCAAAATGCCGACGCGGTCCTGAATGAACGAGCCATAGACATTCTGGTCCATATAGAACGCAGGCGATTGAGTCAGCGTGCTCTTGGTCCAGAACCGCTGCTTTTCCCAGGTGCGCGTGGCATATTCGCAGTACCAGGCGAACCAGCCAACGCCCGATTCGACTTGCGCCAGCCGCAATTTGGGGAAGCGCTGAAAGATGCCGTTGAAGATGAAGATGCCGATCGGTTCGGCCATCGCGGTTTTGCTCATCGGCATATCGGCAAGGAAATGCTGGGGATCGCCAAAGCGCGGCACCCGCCCGCCAAGGTGCATGGTGACGGTGAGATCAAGATCGCAGATCACCGCCCACAGCCGGTCAAATTCGGGCTGGTAATATTGCAGCGCGCCCTTGGGATCACCGGTCAGCGCCGAGACCTGACCGTCCTTCAGCGCGGCGACGCCCGAGGTGGTTTTCCATGCTTCGGGGTTCTGCGGGAAGGCCGGCAGGTTGATCGCGCGGAAGCCCTTTGTGGCGAGGCGCTGGATCTGTGCAATCGTCTCGTCAATATCGCGCATCGGCACATAGCCGACCGGATAGAGGCGGCGCGGGTCGGCCTGGGCCCAGTCCATCACCCAGTTCTGATAGGCCTCATAGCTCGCCATATAGAGATCGTTGTCGAGCGTTCCCAAAGGCCCGCCGCCGAACAGCACCGCTTGATCGATGCCATCGGTATCCATGTCCGCCAGCCGCACATTGGCATCCCAGACGGCGCGCTGATCGGATAGCTTGCCGACCATCTTGAAGTCCTTGCCGGTGCGGCCGGCCTGATTGCTGATCAT
>JANLOZ010000182.1:0-4578 GCA_031366845.1 Novosphingobium sp. | reverse complement strand
GCATAGCCGAGGGGCAGGGGACCGCCGACCCACAGGCCCTTTCGCTTGGAGGCCACTGCGGGGCGGGATGTGGGTGAGCTGCGTCTCGAGCCAGACCTGCATCGCGTTGACCAGCGACCGCGACTTTGCTTGTCGCGCGCTGTTCCGTCCGATGGACGTTTGACCGCGGATGGTGGTCTCGATCGCATAGAGCTCAGCAATGCGCCTCAGCGCTTCAGCCGCGATGGGAGAGCTGGTCGCCTGATGCACCTCGTAAACTTGCGCCTCGCGTGGACCTTATGTGGAGCTCCACATAAGGTCCATTATCTGGAGCACAGTTTTATCTGGAGCTCGATTGCACGATCGTCGGGGATCTGCGGAGAAGTTGTCGGTGGAACTCATGATAAAATCAGAGGGCCTGCAGGAAGGTCAGGAGATTCGGCTCTGGCTTCCAGGGCTTGGTCCCGTCGGGCTCGATGCCGGCGTGCTTCCAGAAGGTCTGGAGCGCATCTCGCTTCATCTTCAGGTTGGTCGAGAGGTAGTGGCTCGTGGTCGCGATGCTGGAATGTCCCAGATAATCGCGGATTACCGTCACGTCGGTTCCTGACTGCAGCAGCGCGACAGCGCAGCTATGCCGTAGAACGTGCGGGGTGATGCGTTCGCGCGCCAGCCTCGGCCTTTCGGCCGCAACTGCTGCCGCATGCTTGGCGAGAAGATAGGCGACGCCATCGCGGGAAAGCGGTTGCCCATGCCGATTTACGAAGACATGGCGCCGATCAGCATTGCTCGCGGTGCCTCGCAACCGGTTCAGGGCAGCAGCCGTCTCGGTCCATAGAGGAACCAGCCGCTCCTTCCTGCCTTTGCCGCGGAGGCGGACCTGTCGCGGCGGCACCAGCTGAAGATCTTCCCAAAGAAGGCCGGTCGCTTCGCTTACCCGGGCACCAGAGTTGTACAGGAACAGCAGCAGCGCATAATCGCGCCGACCATCGGGCGTGCGTCGATCAGGGTTGCCGATGATCGCACGGACATCGACAGCTTCGAGATAGGTAGCGGGTTTTTGGCGCGCCTTCTTGGACGGCAACGCCAGGACCTGTGTATACTGTAGTGCATGGCCCAGATCATTGCGCAGAAGATGCTTGAAGAAGCTGCGTAGGGCTGCCCGACGGCAGTTGCGAGTGGCGGCCGAGTTGGATCGTTCGCTCTCGAGATGATCGAGAAATCTGATGATCAGGTCGGCATTGAGATCATCCAGCGTCAGCGACGCGACTGCGCTGCCTTTGCCCTGCGCGGCAAACTCCACCAGAATCTTGAGGGTATCCCGATAGGCGCGCGTCGTATGCGCGCTCGCGCCGCGCTGGTGCGGCAGATATCTGGTGAAGAATGACTCCACCAGGGCGAAAAGTGCCTGAGGTGCCGCCTTGCTCATCGCGGCTGGCGCGAACGCCGCAGATGTTGCTCGAAGCGGTAGCTGGCGAGGTCGAGGAGTTGCGGTGTGGCCTTGAGATAGACTTCCGTGCCGATGACGTTCTGGTGGCCAAGAAATGCCGACAGCCATGGGAGCTTAGCGTGAATATCCACCCCGTCTTCGGCCCAGGCCGTGAGGCGATGGACAGCGAAAGCATGTCTGAACTCGTAGGGCCGCGCTCCAGTCCGTCCCTGCGGTGGCTTCATGCCGAGATCCCGGAGGATCTGTCGGATCGCGTTCGAGGCGGCGTGGATCGGAAGCGACGAGCCGTCGCGGCGCACGAACAGGGATCCTGGGTCATCGTGCCGACAATCATCGAGGAGCTGTCGCCGATCGCGAATGTAGCGCCGCAATTCGGCGGCGAGATCGGCGCGAATGGGTACGATACGCGAGCGCCGCTTGCTGGTCTGGATCATCAGGGTGCTGCGATCGAGATTAACGTCGGCCATCCGCAATCGAACCGCTTCACCAAGCCGCAAACCGGTGCAGTAGAGCACGAGAGTGAGCGTTCGCAGCATCAGCGCCCATATGAAGCGGCCCTCATGCGCGGATGCGGTGGCGATAATACGACGGACCTCATCATGGCTGAAGATATACGGGAAGAAGGTTGACTCCTTGACCGGTGCCAGAGCGTGCTCGGGTACATAGCTCATTGGATCGCGGCGGCGCCGATGCAGGCAGAGTTGCCGGATGACGCCGA
Source organism: Novosphingobium sp. (assembly GCA_031366845.1). Classification (GTDB taxonomy): domain Bacteria; phylum Pseudomonadota; class Alphaproteobacteria; order Sphingomonadales; family Sphingomonadaceae; genus Novosphingobium. The sequence continues at coordinate 2,434 of JANLOZ010000182.1, read as the reverse complement.
ACTCGTTGCCGAGCGTGACGGCCTTGCGTCCCTCAATCCGCTCACACCAGCGCGTGATGGCGACATCGAGCGGGACCGAGCCGTCTTCGCCCCAATGCTGCGCGACAAAGTGGAGGAAGCGGTTAAGCTCGAACTCGCCGCGCCGGTAGGGCATGCCCATGGCACGCTTGAACTCGATGAATGCCCGGGCATCCTGCCGCAGCCCCGCGGCGGTGACGGTCATGGTCATATCGGCACCGGCAACGAAATCTCGCGGAGCGACTGGGTGGCGATCCTGACATATGCGGAGATCGACTGCGGATCGCGATGCCCAAGCAGCTCGGACAGCACGTCTGGCCGAGTGCCCAGGTCAATCTGGCGGGCGGCGTTGGAATGGCGCAGCACATGGCTGCCAAGATAGCTCGCCTCGATCCCGGCCGCTTTGGCATGCTTGATGATGATGTGGCGTATCGCGGACGATGCGTCGAATGGCGTGAAGGGCACCTTGAGCTGCACGAAAACATGACGGGTTGGCGTCTGTGCTGGACGGCCGTTGCGCAGGTAGTCGGCAAGCGCTTTGGCGATAGCCGGCAGGAGCGGCAGCGTGAACGCGACACCCGTCTTGGGACGCAGGATGCTGAGTGTGCCGGCGGTCCAGTCGATATCCCGGAACTGCAGGCGCGTGACCTCGCCCGCGCCAAGCCCATAGGTGCTCATCATCAACAGGACCGCATAATCGCGCAGTCCTCGCGCCGACGAAGTGTTCACGGCCTGCAGTAGACGCTGCACGTCATGCCACGCGAGCGCGCGCAGTGGGCGCTCATGACGTGGCTGTATGGGCGCGATGACGCCTTCGGAAAGATCGACGGGAATACGCCCGCTTGAATGCAGGAACCGCGAGAAGCAGCGAACGCTGCATGCTATGTCGCTGACGGTTGAACGGGCATAGCGCTGAGCGCAGGCGACGAGGAAAACGTCGATGTCCGGGAGCCGCATGGATCGCCAGTCCTGGCCTGCGTGCGTGAGATGGTCCTGAAGAATGGCGACGTGGCCGAGCTTCTTGTGGACGGTCACGTCCGGGTTACCACGATGGCGGAGCAGGTGATCGGAATACTCTTCGAGCAACGGCGTTGCAGGCCGCTTTGCCGGTCGCAATGCTCTCCACGCCGGTGGGTTCAGCCCCATGAGATGATAGACGCGGGCGAGAGAACGCAAAGCGCTCTGAAAAATATGCAGGGATCGCGGATCGAGATGCCGCCGGTGGGCGTAGCAAGCGATGAACCGGGAAACCGCTTCGAGCGTCAGCTCGTCTCGTTCCAACAGGTCCTGCTCGTTACACCATGCTCGATACAGCTTGATCCGCTGCATATAGACGACCGCCGAACGATCGTTCACGCATCGATCGGCATGCCAGACACGGCGTATGTCGTCTTCGGTGGGGGGATCGGGCACTGCAAAATCGTTCGAAATGGAGCGCATGAGCTTGGATCCCGCTGTTCGCGCCAGCGTACCGGGGATCACAATCGGGATCAGGCCCCACATCGTGTTGGCGGGCTGGTGAAGGCCCGCTCCGGCGCTGAGATCCTCCAAAACCCAGTGGCGCCGCGACCTTCTCGAGGATCCGTGATGCAAGGTTGGCGCGAAGGCTCAGCAATATCGGCACGCGATCTTGCGACGACGCTTCCAATATGGCTCGGGACATCTCCCGGGGTGCCATCGCCACGGCAGCCCCAAAAGATGATCGGACCGCGTGGATCCTGCGGCGTAGCCAGCGCACCGCGCTTGGCAGGCTGATATCCAGTCCGCGCAGCGTGTCCGCAGCAGCTTCGATGCTCCGGGATGCGCGCGCCAGGATCACGTCTGCTTCGATCGCGGCGAGCAGCCCTGGGAACCGGACAGCGAGGAAATCCGGCAATAGGCTGAAGGTCTTGTGGCCCTCCGGGCAATACCATCGAGCGACGCGCACGCCCGGCGTCGTCAGCCGCGCGTAGCTGCCATGACGACATAAGGTGCATCCCCCATCAGGGTGAAGGGGGCAACGCGAAAGGCCCGCAGTCCGCCACTCCTGGTTGGCGATATACGCTTCGACGCTCGATGTGGTGTGCAACGGTATCTGCAACGCCGCTCGCTTACGCGCGGGCTCTCACCAGCGCTCCCGCCGATTTTATCCGGAGTCTGACGCGGTGAAATCCGGCCACGCCACGACGTACACGATAAAACGCTCCAGATAAAACTGTGCTCCAGATAATGGACCTTATGTCGAGCTCGACATAAGGTCCATGCGAGGCGTCCGTTCTTCGCCATGGCGGATCTGGAGGAAAACGCGCGACGTAAGGCTGCTGGCAAGAAGGAGATCGCCCTCTCGCCGATTGCGATCGAGATCGTGCGTCGCATCGATGCCCTGTTCGCAATCGAGCGCACGATCAATGGCCAAAGCGCCGACCACCGAAAGGCT
>JANLOZ010000132.1:0-11173 GCA_031366845.1 Novosphingobium sp. | reverse complement strand
CGCGATCATGTTTTCCACGGCGTCCAGATGAAGGCGGGCGATGAAATCCACCTGCCGCTGTCGCTCGCCAACCGCGATCCAAACGCGTTTGAAAACCCGCACGAGATCAACATCGAACGCAAACCGCGCCACATCGCTTTTGGAACTGGCACGCACAATTGCCTCGGCATTCATCTCGCCAAGCGCGAACTGCACGTGGTGATCGCCGAATTTCTTGCGCGGTTCCGCAATATCCGGATCAAGCCGGGTGAAACCTACCGCTATCATACCGGACGCACTTTTGGTGTTGAATACCTGCCGCTGGTCTGGGACTGAGGTTCATTGGCCCAGCTGGGCGAGCAAGTGGTCGCTCACGTCCCACAGCCGCGCTGCTGCTGCATCGTCGAGCGCCGCGGCGGAGGGATCGCGCAGCGCGCCCATGAAGTAGTACTTGCCGGTAATTGCGGCGGCTTCGGGCGATGATGCCAGATGGACGATGGTTTGCGCCGCTGCATCGGGGGTTACCGTGCTTTCGCGAATTTGCGCAAGCCGCGTCTGGAACACCTCGTCGCCGTGCGACCAGAAGTTGCTGGTTACCGCGCCGGGGTGAATGGCGTTGGCGGTAATCCCCTGCGCCGCGCCGCGCTTTGCCAGTTCGCGGGTGAACAGCAGGTTGGCGAGCTTGGCCTGGCAATAGGCGGCACCGGCCGTGTAATTTGCCGTGTAGCCGAGATCATCCCAGTTGATCGCCGGACAATATTCGTGGGCATCGGACGAAGTGCTGATCACCCGCGCGCCGCTCGCCTCGAGCACCGACATCAGCTTTCTGGTCAGCAGAAAGTGCGCGACATGGTTGGCGGCGAAGGTCGCCTCAAGGCCATCGGGCGTGATCACCATCGCATCGCGCACCCCGCCTGCGTTGAGCACCAACGCATCGATCCGCGCGGTCAGCGCGATGATTTCATCGGCGAGAAGCGAGACTTGCGCCATCACATCAAAATCGCTGCGCAACATGGTGAAGCTGCCGCCGTTCTGCGCGGCAGCTTCGATCTCGGCTATCGCCGCTGCCGAACGCGAAGGATCACGCCCCGTGCCGATCACCTGCCAGCCCATGCCGACGAGCATCCGCGCCGCCGATTTGCCGATCCCGGCGCTGGCTCCCGTGATTACCGCGACAGGGCCGTGTGCGTTCAACGTCATCTCGATTCCATCCCTATTCTATCGCGGGCGAAGGCCATCGAGCAACAATCCGACGGTGAACCGCACCTTGGCCTCAATTTCATCGGGTGAGGTCTCATAGCCCGCGACAATCGTGCGCACCTGCCCGCCGACAACCATCGACATGAAGGTTGAAGCTGCCAATGCGGTGTCGGTTTTTGCAATCGATCCGGCTGCGACCGCCCGATCGAGCACAGCCTGCACAAAGCCGATTACCGGCCGCGCCGACTGTTCAACATTGGCGCTGAAGATTTCGGGGAAACGATAAGATTCAGACTGGATAATATGCTGCAACCGCATGCCGTTGCGCGTCATCACCTGGCTAATCCTGAGCCGCGCCACCGCTTCCAGAGTATCACGCAGATCACCCTGATCAAACCCCGCGAGCACCTCTGCCGGCACCACCTGCCGCTCAATCGCGCGCTGCACGGCGGCGAGGAACAGCAGGCTCTTGTCGGCGAATTTCACATAGACCGTGCGTTTGGTCATGTTCATTTTCGCGGCGATCATTTCGATCGTCGTCTGTGCAAACCCGCGCTCAAGGAAAGTATCCAGCGCGGTGTCAATCAGTTCCTCCGACCGCGCCTCCGCCTGCTCGCGCGTCGGCCTGCCTGATGTCCGCCGGGTGGGGGTTCTGCCGTGCATCAAATCACCTGCTCCAAAGATTCCGCTTGCATCGCCATGCGAATCACCAAATAATGATACGCAAGAGTTGCCATTTGTCGAGTCCCCATGAAGGGGGCAGGGAAGGAAGACCGTGATGCGCGCCGCGATTGAAAAACTGATGGGCCATGTCGATGCGCCCGATCGCTTCGATCACACCGCCGCCGAGCTGCGCGCAACGCAAATCGAGGCGCTCAACGAACGCTTTCAGGACCGCAAGGACAAGATCAGGCTGCTGCGCCACCGTGCGGATGAGGCCGGGATTACCGAGATCACCTCGGTCGAAGACATGGTGCCGCTGCTGTTCCCGCACACCGCCTACAAGAGCTACCCCGAAAGCTTCCTGATGCAGGAAAAGTGGGACCGGCTGACCAAGTGGCTCGGCACGGTTTCGCCCTATCCGATCGAGGGCGTAGATCTGGAAGGTATCACCGATATCGACGACTGGATCAGCCGGCTTGCCGCCAAAGGCTATTATATTTCGTGCTCGTCGGGCACCACGGGCAAGTCGGCGATGCTGATCGCTGGCGAAAAGGACATGGACTGGTCCAAGCTCGATACCGTGCAGGTTTTCGCCTGGGGCTCAGGCGTGGAACCGCAGGCCAATCGCTACATGGTCGGCTGCGCGCCGGTGGCTACCGTGCCCAAGAACCAGACTATCGGCGAGGCGCAGAAGGCGGCGTTTTCCAATCCGGAATGGGGCCGCTGGAACTATCCGGTGCCGCCGATCACCGTCGGTTCGCTGACCAGGATGGTGGTGATGCGCAAGAAAATGGCCGATGGCATCGCGCTGCCGCAGGAAATTGCCGATTTTGAGGCTACATCGGCGGGGCGGCAGGCGACGCTCGACGAGGCGATCACGCTGACGGCCGACAACATCATTGAAAATCGCGACAAATTGCTGATGGTTTCGGGGCTTTGGTCCGGGCTCTATGCGGTAGCCAAGGCGGTGCGTGACAAGGGTTATTCGGCGAAGGATTTCAACCCGGACAACTGCATCTATGTCGGCGGCGGGCTCAAGCGCGCGCAACTGCCCGATGATTACAAGGAATTCGTCCACGCGACCTTTAACATCAGTCCTGACCGCGATTTCCAGAACTATTCGATGCAGGAATTGAACTCGGGCATGCCGAAGTGCCGCGAAGGCAATCGCTACCACGTGCCGCCTTGGATAGTGCCAATGGTGCTAAACAAGGATGGCGATGCGCTGGTGCCATACGATTTGAACGGCGGCGAGATCGAAGGCCGGGCGGCGTTTTTTGACCTGTCGCTCGATGGCCGCTGGGGCGGTGTGATTTCGGGCGACAAGATCAGCCTCGATTACAGCCCCTGTGCCTGCGGCAACAAAGGGCCGTCAGTGCGCGATACCATCGCCCGCTACGCCGACCTTGAAGGCGACGACAAGATCGGCTGTGCAGGCACCATAGACGCTTATGTAAGGGGCGTAGCATGAACGCGCAGAGCGAAATCGTAACTGGCGAACCGATTGTTTCCGCCCCCTTCTTCCTGCGAGGGGAGCTGATCGAAGGCATGGACGTGATTCAGAAATCACGCGATCTGGGAGTGACTTTTGCCACCCCGAACATCCCGTTCGACAAGGCGGTGCCGCCGCGCAGCGAAGTGCCGCCGCTGCTCAATGTGCCGACATCCGAAATCATCGATTTCCTCGTCGAAACCGGCCAGAGGCTGGTCGCGCCGGACAATGCCTATGTCCACGAATGTTTTGACCGCATGGCTTCGACACACATTCTTCCGCGTGTCGTGTTCGAGAATGTCGGCAAGCACGCGGTTGCTTATCTCGACAAGCGCATTTTGCAGGCCGAGCTTGAGCAGAACTTCGCTGATCCGCGCGCGCTCGATGACTGGATTCCCAAGCAGGATTTCAATGGCCGCAAGAGTTTCGTCCGCGCCTATGCCCCGCGGCTGATCCATGTGCTGCCAGGCAATTCCCCCGGCGTTGCGGTGAAGTCCATCGCGCAAGGGGCACTGGTGAAGGCGGTCAACCTGTTCAAGATGTCTTCCGCCGATCCGTTCTACACCGTGGCGATCCTGCGCACGATGGCCCAGATCGATCCCGAACATCCGATTGTCAAATCGATGAGCGCGGTTTACTGGCGCGGCGGCGATGCGGCGGTCGAATCGGTGCTCTATCGCCCGCAGTATTTTGACAAGATCGTCGCCTGGGGCGGCGGCGACGCGATCAACAATGTTGTCAAATATCTCGGCCCCGGCTTTCAGTTGGTCTCGTTCGATCCCAAGACTTCGATTTCGATGATTGGCGCTGAGGCGCTTGAATCTGAGGAAACCATGGACCGCGTTGCCGAAGCCGCCGCCTCCGATCTGATGATGCTCAATCAGGAAGCCTGCGCCGCCAGCCGCTTCCAGTTTGTCGAAGGGCCGCAGGACAAGGTTGACGCCTTCGCTGCCAAATTCCAGCGCTGCATCGCCGCCAAGGCCGAGGCAACGGGCGATCACCGGCCTTTGTCCACTGACCTCAAGGAAGAGGTTGAGGCGCTGATGATGATGGATGATGAATTCGGCACCTGGGGGAAAGCCGATGGCAAGGGCCTTGTTATCCGTTCCGAAGAGCCGGTCGATTTTCACCCGATCAACAAGATCGGCAATGTCGTGCGGGTTGATTCGCTCGATGATGCGGTGAAATGGGTCAACGTGGCGACGCAAACGATTGGCTTTTACCCATCGCACCGCATGGCCGATTACCGCGACCGGCTCGGCGCTGGCGGGGCGCAGCGGGTTTGTCCCTTGGGGGAGGCGGGGCCTTCCACCGTGGGCAATCCGTGGGACGGGATGTACCCGCTCCATCGCTTCGTTCACTGGATGGTCAACGAGGACGGGGTTGAGGGGGCTAAGCTATCGCCTGTTACATGATCTTCATCCGTGAAGGCGAAATTGTCGATCACCAGGCGATGGAGGCCTATCGCACGGGCAACCGCAGCGGTGCGCCGGCACCAACCGGGATGAAACCTTTGGTGGTCTATGGTGCTCTGGAAACGCTGGAAGGTGCGGCCGCGGACGGTGTTGTCGTGCTCGAATTTCCGGATCGCGAAAGCGCAAAGGCATGGTATTACAGTCCCGAATATCAGGAACGGGCGAAGTTGCGGCAGAAAGCCGCGCCGTACCGCTGCCTGATGGTGGAGGGTCTATGATTATTACCCGTGGGCTGATTATCGCTGCGGCCTGCTTTGCGGTGGGCGCGGTGGCGCAGCAGACGGTGATGAAAGTCACCCCGCCGCCCGCGAACTTCTTCGCAACCAAGGGCTATCTCACGCCCGCCGATACGCCCGATGGCGTTGCGCTGATGCCGCCGCCGCCTGCACCGGGTTCAGCGGCAGAGGCGCGCGATCTTGAGGCGCAGAAGGCGGCTATTGCGCTGCGCGGCACCCCGCGCTGGGATATGGCGCGCAAGGACGCAGACCTGTTCTCGCCAACCGCGCTCGGCACCTATTCCTGCGCCGCCAATCTCGATATCGGCCCCGGTACCACGCCAAAACTGGCGCAGTTGATGCTCCGCGCGGCACGTGATCTGGCGATGTCGACCCGCGCGCCGAAGATGAAATATATGCGCAAGCGCCCCTTCATGGTGAACGGTGAACCCACTTGCACGCCGGAGCAGGAAAAGCTGCTGAGCAATGATGGCTCCTACCCTTCAGGCCACAGCGCCATCGGCTGGGGCTGGGGGCTGCTGCTGTCAGAAGTGATGCCGATGCGCACGACTCAGCTGGTCGCGCGGGGGCGCGCCTTTGGCGACAGTCGCCGGGTGTGCAACGTCCACTGGCTCGCCGATACCGAAGAGGGCCGCATCGCCGCTGATGCCGTGATGGCGCGCCTGCATGCCGAGCCTGCCTTCCTTGCCGACGTGGCTGCGGCGCGGGCGGAGGCGGCTACTTTGGCCGCAAATGCCACGCCAAAAGGCTGCGATGCCGAGGCTGCGGCGCTTGCGATGCACTGATGAACCACTTGTGCGGCACTTTAGCGCCTTTGTTCCGAACCTGAATCGCGCCATCGCCCCGGCGTAACCATGTCTGCTTGATTGCAGCGACCGCTCCGGGCGATAGGATGCGGCAAATCCCGAACAAGGAATAGGCGCATGGCCGTTGAAATTCTCCTGCCCAAGATCGGCTTCTCGATGAACGAAGGCCAGATCGCAGAATGGCTCGTTTCCGACGGTTCAGACGTCAAAGAGGGCGATCCGCTGTTCAGCCTGGAGGCCGATAAGTCGACCAACGAGGTCGAAGCACCCGCCACCGGCAAACTACGCATCGTCGCGCAAACGGGTGAGACCTATGAAGTCGGGACCGTGCTCGGCTACATCGACTAAGCACCTGAGAACGGGAAGGGATTTGCGCGATGCCCGGATACCATCCCTCCGCCCATGCCCGCACCCAGCCCGATAAACCGGCGCTGATCATCGCCGATACCGGCGAGGTTTTGACCTATCGTGAACTTGACGAACAATCGAACCGCTTTGCCCAATTGCTGCGCGCAAGCGGCCTGAAACCGGGTGATCGCATCGGCGTGATGATGCGCAATTCGCTCACATTACCAATTGTTTACTGGGGTGCGACCCGCTGCGGCGTGTTCGTCACCATGCTTTCAACCCACCTCAAGCCCGCCGAAGCCGCCTATATTCTGGGGGACAGCGGTTCCAGATTGCTGGTGCTCTCAGCTTCGCTCGGCGCAACCCCTCGCGCACTCGCAGGCGATCTGCGCGGCGAAATTCCCGGTGTTGAAGCGATCTTTTTCGCCGATGATGATCAACCCATTCCGGGCGCGAATTCGCTCGGAGATGCGCTCGTGACTATGCCTGCGGAGCCGGTGGCCGACGAGATTTCCGGCTTCCATATGCTCTATTCGAGCGGCACCACCGGGCGCCCCAAGGGCGTCGCCATGCCGTTCACCCCCGGCCCCATCGACGAGTTCAATCTCTCCGAAGGCAAGCCCACAATGTACGAGGCTTTTCAGCCACTTGTCTCGTGGAATGCCGGGCCGCTTTACCACGCGGCACCGCTCAGCGGCATGGTAATCAGCCAGCGGCTTGGCGGCACTTTCGTAACGCTCCGCAAGTTCGATGCCGAGGCCAGCCTGCGGGCAATTCAGGACTACCGCGTCAACAATGCGCAGTTCGTGCCGACCATGTTCGTGCGGATGCTGGCGCTGCCGGATGAAGTTCGTGCCAGGTACGATATGTCTTCGCTCAAGCTGGCGATCCACGCGGCGGCGCCGTGCCCGGTCGAGATCAAGCGGCGAATGATCGACTGGTGGGGGCCGGTGCTTTTTGAATACTACGCCAGCACCGAAGGCGTCGGCTCGACCGGGATCACCTCGGAGGAATGGCTGAAAAAGCCGGGTTCGGTCGGAAAATCACAGCTCGGGCCGATCCACATTTGCGATGAAGACGGCGCAGAACTGCCCGTTGGCGAAGCCGGGGTGATCTGGTTTGAGGCCCCCGAAGGCCGTTACATCAATTACCGCAATGACCCTGAAAAAACCCGAAAGGCCACCCATCCCGGCCATGCCAACTGGTTCACCGTCGGCGATATCGGGCGGCTCGATGCCGACGGCTACCTGTTCCTGACCGATCGCAAGGACTTCATGATCATCTCTGGCGGCTTGAACATCTATCCGCAGGCGATCGAGGATTGCCTGATTGTCCACCCCAAGGTGCTGGACGCGGCGGTGATCGGGGTTGCCAATGCGGACTATGGCGAGGAAGTCAAAGCCCTGATCCAGCCGAAGGTCTGGGCCGATGTGGGGCCCGCGCTCGAGGCCGACTTGCGCGAATGGTGCGAGGCGCGGATCAGCCGCGTGACCTGCCCGCGCAGCTATGAATTCGTCGAGGAACTGCCGCGCATTCCTTCGGGCAAGCTGGCAAAGCACGATCTGCGCAAGATCTACAGCAACCCCGTCGCGGTGGTGTGAGATGGCGATCGAACACAACCTGGCCGAACTTGCCCCCATCGGTCCGCTTACCGATTGGCTGGACGCGAATGTCCCGCAACTGGGATCCGGCCCGCTTAAAACCGCCATTCTTTCAGGCGGAACCTCCAATGTCGTGCTCACGCTCGATCGCGGCGAGCGTCCGATGGTTCTCCGCCGCCCGCCCGCCGTGCCGCCTCCGGGCGCCGAAAAAGGCGTGCTGCGTGAGGCGCGTATTTTAACAGCGCTGGGCGGCACCGATGTGCCGCACCCGGTCTGCTACGGTTCGTGCGCGGACCCGCAAGTAATCGGCGCGCCGTTTTACGTAATGCAGATGGTCGATGGCTGGGCGCCCAATTTGCGCGACGAGAAGATTCACAACGAGCCGCCGTTTGATAGGCTGCCCTATGCCTATGGCATCCCGTTTGCGATCATCGATGGGCTGATCAAGCTCGCCAACCTCGATCATGTCGCAATCGGTTTGGGCGATTACGGCAAGCCCGGCAAATTCCTCGAACGGCAGGTGGATCGCTGGGCCGGGCAGCTTGCCTCGTACAAGGATCGCTACGCCGGGTACGAAGGCCGCAGTTTTGCGGGTTTTGCCGAAACCGAGCAATGGCTGCGCGCCAATGTGCTGAAGAACGAGGTCACCGGCATCATCCACGGCGATGTCGGCACGCCCAACATGATGTTCCGCCACGGCCCGCCGCCGCGCCTCGCCGCGATGATCGATTGGGAGCTATCGACCATTGGCGATCCGATGATTGATCTGGGCTGGTTCACCGGCGGACTGCGCGATGAGGACGATCCGGCTAAGGGCTTTCCCACAGCGCTTCAGGACCCCGCCCTGTTCCCGACCAAGCAGGAATTGGCACGCTATTACTGCGCCGGAACCGGCAGGGATTTCCGCGACTACGAATACTTTTCGCTGCTCGCCAAGTTCAAATCGGGCTGCCTGCTTGAATACAAGGTGGCTGCGGCGCAGGCCGGGCATCTGCCCAAGGACGTCGGGCGGTTCTTCGCCCGGATCGTCGACAATTGCTTCCGCGAAAGCGCGGCCCAGATCGCGAGGATGAAATGATCGATTTCAGCATAGAGCCCGAATTTCAGGCGAAGCTCGATTGGATGAACACCTTCGTGCGCGAAGAATGCGAAACGATGGACCTGCTGTGGCCCGAAATGGGGGCTTGTTTTGACACCAGTAATGCAGCGGCGCGGGCGCATCTGGGGCCACTTCAGGATCAGGTAAAGGCGCAGGGGCTGTGGGCCTGCCATCTTGGGCCAAACCTTGGCGGCCCGGGTTATGGCCAGATCAAGCTCGGGCTGATGAACGAGATCATTGGCCGCTCGAGCTGGGCCCCCACGGTGTTTGGCAGCGCAGCGCCCGATACCGGCAATGCCGAAATCCTCGCGCTGTTCGGCACAGCCGAGCAGAAGGCGAAATACCTCGCGCCGTTGATGGCGGGCGACATCGTCTCGTGCTTTTCAATGACCGAGCCGCAAGGCGGGGCCGATCCGGGCGAGTTCACCTGCAAGGCGACGCTCGATGGGGACGCGTGGGTGATAGAGGGCGAGAAATGGTTCTCTTCGAACGCCAAGCTCGCTTCGTTCCTGCTGGTGATTGCCGTCACCGATCCGGGCGCACCGATCACCAGCCGCATGAGCATGTTCATCGTTCCTGCTGAAACGCCGGGGATCAACATCTTGCGCAATGTCGGCATTCCCGGCGATCTGCCCGAAGAAGGCCACCACGCGCACATCCGCTATGAAAGCGTGCGGGTGCCGCTCGACCACATGCTGGGTGAGCGCGGGGGCGGGTTCAAGGTGGCGCAGGCGCGGCTTGGCGGCGGGCGAATTCACCACGCGATGCGAACGGTGGGCAAGTGCCAGCGGTTTATCGACATGATGCTCGAACGCGCGGTTTCGCGGCGGACCAGAGGCCGGATGCTTGGTGACCACCAGTTCGTGCAAGGCAAGATTGCCGATTCGGTGATCGAGCTAGAACAGTTCCGGCTGCTGGTGCTCAAGACCGCGTGGATCATTGATGAGATCGAGGCAGGGCGGATGCCGCACGGGGCATCGCGCAATCACATCGGCATGTGCAAGGTGGCGATGGCGAGTGTCTATGGCAACATCGCCGGGCGCGCGCTCGAGGTGCATGGCTCGCTCGGTATCTCGCAGGACATGCCGCTTGCCGCGGCGTTTGGCGGCTATATGTCGCTGGCCTTCGCCGATGGCCCGACCGATGCGCACCGCTCGCAACTGGCGCGGGCCTACCTCAAGAAGACCAGGCCCGCCGAGGGCATGTTTCCCAGCGAACACATCCCCACCCGCACCGCCGCCGCCAAGGCGCGCTATCCCAATGCGCGGCCCAACTGATGGACCCGCTATTCGATTTCACCGGCAAGGTGGCGCTGGTAACGGGCGGATCGCGCGGTCTGGGCTACCAGATGGTCAAGGCTTTCGCCGCGCGCGGCGCGCATGTCATCATCGCCAGCCGCAAGCTCGAAAACTGCGAGGCGGCGGCCGCAGAATGCCGCGCGCTGAGCGTAAAGGCACTGGCGATTTCCGCGCATGTCGGAAAATGGCCCGACTGCGACCGGCTGATCGCAGAAGCTTATGCTGCGTTCGGGCGTGTGGATATCCTTGTGAATAACGCCGGGATGAGCCCGCGCTGCCCCAGCCATGAGGTGAGCGAGGCGCTGTTCGATTCGGTGCTCTCGCTCAATTTCAAAGGGCCGTTTCGGCTGGCGAGCCAGATCGGCAAGCGGATGTTTGATTCAGGCGTCAGAGGTGAGGGCGGCGGCTGTATCATCAACGTCACCTCATCGGGATCGCTGATGCCGCTGCCGCAAGTTGTGCCCTATGGTTCATCCAAAGCCGCGCTCAACGCGATGTCGGTGAGCCTGGCGCACGAATATGCGCCGCATGTGCGGGTCAATACGCTGTCACCCGGCGCCTTCCGCACCGATATTGTCGAAGCCTGGCCCGACAAGGGGCAGGGGCCAATCCCGACACCGCGCGGCCATGCTGCCGATGCGCCGGATATTGTCACCGCTGCGCTGTTTCTCGCCAGCCCGGCGTCGGTCAATGTCACCGGCTCGCTGGTTCGGTGTGATGGGGGGCAACATTGATGCCGCGCGCAGTCATCGGCTATCAGTTCGGCCCGCCGGAAACCTATCGTCTCGAGGAATTTGATCCCGGCGCACCGGGTCACGGACAGGTGCGCGTGGCAATCAAGGCGGCGGGGGTTTCGTTTGTCGACGTGCTGACCGCGCGCGGGGAATATCAGTTCAAGCCGCCATTGCCGTTCATTCCGGGGAGCGAATATGCCGGGGTGGTTGAGGCGGTGGGGGATGGCGTGACTACTTTCGCT
>JANLOZ010000080.1:0-2815 GCA_031366845.1 Novosphingobium sp. | reverse complement strand
GATGCTGCATGACAAGAAAATGGACGCGGGCACGCTCGCTTTCATCCTGATGCGCGGCATCGGCGCGGCTTTTGTGGCGAAAGATGTCGAACTGGCCGATGTTGCCGCCTTCCTCGATGCGGAACTCGCAGCCTAAGCTTGCCGCCTTCCACAGGATCTGGCCTGTGCTAGCCAAACAGCGCAATCGCCTGCATCCCCGCCATTACCGGCGCGCCATCCGCGTTCCACATCCGCATGGTCTGGCTCGAACAGCCGTCTTGCGCATAGTCGCCGGTTGATCGCAGCAGCCACCAGCCATCGCGCGTTACCGGCGCGGCGGTGAGCATGTTGCACTGCCAGGTCATCGAACTGACTGGGGTTCCACGCGCGATTAGCGGCATTACGCCCGGCGGCAGGCAATCGCCGATGAGCAGCAGTTCCACCATCGGATCGATGTCTGCACGGTCCTTCAGCCGCACCCACCAGCCAATTTCCGGCCGCGGCGCTTCGTTCTTGGATAGGGCAAAACCTGCCTCGAAGTGATTCGAGACAAATGCCGGCATCAACGGATGCGGCTTATATCTGGCCGCGTTTTCGGGCGCGACCAAACCCGGCGGCGCGGGGCTGTCATTAAGCTGGACGATGCTTTCAACTGGACCCATGAAAACGAAGGTCACCGTGAGCACAACCTCGCCCTCACGCACCAGTTCCGCAGCGATCCATGTGGCGTTCTTGCCGCGCCGCAGCACCCGCGCGCGCGCATCAACCGCGCCATAAACCGGGCCAACAAAGCTCACCACGGCCGAGCGCAGCGGCGGCAAGGCACCCCCGCCCACCTGCATTGCGGCAGTCAGCGCCGCGGCAGCGGATAACCCCCCATAGGCCGTGCGCCCTTGGTGCCATTCCTGCGGCACGGCAAAGACAAAGCCGGATTCGTGCCGCTCTGCCGCCGCAATCATGCCAGCAAAATTCATGTGCGCTTGATGCTGGTGGCCATACGAACCGACCGCGCCGAACGTTTCTCGCCCTGAAACAGCACGGCGGTGCGGAATGGCAGCAACAGCGCTACCACTATTCGAGCTCCAGGATCACCGCATCGACCGCAAGGCTCTCGCCTGCTGCCGCATTGACCTTCTTCACCGTGGCAGATTTCTCTGCGCGGAGGATATTTTCCATCTTCATCGCTTCGACCACAGCGAGCGGCTGCCCGGCCTCTACCTTATCACCCTCCTTGACATTGAGCGAAACCAGTAACCCTGGCATCGGACAGATCAGGAAGCGCGACAAATCAGGCGGGATCTTTTCGATCATATGTGCGGTCAGATGCGCAACCCGCGCGGGAAGGATCGCCAGCTTATGGATCGCGCCGCGTGTGGTCATTTTGAGGCCACCGCGCGTGACATCGAGCCTGATGCCAAATGTCTCGCCGTCAATCTCGGCATCGAGCAGCCGGTCACCGGGGGTATATTCCATCGAAAGGTCAATGTTCACGCCATCGACGGTGATCTGACTGCCGTTGAGCGTCACAGCAAAGGCATGATCGCCAATCTTGACCGACCATTCGGCGGGGGGATCGAGTGCATCGGCCAACTGCCCATCGACCTGCCGCGCGCGGTCGATCCGGGCGGCGGCGATGAAGGCACCAACTGCCGCGAGCTTGGCTTTCAGTTCATCGGCTGTCGCCGCGCCGTGGAAGCCATCGGGATATTCCTCGGCGATAAACCCAGTGGTCAGCGCGCCTGAGCGAAAGCGCGGGTGCTGCATGATTGCCGAGACGAAATCGATGTTGTGACCCAGCCCCTCGATCTCGAAATTATCCAGCGCAGCCACTTGCAAATCTGCGGCTTCATCGCGCGTTTCACCCCATGTCACCAGTTTGGCGATCATCGGGTCATAGAACATCGAAACCTCGCCGCCTTCATAGACGCCATCATCGACGCGAATGCCATTGACGCCGCGACGGCCATTCTCTGCTCCGTCATCTTCCCAACCGGCAACCGGAGGGCGATAGCGCGTGAGACGGCCAGTGGAGGGAAGGAATCCGCGATAGGGGTCTTCGGCATAGACGCGATTTTCAATCGCCCAGCCATCGATCTTCACGTCATCCTGCGTGATCGCCAGCTTCTCGCCAGCGGCAACGCGGATCATTTGCTCGACCAGATCGACGCCGGTGATCGCTTCGGTGACGGGGTGTTCCACCTGCAGGCGGGTGTTCATTTCGAGGAAGTAGAAGCTCTCCCCCGTCGGGTCCGCGCCCGAGACGATGAGTTCCACCGTGCCCGCAGAGTAATAGCCCACCGCGCGGCTGAGCGCGACGCACTGCTCGCCCATCGCCTTGCGCATCTTGGGCGTGACGAAGGGCGATGGCGCTTCTTCAACCACCTTCTGGTGGCGGCGCTGGATGCTGCATTCGCGCTCGTTGAGGTAGAGAATGTTTCCGTGCTTGTCGCCGAGGATCTGGATCTCGATATGGCGCGGGTTGAGGATGAACTTCTCGATGAACACCCGGTCGTCGCCGAACGAATTCAGCCCCTCGCGCTTGGTCGCCTCAAAGCCCTCGCGCACGTCCTTCTCGTTGTAGGCGAGCCGCATGCCCTTGCCGCCGCCGCCAGCGCTGGCCTTCATCATCACCGGATAGCCGATCTCCGCCGAGATGCGCACCGCGTGTTCTGTATCGTCGATCTCACCCACGAAACCGGGGACGACATTGACGCCTGCCTTGAGCGCAAGCTTCTTGGACTCGATCTTGTCCCCCATCGCAGCGATGGCGTTCACCGGCGGGCCGATGAATTCGATCCCTTCCTTGGCAAGAGCCTCGGCGAAGGAGGTGCGTTCC
>JANLOZ010000022.1:0-6257 GCA_031366845.1 Novosphingobium sp. | reverse complement strand
GCGCTCCAGCTCACCAACATCCTGCGCGATATTGATGAGGATGCCGCAATCGGCCGGGTCTATCTGCCGCAAGAGGCCCTAGCTGGAGCAGGGATTGCCATGACCACGCCGCTGGAGGTGATTGCCGATCCGCGCGTGGATGCGGCATGCCGAATGGTTGCGGCCACCGCGCACGGTCATTACGCCAAGGCGCACGCGGTCCTGGCATCGCGTCCGCGTGGTCATGTGCTGGCACCGCGATTGATGGAGGCGGTCTATTCGAAGGTGCTCGCACGCACCGAAACGCTCGGCTGGGCGCCGCCGCGTCGACGCGTGACGATGTCGAAGCCGGCGCTGCTGTGGACGGTCGCGCGGTTGCTGGTGACGCGTTGACGAAGGCGACGGTAATCGGAGCGGGGCTGGCCGGGCTTTCGGCGGCAATCGGGCTGGCACGCGCCGGGGTCAAGGTGCGGCTGGTCGACGCGGCACCGCGTGCGGGCGGGCGTTGCCGCAGCTACTACGATACCCAGCTTGGCCAAACCATCGACAACGGGAACCACTTCGTATTCTCGGGCAACCAGGCGGTGGAGCGTTATTGCGATACCATCGGCACCAGCGCGATGCTGCATGGTCCCGATCATGCGACTTTCGCGTTCCACGACTTGCGCGATGATGCGCGCTGGACGCTTGCGGTGAATGACGGCCGCTTGCCGTTTTGGATGTTGAACCCGAAGCGCCGCGCACCCGGCACCAGCCTGATCGGGCACCTGGCGCTGGCGCGGCTGGCGCTAGAGTTTGGCAGCTCGCGCACTATCGCCGACAAGATGCAGACTAGCGGCCCGATGTGGGAACGGGTGATCGAGCCGATGATGCTGGCGGTGCTCAACTGCCCGCCCGAGCAAGGCTCGGCGCGGCTTGCGGGTCGGTTCCTGCGCGAATCCTTTTTGCGAGGCGGCGCCGCGTGCCGGACAATGGTGGCGCTGCCCACGCTCGAAGCGGCGCTGATCGATCCGGCGCTTGAGTGGCTCGCGCGCAACGGGGCGGGGGTTGAATTTTCAAGCCGGCTGCGGGCAATCGAATTTGCCGAAGACCATGTGGCTGCCCTCGATTTCGGGAACGGCCCTGAACCGTTGCAAGGCGAGGCCGTTATTCTGGCTGCTCCGCCATGGGTCGCGGGTGCCCTGGTGCCTGGGCTGACCGTGCCCGACCGGTTCTGCGCGATCATCAACGCACATTTCGCAGCGTCGCCCCCCCCCGGCTCGCCGATGATCATGGCGCTGCTCGGGTCGGTCTCGCAATGGGTGGTTTGCCACGCGGACCGCATCTCGGTCACGATCAGTGGCGCGGATGGTCTGATCGACCGCGATCGCGAGGAGCTGGCGCGCCAGATTTGGGGAGAGGTAACGCGCGCGTTGGGGTTGGGCGCATCGCCCTTGCCGGCGTGGCAAGTGGTCAAGGAAAAGCGCGCCACTTTCGCGGCTACGCCCGAGCAGGACGCGCGGCGACCAGGCGCGCGGACCCGCTGGCGCAATTTGATCCTGGCCGGTGACTGGACTCAGACAGACCTGCCTGCAACGATCGAGGGCGCGTTGCGTTCGGGCGAAACGGCGGCGGGCCATGTTATAAGCGCTGGGCACCAGCCGTGGCTGGCGGTTAGGAGAGCAGCATGAATGCGCCCTTCATGCCCGCCACGCCCCTGGTCGACATTGACCGTGCGGTTGATCGCGCCGCGCAGGCGTTGGTCGCGGCGCAGCAAGCCGACGGGCACTGGGTGTTCGAACTCGAAGCCGATGGCACGATCCCCGCCGAATATGTGTTGCTCCGGCATTACCTGGGCGAGCCCGTCGATGCCGAGCTCGAAGCCAGGATCGGCCGCTACTTGCGCCGCATCCAATCGGCCGAACACCAGGGCTGGGGTCTGTTCCACGCCGGATGCTTCGATGCCAGCGCCAGCGTGAAAGCGTATTTTGCGCTCAAGATGATCGGTGATTCGATCGACGCGCCGCACATGGTCCGCGCCCGTGATGCGATCCTGCGCGCCGGCGGGGCCGAGGCGAGCAATGTCTTCACCCGCATCCAGCTTGCACTGTTCGGCGCTGGGCCGTGGTCGAATGTACCGACGCTTCCGCCCGAATTGATCCTGCTGCCGCGCTGGTTCCCGATCCATTTGTCGAAGATGGCCTATTGGGCGCGGACGGTGGTGGTGCCGTTGCTGGTGCTGTGCTCGATCAAGCCGCAAGCGCGTAACGCGCTGGAGGTCAAGGTCGACGAGCTCTATTCTGGTCTGCCGATCAAGGCGGGGACCAAGGCGGCCGAGACCAAGCGTCTCTGGACGGTGGTGTTCCACGGGCTCGACCGCGTGCTCAAGCTGGCCGAAGGGCACTGGCCGGGTGCGCTGCACCGGCGCGCAATCGACTCATGCGTCGAATGGGTGACGGCGCGGCTCAACGGTGTCGACGGGCTCGGCGCAATCTATCCGGCGATGGCCAACAGCGTGATGATGTACGATTGTCTCGGCATCGGGCCGGGCGACTCGCGCCGCGCGATTGCGCGCGGATCGGTCGAGCGGTTGCTGGTCATCAAGGGTGACGAAGCGTACTGCCAACCTTGCGTTTCGCCGGTGTGGGACACTGCACTCGCCGCGCACACGATGATGGAGGCCGGCTACGACGCCGAGGCCGATCGCGGGCTCGCTTGGCTCAAGCCGCGCCAGGTGTTGGATGTCGCGGGCGATTGGGCAGAGGAACGCCCCGGTGTTCGCCCCGGCGGCTGGGCATTCCAATACAACAACGATCACTATCCCGATCTCGACGACACTGCCGTGGTGGTCATGGCGATGGACCGTGCGAAGAACCGGGCAGACGACTTCGCCGAGCCGATTGCGCGCGGTGTCGAATGGACCGTCGGGCTGCAATCGAAAGACGGCGGCTGGGGCGCGTTCGACGCCGACAACGCCTACCATTACCTCAACAACTTGCCGTTTGCCGATCACGGCGCGCTGCTCGACCCGCCGACCGCGGACGTTACCGCGCGCTGTGTCTCGATGCTGGCGCAGTTGGGTGAGTGCGACAGTCTGCGAATCAAGTCTGCGCTCGCCTGGCTCGAGTGCGAACAGGAACCCGACGGCAGCTGGTTCGGGCGTTGGGGCGTGAATTACGTCTATGGGACGTGGTCGGTGCTCTGCGCGCTCAATGCCGTGGGAGTGCTGCCGAACCATCCGATGGTGGGACGCGCGGTTGGCTGGTTGAAGGCAATCCAGAACGAAGATGGCGGCTGGGGCGAGCTTTGCGACAGCTACGCGCTCGATCGCAAGGGCCACGCCCCGGCACCGTCGACCGCATCGCAGACTGGCTGGGCGTTGCTGGGGCTCATGGCGGCGGGCGAAGTCGATGCCGAAGCGGTGGAACGCGGTGTGGCGTGGCTGGCAGCGAACCAGCAGGACGACGGGCTGTGGGGCCAGGAAATGTACACCGGTGGCGGATTTCCGCGCGTGTTCTATCTGCGCTACCACGGCTATCCGAAGTATTTCCCGCTGTGGGCCTTGGCACGGTATCGCAACCTCAAGCGGTCGAATTTGCGCGAAGTGGCGCACGGGATGTGACGGTCCTGGTCGTCTGCGGGTTGATCCGCGAGGCCAAGCTTGCGCGGCGGCTCGTTCCCGAAACCGACATCCTGATTGGCGGAGGACAGTCTGCGTGGCTTCGCGCCGAATTGACGAGGAGAGCGAAGCATCATCGCGGGCCCATTCTGTCTGCGGGTATTGCTGGTGGGCTCGACCCGCAGCTCAAGCCGGGCAGCATCGTGATCGACGGCGATCCGGCCACGTTGGTGCAACTCGCACTCGCCATGCCCGACGCAAAAATCGGCAAAGTCATCGGGCAGGATGGCATTGCTGCAAACCCGGCGATGAAGCGCAAATTGGCGGTGCTGGGCGTGGCAGTGGACATGGAAAGTCACATCGCCGCCGCTGTCGCCAGCGCCCAGGGCCTGCCATTCGGCGCGGTTCGGGTGATTTCGGACACCGCCGACGAAACTTTGCCACCAGCCGCGTTGGTCGGGATGCGCCCCGATGGCGGCATGGCGCTGGGCAAGGTGCTGGCATCGCTTGTGCGCAATCCCAACCAATTGGCCGACCTGATCCGGATCGGGCGTCAATCCAGCCTAGCTTTCAACAACCTGGCGCGTGCTTTCGATGCGTTAGCGCGCGAAAATTTCGGCGCGGATTAAGCCGCCCGCTGCACCCGTTTGCTGCCGTCGCCCACTTCGGCCTTGATGCGCGCCAGTTCGCGTTCGACATGTGTGGTATGCACTTCATCGGCCGGCCGTGCGTTGGACAAATCGATGTCGGGCGCCATCGGCCCGTCGGTGCGCACGCCCTTGCGGCCGATCTGGAACATCTTGAACGGGTGGCGGACCGAATCGCTGGCAGCAGTGCCTTCGAACCCACAGTGGACCATGCAATCAGAACATTTGGCGTACTTGCCGACGCCGTACTGGTCCCAGTCGGTGCCTTCCATCAGTTCCTTGAACGTGGAGACGTAGCCTTCACCAACGAGGTAGCAGGGCTTCTGCCAGCCAAACACGGTGCGCAGCGGCATCGACCACGGGGTGCATTCGTAAGTTTGGTTTCCAGCAAGAAAATCAAGGAACAGCGGTGAGTTGGTGAAGCTCCACGCCTTGCCGCCGTCGCCTTTGCGGAACACGTCGCGGAAGAAGTTCTTCGTCCGTTCACGGTTGAAAAAATGCTCCTGGTCGGCGGCGCGCTCGTACGCATAGCCCGGTGAGATCGTGATCTCGACCCCGCGCTTTTCCATTTCATCGAAAAATGCTGCCAGCCGGTCGGGCGAAGCGCCGTCGAAAACCGTGCAGTTGATTTGAACGCGAAAACCCCGCGCCTTGGCCATGTTGATGGCCTCGATCGCGACTTCGTACGTACCGTCCTGGTCGACCGCGTGATCATGCATATCCTTGTCGCCATCGAGGTGGATCGACCAGGTAAAGAACGGTGACGGGGTGTAATTGTCGATCTTCTTCTTCATCAGCAGCGCGTTTGTGCACAGGATGACGAACTTCTTCTTCGCGATGTAACCCTTGACGATCCGGGGCATGTCGCGATGCAGCAGCGGTTCCCCGCCGGCGATCGACACTGCGGGTGCACCGCACTCGTCGATCGCGGCCATGCACTGTTCATGGCTCAACCGCTGATTGAGAATTGCATCGGGATAATCGATCTTGCCACACCCGGGGCAGGCGAGATTGCACCGCAGCAGTGGTTCCAGCATCAAGACCAGCGGATACTTGCCGCCCTTGATGTGCTGGCGCAGGGTGTAGGCGCCGATGCGCACGAGCGGTGAGAAAGGCAGGGTCATGCAGGGCTTCCGTTAGCAGCTTTGCGCGGTTCACTTTGACGCAGTTGCGGTGGCAGGCTGAATTCGATGTGCTCGTCCACTCCGTCGAGCTGCGACACAGAAACGTGGCGCAACTGGCGAAGTGCCTCGATGACGCTTTCGACCAGTTCGTCCGGTGCAGATGCACCGGCGGTAATTCCGACCGCCGCTACATTTTCGAGCCATGCGGGGTCGACCCCGCTGCCATCGTCGACGAGATAGCTCGGCACACCCATTTCGAGGCCGATTTCCTGCAATCTGCACGAATTGGAGCTATTGGCTGCGCCAACGACGATTACCAGATCGCTCACCAGCGCAAGATCACGCACCGCAGTTTGACGATTCTGCGTAGCATAGCAGATTTCTGCAACATCGGGGCCGATCACATCGCTGAAGCGCGCCTGTAGCGCGGCAATTACGTCGCGGGTGTCGTCAACACTCAGCGTCGTCTGCGTGACATACGCAATCGGTGCGTCGAGCGGCAGCGGAACGCGCGCAACGTCGTCGACAGTCGAGACCAGGTGGACCGGTGCGTTGACCTGCCCCATCGTTCCTTCCACTTCGGCGTGGCCCTCGTGCCCGATCAGCACCAGTGCCCGCCCGCTCTTGGCGTACTTCCGACCTTGCACATGAACTTTGGTCACGAGCGGACAAGTGGCGTCGATCACAGGGAGGCCTCGATCCACGGCGGCCTGCTCCACCGACTGCGCCACCCCGTGAGCACTGAAGATGGTGAGTGCGCCGGCCGGAATCTCTGTCAGTTCATCGACAAAAATCGCCCCTTTGCGGCGCAACTTTTCAACGACATGACGGTTGTGGACGATTTCGTGCCGAACATAAACCGGCCTCTGTTCTTGTTCGAGCGCGCGCTCGACGATCTCGATCGCGCGC
>JANLOZ010000285.1:0-4414 GCA_031366845.1 Novosphingobium sp. | reverse complement strand
GCCGGTGGAGAACATCATGGCGTGATCCATGGCGTAAAATTCCTTGAGCGCCTGCTCGACCGCCTTGTGCCCCGCATAAGTCCCGTTGAGCACGCGGCTGCCGGTGGTGCCCGCGCCATAATCATCGAGCGCCTGCTTGCCGGCCTCGATCACATCGGGATCGAAAGTCATCCCCATGTAATTGTAGGTGCCGAGCAGGATCGTCTTTCGCCCGTTGCAAATCGCCTCGGTCGGCGAAAGTACGCGGTCCATCACCATGCTGAACGGATCGGTGATCCCGGTTGCCAGCAGGTTCTCGCGGGTGGCAATCAACGGATCGAATTTGGAGAAAAGGTCGGTCATTCCGGTTTCGCTCATCCCACCAATTTCACCACGGCATCAACCAGCTGGCCATAGTTCTCAATCTCGGCCTGCGCGTTCATGCTGATGATAATGTCAAAATCATCCTCGATCACCGCGACGAAATCCATCACCGTCAGGCTGTCAAATTCGAGATCATCGGCAAAAGTCGTGGCATCCGAAATCGCCACGTCCTTTTTGTTGAACGGCTCGATCAGAGCGCGAATCTTTGCGTCAGTGCCGGCGCGGTCCATTTATCTGCTCCCGAAATGAAGTTTGCGGCGCATTGGCCGAAGATTGCGGCGCAAAAGCGGCGCGGGGCGGCAAATGTCAAGCGCGCATCCCTTCACCCAACCCGCTCCACCAGCCCCCGCACCGCTGCCATGAACGGTCCGATCGACACCGGCTTGGCGAGATAGCCTTCCGCGCCGGCATCCCTGATCCGCTCCTCGTCGCCCTTGCCGGCATAGGCGGTGACGGCGAGCACCGGGATCAGGCGCAGCACCACGTCCGCCTTGGCTTCTTCGATCAGGTCGAGCCCCGAAACCTCGGGCATCTGGATGTCCATGATGATGAGATTGGGGACAAATTCGCGCGCCCGATCGAGCGCAACCAAGCCGTCAGCAACCCCCTCCACCGCGTAGCCCTGACTTTTCAGGACATCGCAGAACAATTTGCGGTTGAGATCGTTGTCCTCGACAACGAGGATGCGCTTTGCCATGCATATTCCATTCTCTGTTCCAGCACTGCCGGAACAGGTCCGGCACCGGACCGCTCCCCGCCTCCGACGTGAGGCGGAGAATATCATAAACGAACGAAAGTGAGGCTGGCAATTCTTCGTGAACCCAAATCCCCTGATGCTGATCCCGCCGCACTGGCGCTGGAGGCGCTCGGCTGGATCCTGATCGACGACAGCCGGGCGGAGCGGCTGCTCAGCCTGACCGGGATGACGCCGCAAGACCTGCGTAATGGCCTGGCCGACAAGACTATTCTCGCAGCGGTTCTGGAATTTCTCAGCGGCCATGAGCCCGATCTGATCGAGGCCGCCGTGGCGCTCGGCGTCAAGCCTGAGGCACTGGTGCAAGCCGGGCAGGCGCTTTCGGCATGAACAGGCCCCTGGTAATTACCGATTGCGACGAGGTGCTCCTCCACATGATCGCGCCGTTTGGCGGCTGGCTCGCCGAGCAGCACGGCATCGAATTTCACTTTATTGGCAATGACTTTGCACAGGCGATCCGTTTTGCAGGCAGCGGCGAGCCGGTGCCGATCAAGGAAAGCTGGAAGCTGCTCAATCAGTTTTTTGCCACCGAGATGCACCGGCAATACCCGATAGACGGCGCGCTGAACGCCATGCAACGCTTGGGGGAAGACGCCGACGTGGTGGTGCTGACAAACCTTGGCGATCCTTTCAATGCCGCGCGAACGCAGCAACTGGCGGATCATGGCTTCGGCCTCAAGGTCTATACCAACCTTGGCCCAAAGGGTCCGGCGCTGCAAAAGATCATCGCCGAATATGCCCCCAGCCGCGCGGTGTTTATTGACGATATCGCGCAGCACCACGGTTCGGTCGCCGAACTTTCGCCCGATGTCCATCGCCTGCATCTGTGTGGTGAACCGCGCCTCGCCCCGCATATTCCTTGCGCGCTGGCTGCGGGCCAGGCCCACGCCCGGATCGATAGCTGGGACAAGGCCTTGCCCTGGCTGCTCGATAGGCTCTACGAGTGACCGCCATGACCGATAGCGAAATTGATGCGCGGCTTGCCGCACTCGGGCTCACCCTACCCCAGGCCGCCGCGCCGGTGGCTGCCTATGTTCCGGTTGTTGTCGCCGGGGGACTGGCGCATGTTTCGGGGCAGCTGCCGTTCATTGGCGGCAAGCTGGTGACCGGGCGGCTGGGCGAGGATGTTTCGCTTGAGGACGGGGCCGCCGCCGCGCAGGCCTGCGCGCTGATGATTCTGGCGCAGCTCAAAGCCGCGCTCGGTTCGCTGTCGCGGGTTGAACGCATTGTCAAACTCGGCGCTTTTGTTTGCTCGACAGGCACTTTCACCGATCAGCCAAAGGTTGCCAACGGCGCGTCCGAACTGATGGCGGCGGTGTTTGGCGAGGCTGGAAAGCACGCCCGCAGCGCGGTTGGGGTGCCGGTGCTTCCGCTGGGGGCAGCAGTGGAGGTTGACGCGATTGTCGCTGTTAGCGCCGCTTGATCGCCTTCTGGCGCCTGTGCCGACCCCGCGGCGGGCAGACTGGCTGAAGGGCGCGCATTTTGCCCATCGCGGCTTGCACGGCGGCGCGGTTGCCGAAAATTCCGCGAGTGCCTTTGCCGCAGCGATTGCGCGCGGGCTGGGCATCGAATGCGATGTCCAGAAAAGCAGCGATGATCAAGCGGTTGTGTTCCATGATGACGAGCTCGACCGGCTGACCGGCGAAAGCGGCCCCGTCGCGCGGCACAGCGCTGCACAACTGCGCACAACAGTGCTTAGCGGCACCAAGGATGGCATCCAGACCTTACGGCAGATGCTTGATCAGGTTGCAGCAGCAGTCCCGATCCTGATCGAAATCAAATCGCGAAAAGAGCGCCCGGTGGCAGCGATTTGCCTCGCGGTGCGCCGCTCGCTCGAAGGCTATCGCGGCACCCATGCGGTGATGAGTTTCGACCCGCGTGTCGCCCGCTGGTTCGCCCGGCATTCGCCGCTGACCACGCGCGGGCTGATCGTCACCGAGGAAAATGACAAGGCGTTCACCGGGCGCCTGCGCCGCTATCTGTGGCTGTGGATGGCAAAGCCCGATTTCCTTGCCTATGACGTGCGCGATCTGCCGAGCAAATTTGCCGCGTCACAACGCAAGCGCGGGATCCCGGTGGCAACATGGACCGTTCGCAACGCCGAATTGCGCGAACGCGCGGGCCGCTATGCCGATGCGCCGATTGCCGAGGGCGCGGGCCTCGCGTGAGCGAAATTGTCGCCCGGCTGGGAGCATCGGTCGGCGCGGTTCCGGCGGAGGAATGGGATGCGCTCGATGCCGGTGGCAATCCGTTCACCAGCCATGCCTTCCTTTCGGCGCTTGAAGATTCGGGCAGCGTCGGCGAGGGCAGCGGCTGGCAGCCTGCGCCAATCCTGATCGATGGCCCCGATGGCCGCCTCGCCGCCGCGCTGCCTGCCTATATCAAGGACCACAGCCAGGGCGAATATGTCTTCGACCACCAGTGGGCCGATGCCTGGCACCGCGCGGGCGGGCGCTATTATCCCAAGTTGCAGATCGCCGCGCCGTTCACCCCGGCGACTGGCCCGCGTCTGCTCACCCGTGATCCGGCGCTGGCGCTCCCGCTGCTGCGCGCGGCGGAAAGCCTTTGCGCGCAGCACAGGCTGTCATCCGCCCACGCGACCTTCATTGACCCGGCGCAAGTGCCGGTGTTCGAGGCGGCAGGGTGGTTGCTGCGCAGCGACATCCAGTTTCACTGGGCGAACAGGGGTTACGCCAGTTTCGATGATTTCCTGCGCGCGCTGTCATCGGACAAGCGCAAGAACCTGCGCAAGGAGCGGGCTTCGGCGCAGGACGGGGTGGTGATCCGCTGGCTGCGCGGCGACGAAGTGCTTGAGGAGCACTGGCAGGCGTTCTGGCATTTCTATCAGGATACCGGCGCGCGCAAATGGGGGCAGCCCTATCTCACGCGCGAGGCGTTCAGCCTGCTGGGCGAGCGGATGGGCGACAAGGTGCTGCTGATCCTTGCCTTTATCGACGGCGCGCCGGTGGCGGGGGCGCTCAATTTTATCGGGCCTGATGCGCTCTATGGCCGCTATTGGGGCGCAGCGATTGACAAGCCGTTCCTGCATTTTGAGCTGTGTTACTATCAGGCGATCGACGCGGCGATTGAACTGGGCCTCGCCCGGGTTGAGGCAGGCGCGCAAGGCGGCCACAAATTAGCGCGCGGCTATGGCCCGGTGCAGACCTGGTCAGCGCATTATATTGTCCATGCAGGCTTCCGGGCAGCGGTAGCCGATTTTCTTGAGCGCGAGCGCGAGGGGGTTGCCGATCAGCAGCTGTGGCTGGGAACCCGGACGCCCTTTAGAAAAGAATAGGG
>JANLOZ010000279.1:0-5208 GCA_031366845.1 Novosphingobium sp. | reverse complement strand
TCGCTCGCGATCATGCCATCAGCCAGCATCACCACCCGCTCGCAGCGCTGGGCCAGGTGCTCGTCATGGGTGATGATGATCAGCGTCGCCCCGGTCTCGGCGCGGCGGGCGAACAGCAGGTCGATAATTTGCGCGCCGGTTGCGGCATCGAGGTTGCCGGTCGGCTCATCGGCAAAAACCAGCGGCGGGCGGGCGACGGTGGCCCGCGCGATGGCGACCCGCTGTTGCTCACCGCCCGAAAGCTGCGCCGGGTAATGCGACAGCCGGTGGCCGAGCCCTACCGCTGCGAGTTCGTCACGCGCACGTTCCCATGCCTGGGGCGTGCCTGCGAGTTCAAGCGGGGTGGCGACATTTTCCTGCGCAGTCATCGTTGGCAACAGGTGGAACGCCTGAAGCACCACACCGATGCGTCCGCGCCGCGCCCGGGCCAAACCATCTTCGTTCAGCCCGGCAAAATCCTCACCGGCAACGTTGAGCGTGCCATTGCTCGCCCGCTCCAGCCCGCAGAGCACCGCCATCAGCGAGCTCTTGCCCGATCCTGAAGGACCGAGCAGGGCAAGCGTCTCCCCGGAGGCGACATCGAGATTGATGCCTCTGAGGATCTCCACCGCGCCGAGCGTGAGGGTGAGATTGCGAGCCGAAATGGCGGGAGGGGGGCTTGTCACCGCGCGGCAATGGCATAGCTATGGGCCATGCCGCAAGGAGTGAAAATGGTCCGGTTTGTAGTGCTTGCGGCGGGAAGCCTGATGCTCGCCGCCTGTTCGAACGATGCCCCCACGCCGCAGCCCAGTGCTTCGGCGGCGATTGCTGCGCCCGATCCAATGTCCGTGATGGGGCCCGTGATGGGGCCCGTCATGGGCCCGGAACGGCACATTCTCGCCATGGGTGACAGCCTTTTCGCCGGATATGGCCTGGGCGGCGGCGAGTCTTATCCCGATAAACTGGAAACAGCGCTGCGCGCCAAGGGCATCAATGCACGGGTGACCAATGCCGGGGTTTCGGGCGATACCTCGGCCGCAGGCGCGCAGCGGTTTGGTTTTGTCCTCGATAGCCAGAAGGTGAAACCCGATCTGGTGCTTATCGAATTCGGCGGCAACGATGTGCTGCGCGGCCTTCCTGCGGCCGAAACGCGCAAGAATATTGATGCCATGCTGGCCGAGGCGAAAAGGCGAGGGCTTAAGGTGCTGCTGATGGGCATGCTCGCGCCGCCCAACCTTGGTGGTTCATTCAAGGCGCAGTTTGAACCGATCTATCCTGAGCTGGCGAAGAAATACGGCGCGGCGCGAGTGGCTTTTTTCCTGGCGCCGGTGATGAGCAAGCCGGATTTGATCCAGGCCGATCACGTTCACCCAACGGCGCGCGGGATTGAAGAAATTGTTGCGGCGAATGCGGGCGATGTGGCCAAGGCGCTGAATTAGAGTTTTTCCGACTTGCGTCGAATCAGCACCAGCCCGCTCCCCCGGAAAAACACTAGCGCAGGCGCTCCACTACCCCTTCGCTAACCCGCCATATCGCAGCTTCCCCTGCAATCGCTGCGAAGGGCGGCAGTTCGGTTCCCGTCAGCCACACTTGCGCGCCCGAACCGCGCAGCCGGTCAAACAGCGCCTCGCGCCGCAACGGATCAAGGTGCGCGGCGACTTCGTCGAGCAGCAGCAGCCCCGGCCTGTCGGACGAAAGCAGTCCGGCGTGGGCCAGCGTGATCGCGATCAGCATCGCCTTCTGCTCGCCAGTCGAGCATTCGGCAGCCGGCTGGTCCTTGCCGCGCATGGTGACCGACAGCTCATCGCGGTGCGGGCCGATCAGCGTGCGCTGCGCCGCGCGATCACGGCGGCGACCTTCTGCCAGCGCGTTCACAAGCGCATGGGCATCGATTGGCCCGCCGGGATGGTAGATCAGGCCAGGGCGCGCGAAGGGGGCGTCAGGCAGCGCGTCCAGCGCGCCGGAAAGCGCCGCAACCAGCCGCGCGCGGGCCTGGGCTACCAAAGCCCCGGCCTCGGCAATTTGTGTTTCGAGCGCGGCAAACCAGCTTGCATCTAGTTCGGCGGGATCGGACAGCAGGCGGTTGCGTTCGCGCAAGGCATTGTCAAACCGCGCCGCATTGCGCGCGTGACCGGGTTCGATTGCCAGCACCAGCCGGTCAAGAAACCGCCGCCGCGCGCCGGGGCCTTCAGCAAACAGCCGGTCCATCGCCGGCGTCAGCCAGCCGATTGCCAGCCATTCAGACAGCGTGTTCGCCGCAGTCTCTGCGCCGTTGATCTGAACCACACGGCGGGTGGGACGATCCGCGGTGGTACCAGTGCCGAGCTGGACCTCATCCTCGCCAAGCGCAACGCTTATGGCGAAACCACCCGCACCGTGCTTCATTGCCATATCGGGCAGCGCGGCGCGGCGCAGGCCCCGGCCCGGCGCGAGCAGCGAAATTGCCTCGAGCACATTGGTCTTGCCCGCGCCGTTCTCGCCGACCAGCAGGTTGAAGCGCGCGGTGCCATCAAGCAAGGTTTCGCCGTGGTTGCGAAAGCGGGTGAGGAGCAGGCGATCGAGCGTCATGGCGGTGCGCCATGCCCTATCGCGGCCTGCGCGGCTTGCCCATGAAAATCACCAATCCTGATAATTGGGATATTTTCCCATTCATCAGGAATTCACCTTCGCCGCTGGGCGTTGTGTCAAGCGAAAATGGCGTAATTCGGCCATTCCTGCAAACTGGCACGGTGCCTGCAATACCTTCTGCATCGGCGGAACACCCGCCCCGCACATCAAAGGAAGGAAAAACCATGACTGCTTTTACCACTCTCTCGAGCCGCCTCGCCGCCGCCGCCACCGCATTCGCGCTGTCGTTCGTGCTGATCGCCAACACCGTGAGCATCCCCGCTCACCAGTTCGCAGCCGCCACTTTCGTAGGAGCCCTGGCATGAACATCATCGATAACAACAACGGTGGTGCGCCCACCCGCTTTCGCCTCAACAAGACCCGCGGCAAATTCATGGGCGTCAGCGCCGGAATGGCCGACTATTTCGGCTGGGACGTAACGCTGGTCCGCGCGGCCTGGGTCATCGGCACACTGGTCGGTTTCGGATCGCTGATCCTGATCTACCTCGCGATCGGCCTGATCGCGGATTGATGGATCAAACCGCTGGCGATTTTGCGAAGGGTGAGAAGTCGGTGTCGTTATCAAACACATCGACCCCCTCGCGGGTCTTGAGGAAGCCAACCACGGCATAGGTGACGGGGGTGAGCACCACTTCCCACAGCACCTTGAGCGCCCAGTTGGTTATCATCACCGTCAGCACCGCCTGGTTGCTCC
Organism: Novosphingobium sp.; assembly: GCA_031366845.1. Classification (GTDB taxonomy): domain Bacteria; phylum Pseudomonadota; class Alphaproteobacteria; order Sphingomonadales; family Sphingomonadaceae; genus Novosphingobium. The sequence goes on along the minus strand of JANLOZ010000279.1, from coordinate 1,907 downwards.
ACACGCCGAGGAAGGCGATGGGGTAGAACAGCGCGGAATCCACCGCTTGGCCAAAGAAGGTCGAACCCCAGATGCGGCTCCACAGTTTGGTCCCGCCGGTGAGGATTTTCATCTTGGCGAGCACGAACGAATTGACGAATTCGCCCGCCCAGAACGCGATGATCGATGCCGCAACGATGCGCCAGGTGTTGCCGAACACCGAAACATAGGCGTCCTGACCCGTCCATCCCTCAGCCGGGGGCAGGACGACCACGACCCAGCTCATGAAGGCCATGAACACCATCGCGGCAAAGCCGGTCCACACGCAGCGGCGCGCGTTGGCATAGCCATAGACCTCGGTCAGCACGTCGCCCAGTATGTACGAAATCGGGAAGAACAGGATGCCAGCGCCAAATGTATACCCGCCGAGCGTGGCCAGTTTCGCCGCACCAATCAGATTCGACAGCAGCAGGATCGCGACAAAGGCCACCATCATGTAATCGAAATAGCGGAAATGCCGCCGCGCGCCTGCGCTTCCGGCGATTTGTTCTAACTTTGGCTGAGTGCTCATGGCCGCATAGCCTATCGCCGTTTGCGCGCCGCGCAAGTCCGCCTTATGAGCCTGCCCACGCGCTCGTAGTTCAACTGGATAGAGCACAAGCCTTCTAAGCTTGGAGTTGCAGGTTCGAGTCCTGCCGGGCGCGCCATTCTCGCTTCGGGTGAACAGGCTGTGATGCTGACATCGCGGCTGTTTATCCGGGAAGCGCTATCGCGCATTTTCCTTGATCTCGGCATAGGCCGCATCGCGCGCCGCTGGCGTCAACGATTGCAGGTATTGACTGGTGGCTTTGAAGGTCAGGAATGACCTGCCATCGGCGATAATCGGCACGGTGCGGCCGTTGAAGATCCGGCGAAGCAGGCGTTTTTGTGGCCTGCTCAGTGATTCGCTGTCTTCATCCGTCATGGGTAATTTTGATCCTGATGGCGCATTTAGAGCGTGATGATTTCAGGCCAAATCGGCGCGGAGGGCATTAAATAGGGACAGTCCCCATTTAATGGCTCCCATTTAATGCCTGCCCGTCGTTCAGTATGGCTGCATAGCTTGATTACATTAAATAGGGACTGTCCCTATTTAATGGCACCTATTTAATGGCAAGCGCCTTTGATTCACGCTAAAATCATCACGCTCTAAGCAAGTGCGAGGTGCGCCCACGCCGCCAATCCCCAACAGCAAAACGCCGCCGAAGTTTCCCCCGGCGGCGCTTGCCATCAACCTTGCCGAATATCGATCAGAACTTCACTTCAACCTGCATATTGAAGCTGCGCCCACGCGGATCGGCGACGCGGGGTTCCCATGATCCGCCAGCGCCCAGGTTGCCATCATAGGTGATGGCGAATGGCGGGTCAGTGTTGAACAGGTTCTTCGCGCCAAGCGTCAACTTGAAGCGCTCCGCAATAGATTGCGAGATCGACATATTGTAGATCACATAAGGCTTCACCCGAACATTGAAATCGGGGCGCGCCGCCGCAACTGGCGAAATCGCGAAGTTCGCATAGCCGCTGCGATAGATCTGCGAGAACGAAATGCCGAAGCCATTGTTTTCATAGCTGACATAGAGGTTGTGCTTCCATTCAAGCCCAAGGTCTCCAGCAAATGAGAACACGCCCTTCAGATCGGAATAGGGCAGGTTAGGCAGCAGCTTTTCCTTCTTTTCGATCAGCAACGTGCCTTCAAACCCTGCCGAAAGCTTGCCGCCAAGCCCATCCATTTCGCCATGCGCGCTGAAATCAATCCCGCGCGTCCGGCGCGAGCCGAAGTTGCCTGTACGCAAATCGACAAGCGTGATTACGCCGCCGGTGCGGGTGATCCGGTCTGGAAATGCACCGATATTGGCGAACAGCTGCGGAATGGTGATCGATCCGATCAC
>JANLOZ010000265.1:0-2253 GCA_031366845.1 Novosphingobium sp. | reverse complement strand
GGGGCCGGGGGTGGGGTTTGTCCTCATCACGCGACGCTGCGTCCAGCGGAGAGACCCCACCCCAACCCCACCCCAGAAGAGGAGGGGCTTTTATGAACCGCCTCCCCCGCCCCGGCCTGATCACCGCCGCGCTGATCCTGATCGCGGATCAGCTGGTGAAATGGTGGGTCACCGGCCCGCTTGATCTGGCCAATCTACGCGAAGTCGAGGTGATGCCGTTGTTTCGCTTCACCTGGGCGGAAAATCGCGGCGTTTCGCTCGGGCTGCTCACCGGAGAAACCCCGGCGAGCCGCTGGTTGCTGGTGGCGCTTACCGGCGCGATTTCGCTCGGCGTGCTTTACTGGATGACCCGCGAGAAGCTGCGCGCTGACATTATCGCGCTGGGCCTCGTGCTCGGCGGGGCGCTGGGGAATATTATTGACCGGATGCGGCAGGGCTTCGTTACCGACTATGCCGATCTGCACTTTGGTGACTTCCGCCCGTTCATGATCTTCAACCTTGCCGATGCGGCAATCTCGATTGGCGTGGTGATTATCCTTGCCCGCTCGCTGCTTCTGCGCGAAAAGCGCCCCGACCAACCGGCACCTGATGCCACGGAGACTTGATTCCATGAAAAAGACCGCCTCGATCCTCGTCCTTGGCGCAGCCTCGCTGCTGCTTTCGGCATGCGGCAGCAGCGGCATTCTCGGCCGTGCTCGGCCTGATGAATTCGCCGTGCAGCGCCAGGCGCCATTGATAGTCCCGCCCGATTTCGCGCTGACCCCGCCGCAGCCCGGCGCGCCGCGTCCGGCTGAACAAACCGCGCAGCAACAGGCCGAGGAAGCGCTGTTCGGCGCGCCTGCGGCACGCAGCGATGTCGAGAAAAACACGCTCAGCCGCGCGGGAAGTTCTGCGCCGGGCATCCGCTCGATGGTTGGCGATCCCGGAACCAACACGGTCGCCAAGGGCTCGGTAACCCGCGACATCATCGCCGCGCCCGAAGGCGATGCGCGCGAGGCGCAGACTTCGGTCAAGGGCTGATTTTGCTCCCTGAGGGGGAGGGCATAGGATCATGAGCGCAGCGGACGTGGTTATCGCCGGGGCCGGGCACGGCGGGGCGCAGTGTTGCATTGCGCTGCGGCAGGCTGGCTTTGCCGGCACTATCGCGATGATCGGGCGCGAGAGCGAGCCGCCTTATGAGCGCCCGCCGCTCTCCAAGGAATATTTCGCCCGCGAAAAGACCTTTGATCGGCTTTATATCCGTCCGCCGCATTTCTGGGGGGAAAAGGGCATCGATCTGATGCTCGGCACCGAGGTGACTGCGGTTGATCCTGCGGCGCAGGCGCTGACGCTGTCCGATGGTTCGACCATGACCTATGGCAAGCTCGTCTGGGCAACCGGCGGCGATCCGCGGATGTTGACGATCCCGGGATCGAACCTCGCGGGCGTCCACGCGGTGCGCACCCGCGCCGATTGCGACCAGTTGATGGGCGAGATCGACGGCGGGGTGAATGATATCGTCGTCATCGGCGGCGGCTACATCGGGCTTGAGGCGGCGGCGGTGCTGACCAAACTCAAGTGCAAGGTGACCTTGCTGGAGGCGCTCCCCCGTGTGCTGGCGCGGGTGGCAGGACCCGAGCTTTCGGCATTCTACGAGGCTGAACACCGCGCCCACGGGGTCGATCTGCGCACCGGCGTTGCGGTTGAGGCGCTGGTGGGAGAGGGCCGCGTTTCGGGCGTGCGGCTGGCCGATGGGACAGTGATTCCTGCGGAGGCGGTGATCGTCGGCATCGGCATTATCGCTGCCGTGGGTCCGTTGATAATCGCTGGAGCTGCGGGCGGCAACGGGGTGGAAGTGGACGCGTTTTGCCGCACTTCGCTCGCCCATGTTTACGCCATCGGTGACTGCGCCAGCTTCGCCTGCGACTATGCCGATGGCGCGATCATGCGGGTCGAATCGGTGCAAAACGCCAACGATCAGGCGACCTGCGTGGCCAAGGCGATCTGCGGCGATGAACAGCCCTATCATGCCTTCCCGTGGTTCTGGTCAAACCAGTATGATCTGCGCTTGCAGACGGCGGGGCTTTCGCTCGGCTATGATCAAACGGTGCTGCGCGGATCGGTAGCCGAGCGTTCGTTCTCGGTGGTCTACCTCAAGGGCGGGCGGGTGATCGCGCTCGATTGCGTCAACAAGGTCAAGGATTACGTGCAGGGGCGCAAGCTGGTCGAAGCGCGGGTTTCGCCTGATCTGGCGCGGCTGGCCGATGGTGAGGT
>JANLOZ010000253.1:0-9287 GCA_031366845.1 Novosphingobium sp. | reverse complement strand
GGTCCCACAGCCAGCGACCAGTCCCAGCCTTTGAGCATGATTCCGCGCACCAGCCGGATAAAATGCGTGGCCGGTAGGCACTCGGCCAGCACCTGTGCCCACACGGGCATACCGCGAAAAGGAAAGGCGAATCCGGACAGCAGGATGCTCGGCAACATGTAGAAAAAGCTTATCTGCATTGCTTGAATCTGATTTGCGGCAAAGGTCGAAAAGGTGAAGCCAATCGCCAGATTGACGGCAATGAACAGCACGGTCGCCGCCACCATCAGGGCGATCGAACCAAAGAACGGCACGTGGAAAATTAAGGCGGCACACAGCAGCACCAAAACCGTCTGAACCGCACCGATGGCGAGGTTGGGCACAATCTTGCCAATCATCACCTCGACCGGCCTGAGCGGCGTGGCGAGCAGGTTCTCCATCGTTCCGCCTTCCACTTCACGCGTCACCGACATCGCGGTTTGCATTACCATGGTCATCGTCAGGATCACGGCGAGCAGGCCCGGCACGGTGCTGTGACTGGTGATCCCTTCCGGATTGTAGCTGCGGTGGACGACGAGATTGACCGGCGGCGGGCGTTGCTCGCGTCCGCCAAGCGGGCCGACAAGATCGCGATTCACCGCTTGGGAAACCGCTTCCCCGATGGCCGCCAGTGCCGGGCCGGTGGCCGATGGATCGGTGGCATCGGCGGTAACGAGCAATTGCGGATGCAGTCCGCGCACCAGATCGCGGGAAAAATCGGGCGGGATGGTCACAACGAACTGCACTGCGCCACTGGCGATCAGCCGATCCCCTTCACCGGGATGGCCGACCACCGCTTTGACGTCAAAATACCCGGTGTTGTGCAGCGCCAGCGCAATGCTGCGCGAAAATGCTGAATTGTCGTTGGCCTCAATCGCCAGCGGCAGATGGCGCGGGTCGGTGTTGATCGCATAGCCGAAGATCAGCACCTGCATGATCGGCATGGCCAACATCATCGCCACCGTGCCGGGATCGCGCGCCGTCTGACGCACTTCCTTGAAGATCATCGCGCCAATTCGCGCCCAGCGTGCGCGGAAACGTGACGGAGTCCAGCCGGCCATCATGCGACAGCCACCGAATTATCCGGTGCTTCGCGCATCAGGTGGATGAACACATCTTCGAGTGTGGGCGGTGTTTCAGTCCAGCGCACGGCGCCTGCCCACGGCTTCACCGCTTCGCGCAGCATCGCCGGATCAGACCCGCAAACGTGCAGCTTGGTACCAAATGGCGCGGCCATGGCGACGCCGGGTCGGGCTTCGATTTCGGCAGCAAGCCGGTCTGCGCCGGGGCCCTCACCTTGCAAGGCATAGAGGCCCGACGCGGCAATCACGTCTGCGGTGGTGCCGCGCGCGAGCATCACGCCATAGGCGATATAGGCGATCTCGTGGCAGCGTTCGGCCTCGTCCATGTAATGGGTAGAGACCAGCACGGTCATTCCGCCGCGTGCCAGTTCATGAATCTGGTCCCAGAATTCGCGCCGGGCCTGCGGATCAACCCCGGCGGTGGGCTCGTCGAGCAGCAGAATCTTGGGTTCGTGAAGCACTGCGGCGGCAAGCGCCAGGCGCTGCTTCCATCCGCCTGAAAGTTTGGCAGCCATCTGATCCGCGCGTGAAGCCAGCCCGAGCCGATCGAGCGCCGCCTGTACCCGATCTTCGCGGTTGTCGAGGCCGTAAACCCGGCCAATGAATTCAAGGTTTTCGCGGATCGACAGATCGCCGAATAGCCCGAACTTCTGTGTCATATAGCCGATCTGCGCCTTGATAGCGCTGCGGCGAGTGCGCAGATCAAGGCCCAATACCTCGCCCTCGCCCTCGTCGGGGATGATCAGGCCGCAAATCATCCGCAGGGTGGTAGTCTTGCCTGAACCATTCGGCCCAAGGAAACCGCAAATCCGCCCTTCGCCCACAGTCAAATCGACGTGATCGACCACAGTGCGGCCGCCAAAACGCTTGGTCAGGCCCCGGACCGAGATGATTGGCTCTGCGCTGGGCTCGACCGTCACTGCGACTGCACTTGCACCGGCAGGCCGAGCGGCAGCGGCTTTTCGCTCGCCGGGAGCAGCGCCTCAACCAGAAACACCAGCTTTGCCCGCGCACGTTCGGAATAGATCACTGGCGGGCTATATTCGGCGCGCGGGGCGATGAAGCTGATCTTCGCCGCCATCGCCGTGGTGCCGCAGCCATCGCAGGTGTAGCCGATATTCGATCCTACCTTCAGCCCGGCGATCTTGTCCTCGGGCACATAGAAACGCAGCTTGCGCTTGTTGTCCGGCAGAACGGCAACCACAGGCGTGTTGGCCGGAACCCATTCGCCCTGATTGAAGAAGGTCTGCTCGATCACCCCCTTCGCGGGCGAAGTTGGCGCGATTTCGCTCCGAACTTTTCGCTGTGATCGCAGTGCCGCCTGCGCCCCGGCAATACCGGCCTGCGCAGCAAGGATTTGGCCATTTCGCCCGGCAGTCAGCTCGGACGAACGGATCTGCGCGCGGGCCTGGGCAAGGTTGGCCTGCGCGCCATCACGCGCCGCACGTGCCGAATCGAGCTGCGAGCGCGAGGCAAACCCGCGGCTTTGCAGCGCCGCCATCCGTTCAAAATCGTGTTGGCTTTTCACGACCTGCGCCTGGGCACCTGCTTCATTGGCACGAAACACGTCGATTTCCGCCTGCCGCTGCTTGGCTTCAGCAAGGTCTGCCGCTTGCGCCGAATTGGCCGCAACTTGCGCTTCGGCCTGACTTACCGAGGCGTCTGACGTTTCGGGATCGAGCGAAAACAGGGGCGCGCCGAAGGCAACGCTTGCGCCGCGATCAACCGCCCGGCTTTGCAGGCGGCCAGACACTGGCGCCGCCACATAAACCGTCTCGCCCTCGACATAGCCCAGCCATGAAGCGTCAGCCGCCGGTCTGCCGAACCACCACCATGCTGCCGCCGCGAGCGCCACCAGCAGACCTAGGAGCAGTGGCTTGGAAACCGATTTCATCAGCGATGGGTCCTAACTGGCAAGCGGCCTTTGTTCCATAAATCAAGCTCGCGCGCAAAAGCTAGGTCTTTGGCGAAAAGCCATCAAATAACCGACTGAACCTGCCCGCCATCGATCCGGTAATTCGCGCCGTTAATGAAGCCTGGCTTTAGCGCGCGCCGTTGGCGCGGGTTGGCCTGCCAGACTTGTCCGCCCAATCGGCAATGAACTGATCGTAGAAGGTCTGGCCGATCAGCTCCTGCTTCTCGGGAAAATCGAAATTGGCGCTGCTCGGCCAGCCCGTTTCGAGCACCTCTTTGGCCATTTTTACGTGGTTGGCCGCAGCGGACATCCAGCCCCAGCCGGTCGAAAGGGTGAACGATGTTTTGGGGATGTTGAACCCCAATGTACAGACCGGGACGCGCATCTGCTTGATAATCGGCGGTTGCTCCTCGGGCGGGCAGCTGGCGAAAACGATGACATCGGCCCCCGCCTCGCCATAGGCATGGCCGCGCCGCACCGCTTCTTCGGGCGAGGACGTGCCGCCGCCGCCAGTATCGCGCGAATACATCTCGTCGCAGCGGGCAATGATGACAAAATCCTCGCCGCTGTCCTTGCGCGCCCGCACGCCCGCATCGATCCGCGCCTGCATGTCTTCAATCGAGCAAAGGCCGTTCACAAACCGTGAATGCTTGGGGTTGATCTCATCCTCGATGTGATAACCGGCGATGCCCCTGCGGATATAGCGCCGGGTAAAGTGATAGGCATCAGCCACAGTCTCGCCCAGGGTATCTGCATCGACGACCAGCGGAATGGTCATGGCATCGGCAATGCGCGAGGCCTGATCGAGCATTTCCACCTGGCTGAAAATGCCATTATCCGGGATGGCGTAGTGAAAGGCGCTGCAAGCATGGCCACCAAGGTAGGCGGCCTTGAAGCCAACCTGCTCGACAATCCTTCCGGTGAGCGCCGAATAGGCTTCTCCCACCATGAAATGTTCGCCGCTTTCTATCAGCGCGCGCAGTCTGGCACCGGGTGATGGCATGCCATTTTCTCCAATTGATCGAATTTGCTGCAGACTAGCGCAGACTCCCCAAGGTTGGGAACCGCGATCATTCGCGCACAAAAGCATCGCTTGGGCGGGTCAATTGGGGAAACTGGCCCTGCGCCACCTTGCCCTTTGGCGCTTGCCGGGTCATAGGCGCGGCATCAGCCCAGAGCCAAGGATGATCCTCAGATGAAGGTTCGCGTTTTTGTCAGCCTGAAGAACGGGGTTCTCGATCCGCAAGGCCGGGCGATCCACCATGCCATCGAAGGCTTGGGCATTCACGGGGTGCAAGATGTTCGCGCCGGCAAAATGCTCGAGCTTGACGTTGATGACAGCGTTTCTGACGCCGATCTGGATACCATGGCGCGGCAACTTCTCGCCAATATGGTGATCGAAAACTATCGCATAGAGCGCGTTGCGGCGTGACCATGTTTCGCGCCGCCGTAATCACCTTCCCCGGCTCGAACTGTGACCGGGACATGGCGGTTGCGCTAGAGAAAATTTCCGGCACAGCGCCGTATCGCGTGTGGCACGGCGACGCCGATCTGCCCGAAAACCTCGATTTCATCGCGCTGCCTGGCGGGTTTTCCTACGGCGACTACCTCCGTTCAGGCGCGATGGCAGCGCGCAGTCCGGTTATGCAGGCCGTGGTTGCGGCTGCGGCGCGCGGCGTTTCGGTGCTCGGCGTGTGCAACGGCTTTCAGGTGCTGACCGAGGCCGGCTTGCTGCCCGGCGCGCTGATGCGCAACGCGGGCATCCGCTTCGTCTGCCGCGAAGTGGCGCTAACCGTGGAAAACAGCCAGTCGCTGTTCACCGCCGGATACAGCCAGGGTCAGGCAATCACTCTTCCCGTCGCCCACCATGACGGCAACTTTTTCGCCGACGATGCCACGCTCGACCGGCTTGAAGGCGAAGGCCGGGTGGCTTTCCGCTATGCCGAGGCAGTGAATGGATCAGCGCGCAATATTGCCGGGGTGCTTAACCAGGCGGGCAACGTCCTTGGCATGATGCCGCATCCTGAACGTGTGATAGAGGCCGCCCACGGCAACATCGATGGTCGCGCGCTGTTCGAAAGCGCGATCAAAAGCCTGATCGCAGCATAAGCATCAGGCGCGCGAAATTCAGGCTGCTTCGCCGGTGCGGCGTGCGATCGTTTGATGAAACAGCTTGAGCGCCTCTTCAGGCACCATCGGGCGGCCAAAGAAATAGCCCTGAATCTTGTTCGCACCAAGCTTGCGCACCATCGCCAGCTCGGCCTCGTTTTCCACACCTTCAGCCGTGGTCGACATGTCGAGGCTCTGCGCCATAGCAACCACCGCGCGGATAATTGCCAGGCTTTCCTTGTTGCCCGTGGCCGCGCCTTGCACAAAGCTGCGGTCAACCTTGATCGTCGAAAACCGGATTTTCCGCAGGTATCCAAGCGATGAATAGCCGGTGCCAAAGTCATCGAGCGCAATCCCGCAGCCGAGCGCCATGCATTGTTCGAGCGTCGCGCGCGCCGTGGTGGCATCGCGCAGGAAGATGCTTTCGGTCACTTCGAGCTCGAGCCGGTTGGCTGGCAAACCGCTGATCGCCAAAGCCGCAACCACCGTCGAAGCAAAATACTGATCGAGCAATTGCTCGCCAGACACGTTGACCGCAACCTTGATATGGCTCGGCCACCGGGTCGCTTCACGGCAGGCAGTCCTGAGCACCCATTCGCCGATTGGCACAATCAGGCGGGTGTCTTCGGCAAGTGGAATGAACTTCGCCGGGCTGACCATACCATGCTCGGGACTGTCCCAGCGCAACAACGCCTCGAAGCTCACCACCGCCTCGCTGTCTGCCTCAACCACCGGCTGATAATGCAGTTTCAACTCATCCTTTTCCAAAGCACGGCGCAGCGAAAATTCGAGCTTGCGGCGTTCTTCGGCGTGCGCGTGCAAAGTCGGCTCATAGGAGCAATGCGTGCCGCGCCCCGCGTCCTTGGCGCGGTAAAGCGCGAGATCGGCGTTGCGCATAAGCGTTTCCACCGTGGAGCCATCGCGCGGTCCAACCGCAGAGCCAACGCTGGCGCCAACATAAAGCGTATGATGGTCAACCTCATAGGGCTGCGAAAGCCGCTCGATCACCTGCCGCGCGACGTGTTCGACGCGTTGCATGTCCGAAGCATCGCGGATGACAATGGCGAATTCATCACCGCCGAGACGCCCGCACAGCTCGTTCTCGGTCATGATCTCGCGCAGCCGTGCCGCAACCCGCGCCAGCAGCTGATCGCCGACAATATGCCCGAGCGAATCGTTTACCGCCTTGAAGCGGTCAAGGTCGATCATCAGGAACGCGCATTTGGTCCGCCATTGCTCGGCAAACCGCATGGCATCGCCCATCGATTCGGTGAGCATTAGCCGGTTTGGCAGGCTGGTCAGCGTATCGTAGCGGGCAAGGTTGGCGATCTGGTCGGCGCTTTCGCGCTGATCAGTTACATCCGAACCGACTCCTCGGAACCCGTCGAAGTTGCCGAAATCGTCAATCTTCGGTGTGCCCGAAAGTTCCCACCAGCGTTGCGATCCCTTGATCGTTACGCGGACCAACTGATTGGAGAAACTTTCGCGCCGCTTCAGCTTTTCCGCCAGTTCGTGCAGGCTCGGTGGGAACTGTCCGGTTTCCCAAGCCTCGCCGGCGATCAGCTGAACAAACGGCTGACCATCGATAACGTCAGGATCAAGCCCCAGGGCAAAGGCGAAGCGCGGGCTGATCGAGCGCACCCGGCGCGCAGTATCGATATGCCAAAGCCAGTCCGCCTCTCCCTCTTCAAACTCGCGCAGCAGCAAAGACACCACCTCGCTCTTTTCAAGCATCGCCGATTCAGCGACATGCGAGGTGAGGAAATTGCGCGCCGTCCGGATCGCACCATAGGCGACCAGCCCTGCGGTTGCGGCTGCGGCCACGCCGGTATCGACCATGCCTGCATAGATCAGCGAAGCGGCGGTCGCGCCCCCGCCGATCACGCACATCAAGAAAGTGCCAAGCGGGATTGCCGGTGCAAGCACAGAACCGGCGGCGAGCAACATGGTGATGATCACCCACAGCTCGAGCCTGATCGTCGGCGTGCCCTTGACCGCAGCATAAGTGATTGGCACCGCCCAAATGGCGGCGAGCGCCACCGAATGCCAGCGATGCGCGGTTACTTCGGCAGAGGCGAAATCGCGGCGTTCCGCGTCAGCGAAACTCTTATCCCGCCGAAAATTCGTGAACAGCAGCCAAGCAAGCGTCAACAGCCAAAGCACCAGCGGCGCGAGCCCGGTAACAGGATGCATGATGTGCGCCATCGCCAGCCCGGCGAGGGTCTGACAGGCGAGAATAGGCAGCCGAGCCCTGGCCAGGCCTGAAAACTGGATTCCGCGCAGGCGCGACCAATCGCCATGCTTCGGCTCCTTGAAGCCAAGCAGCTCCGCAATCGGCAGATCATTCGGCAGGAGCGCGGGTTCGGGATTCTTCGGTTTCACCCCGAAACACTTAGCGCGCTAATCCTTAGCACCGGGTAAACTCGCGCGGCTATAAACGCAGCGGCTGAACCCCGGTTAGTCTCTGCTCACCTTGGTTTTCTATATGAAATCAGGGCTTTTTCCCAGTCTTGCCCATCAAAATGGCGGATTAAAGGTTCATAGCCGTGCCCAGGATCAAGACAGCGGAAATTGACGCTCCAGCAATCAGGGTGCGATCGCGGCTGGTAGAAACTCTTGATCCCGCAGGTTTTGCAGAACAAATGCTCAGCCGCGCCGGTGCCAAACCGGTAGGACGCGCGTTCGCTTTCGCCATTCAGCAGCGAGAACTGACCGTGCGGCACGTTGAGGTGGAGATAACCGCTTTTGGCGCAAATCGAGCAGTTGCAATCGAGCAATTCGATAGGCGGATCAACGTCGATGGCAAAGCGCACCGCGCCGCAATGGCAACCGCCCTCCAGCCTCACTCCACCGTCACCGATTTTGCCAGATTGCGCGGCTGATCGACATCGGTGCCTTTGGCGCAGGCGACATGATAGGCCAGCAGTTGCACCGGTACGGCATAGACCAGCGGCGCGATCAGCGGATGGACCTTTGGCATTTCGATGGTGGCGAGGCAGCCCTCACCGGCTGCCTCCAGCCCTTCGCGGTCAGAGATCAGCACCACCTTGCCGCCGCGTGCGCGCACTTCGTGCATATTGCTCACGGTTTTTTCGAACAATGGCCCGGACGGCGCGATGACGATCACCGGAACCGCCTCGTCGATCAGCGCGATGGGGCCATGCTTCATCTCACCTGCTGCATAACCTTCGGCATGGATATAGCTGATTTCCTTTAGTTTCAATGCGCCTTCGAGCGCGAGGGGATAGTCCTGCCCCCGCCCCAGATAAAGCACATCACGCGCGGGCGCGATCAGATGCGCCATGGCGGCAATCTCGTCATCATGCGCCAGCGCGGCGTTGAGGCTGGCGGGGACTTCGAGCAATTGCTCAACCAGATCGCACTCTTCGGCCCGGCTCATTCGTCCGCGCTTGACGGCAAGATGCGCGGCCAGCGCGGCGAGAACCGCCAGCTGACAGGTGAACGCCTTGGTCGATGCCACGCCAATCTCCGGCCCGGCATGGCTGGGGAGCAGCAGATCAGCCTCCCGCGCCATCGAACTCGTTGGCACGTTGACCACTACCGCGATCGTCTGTCCGGCAGCCTTGCAGTGACGCAGCGCCGCCAGGGTATCAGCGGTTTCACCGCTTTGCGAAATGAACAGCGCGAGCCCACCGGGCTCCAGAACGGGATCGCGATAGCGGAACTCACTCGCCACATCGATATCAACAGGGACACGGGCGAATTGTTCAAACCAGTATTTCGCCACCATTCCGGCGTAGAAACTTGTGCCGCAGGCGACGATTGTGACGCGGTTGATCGTCGAGAGATCAAAATCAAACTGCGGCAGGGCCACCGACATATCGACTTGCCGCAGGTACGAGCGCAGTGTTTGCGCAACCACGGTCGGCTGCTCGAAGATTTCCTTCTGCATGAAGTGCCGGTAATTGCCCTTTTCAATCGCCGCCGATGATGCACCTGATGTGGTAATTTCGCGCTGTACAGGATTGTTATCTTTGTCATAAATCTCCGCGCCACTGCGCGTTATGACAACCCAATCGCCCTCATCGAGATAGGAAATCTGCTGCGTCAATGGGGCCAGCGCCAGCGCGTCGGAGCCCAGATAGGTCTCTCCATCCCCATATCCGACGACCAGCGGCGATCCCAATCGCGCGCCGATCAGC
>JANLOZ010000235.1:0-6203 GCA_031366845.1 Novosphingobium sp. | reverse complement strand
GGCCGGGGACATGCTGTTTCTGGGCGACGCGATTTATCCCGGCGGCAACGACTATGCGGTGCAGGCAGCGGGTATCGACACGGTCAAGGTTCGCGATGTCGAGGAGACTCTGGCGGTGGTGACGGGCATCATCGCCTGTCTTAAACCCTGAACGATTTCACGCCCCGACCGATTTCACGCCCCGACCGATTTCACGCCAATGTCGCCAGCAGTTCATCGAGTGCAACGTGGGCAAATGTGGTGAAATTGTCAGCCACGCCATAGGGCAGCAGCAGAGTGCGGTCATGAACCATCGCGCCGCAGCTATAGACAACATTCGGCACATAGCCTTCGCGCTCGGCCGGGCTCGGATGGACCAGCGGCAGCGTCCGGCGGCCGAGCACCTTGCTCGGGTCGTCGCGATCAAGCAGCACCGCACCGATGCAATAGTTGCGCACCGATCCGACCCCGTGGGTGAGCACCAGCCAGCCTTCGTCGATTTCGATCGGCGATCCGCAATTGCCGATCTGGACGAACTCCCAGAAATGCCGGGGCCGCACGATTATCGCGCCGTCATCCCAGTGCGTCAGGCTGTCAGAGCTGGTGAGCCAGATGTTTTCACTATCCTGCCGGCTCAAGGCCGTGTAGCGGCCACCGATCTTGCGTGGGAACAGCGCCATGCCCTTTGATTGCGCTGCTGCGCCGGTCATCTCGTGCAGTTCGAACTCTTTGAAGTCAAAGCTTTCCATCAGTTCGCTGCGCGCGACCGTGCCGCTGAACGCCGTATAGGTACCGAGCCAGCGCAGCGAGCCATCGTCCTCGACGAAACGCACCATCCGCATGTCTTCGATCCCGCGCGACTGCGCGGATGTCACCGGAAAAAGCACGCTTTCCATGCAGTCATAATCGCCGCCGCCGGAGACGCGCACGGTGTTGCTGCCGTCATCGACGTGTTCGATTTCGGGCACCCTCGCCATGCCGCTCAGCGGCTCAAGCTGAAAGCCCGCCTCAGCGCTCCAGGTTCCGCGGCGGAAGGTGACCGACGAAAGATGCCCCTCGCCAATCCCGCGCAACGAAATGATAAACCGCACGGCACCATCGGGCAGGCCGGATTGATCCCAGTGCGCAATCATGCTCGGATTGAACAGCGCCGCCGATTCAAACGAAAATTCTTCGAGAAAATACGCGCCGATCAGCACCGAACGCCGGTCTATCTGGTCGGGATCAAGAGTCTGCCTGGTCACCAGACAGAACCGCCGTGCCATGGCCGTGTCGATGTCGCGGTGCCGTTCGTCCAGCGAGGAATGGACGCGGGCGAATTCGGTTTCAAACGTGGCATCGTCCATTGCCATCACCCGCTCGGCGATCCGCTGAAAACGCGGCAAGTTCTGCTCATACCCTTGCGGATCCTGCAGATCGAACGGCCGCAGGACAGTGCGCGCCGGATCGGGTTTCAGGATAACGTCCGAGTGCGTCATGATGTCGGTTCCGACGGCCATTGTGTTCAGTCCCGATAACGGTTTGCGGGGGGGGAGGATCGCGCGCGTGGTCCGGTCCATCCAAGCGACCGGCGGGCACGATATGGCATCGCGATTGCCAATGCCAAGCCCAATCAGCGCGGGATAGCTCTCGCGTGGTGACTCGGGCCAATCGCTCGGCTATCAAGCGCTCCGGTAATCGCAACAAGGGCTGCCATTCGTGATCTTCGTCACCCTGTTTGAAATCGTTTCCTACCTGATCTCGATCATTGTCACCGTGGTGATCGTGCAATTCGTGCTCAGCCTGCTGATCTCGTTCAATGTGGTCAATCTGCACAACCGCTTTGTCGCCGCGCTGTGGCAGGCGGTGAATGCCATCCTTGAACCGGTCCTGCGCCCGGTGCGCCGCATCATGCCCGATACCGGAACGCTGGACCTCTCGCCGATGGTGGTGATCGTCGGCTTGTCGGTGTTGCAGATCGTGCTCAGAAACCTCGCTTTTTCGAGCATGGGATGACCGCCAAAATCATCGACGGAAAGGCCTTCGCCGAGGCCCTGCGCGCGCGGATCGCCGTCGCCGCTGCCGGGTTTGAGGTCCATGCGGGCCGCAAGGCTGGCCTCGCGGTGGTGCTGGTGGGTGATGATCCGGCGAGCCAGGTCTATGTCCGCAACAAGGGCAAACAGACGCTCGCGGCGGGCATGAACAGCTTTGAACACCGGCTGGCCGCCGATACGCCCGAAGGCACTTTGCTCGATGTGGTTGAACGGCTTAACGCCGATCCGGCGGTGGACGGCATTCTCGTCCAGCTCCCGTTGCCCGCGCATATCAACGAGAACAAGGTGATCGCGGCGATCAATGCCGACAAGGATGTGGACGGGTTCAACGTGGTCAACGTCGGGCGGCTGGCCACCGGGCTCAACGGCTTCGTCCCCTGCACCCCGCTCGGCTGCGTGATGCTGCTCAAGAGCCAGCTTGGCGATCTCACCGGTCTCGATGCGGTGGTCATCGGGCGATCGAACATCGTCGGCAAGCCAATGGCGGCGCTGTTGATCGCCGAAAGCTGCACGGTGACTGTCGCCCACAGCCGCACGAGAGATCTGCCCGCTGTGGTCAAACGCGCAGACATCGTCGTCGCCGCCGTGGGCCGCGCGGAAATGGTCAAGGCGGACTGGATCAAACCGGGTGCAACCGTGATTGACGTCGGCATCAACCGGGTGCCCGCAGCCGAGCCCGGAAAAACCCGGCTGGTCGGCGATGTTGACTATTCAGGCGTGGCTCAGGTTGCGAGCGCGATCACCCCGGTACCAGGAGGCGTAGGCCCTATGACGATTGCCGTATTGCTGAGGAACACGCTTGTAGCGGCGCACCGCAACGCCGGGATCGTGCTCGATGAGGCCGCGCTGTGAAGCGGCTGCTGATAGCGGCGGCGGCGCTGGCTGTTCCGGCAGTTCCGGCAGTGCTGGCTGTTTCCGCAGTGCTGGCTGGGGCGGCAAGTGCCGACGCGCAGGATCGGCGCGGGCGTGACGGGCGCAGCGGGTCCGAGCGCAATTCCTATGCCAACCCCAGCGCGGTGATCGCCGCCGAACTTGCCTTCGCGCAGGCTGCGCAGGACAAAGGGCAGTGGACCGCCTTTGCCGAAGCCGCCGCGAGCGATGCGGTGATGTTCGTGCCCAAAATGGTCTATGCGCAAGGCTGGCTGAAGGGCCGCGCCAATCCGCCGCAGGCAGTCAAATGGCAGCCGCACGAAGTATGGTCGAGCTGCGATGGCTCGCTGGTGGTCAGCCGCGGCGCGTGGCAAAAGTGGGATGGGCAGCGGCCCAAAAGCGTCGGCTATTTCACCACGTTGTGGCAGCGGCAGAAAGACGGCAAATACAAGTGGATCCTCGATTCGGGCGATGTCCTGAAAGAGGCCGAGCCTGCGCCAGAGATGATCGCCGGTCATGTCGCCGATTGCCCGGCGCGCGGGCTGCGTCCTACCGTCGCGCCGGTGGTTCGCGTGGGTAAGGGTTCAACGAAGGCACTCCCGCCGCTCGATCCCAAACATCGTGCAGGCAAATCAGACGACGGCTCGCTGACATGGGAGGTGACGGTTGATCCTTCGGGCGCGCGCAATCTCTCGGTCGAATGGAAAAAGGATGGCGAGCTATCGCCCGTGCTGATCGAGGAAGTCGCGGCGGAGGGGAATTAAAGTGGAATAGATTGGTTCACGCAAAGGCGCGAAGGCGCAAAGAGGAATCCTTTGCGGCGAAGCCGCCGCTCAATCCGATCCACGTTTTGCAAGACCGTTCGCGTTGAAAGCCATTGCCTGTGGCGCTGAACAAACTCTTTGCGCCTTCGCGCCTTTGCGTGAACCAAAAGCCATCTCGGGCAATACCACCTCGTGAACCTGTAATACCAACGGCCCAATGAATTGACGCACTTAAAGGCCCCTCCCCTGGAGGGGAGGGGGGAAGAGTCGGTTCGAGCGCCGGTTAGTATAAGCTGTATCCCGCAAAGCCGGACATGGACGCAACCCGTTAATTGAGCCACAGTAGCCCCAATGCTCGACCTGTTCATTTCCGCCTTCGTCACCCTGTTCGTGGTGATCGACCCGCCCGGCTGCGCGCCGATCTACGCCGGGCTGACCAGCGGCGCGTCGCCAAAGCAAGCAACCGCGATGGCAGCCCGCGCCTGCCTGATCGCCGGGCTGATCCTGCTGCTGTTCGCGCTGTTCGGTGAGGCGCTGCTGGGCGCGCTGCATATCGAGCTGAACTCGTTCCGCATCGCCGGCGGCATCATGCTCTTCGTCATCGCGCTCGACATGGTGCTGGAAAAACGCACCGAACGCCGCGAAAAACGCGCCGAGGAAGTGCGCGCCACGTCCGAAGTGGAGGACGTCTCGGTCTTCCCGATGGCCATGCCGATGATCGCCGGACCGGGCTCGATCGCCACGATCATGCTGCTGATGGCACGCGCCGATGGCACGCAGGCGACGCTGGTGATCCTCGCCGCCATGCTCGGGGTTATAGCGATAACCTTCGCTGCATTGGCGGCGGCTGGCCCGCTGATGAAGCTGGTCGGGGCAAAAGTAGAGGCCGTCATCACCCGCATCCTCGGCGTGCTGCTGGCGGCGCTGGCGGCCCAATATGTGGTTGACGGGGTGAAGGTGGTTTTGGGTTAGCTTGCTTCGGGTTAGCGGAATTACCACTCCCAAAACCCGTCCATCCTGAGCTTGTCGAAGGACTGTCCTTCACTTCGTGCCGTCACGCGTTACCGCTGGAAGAAAAAGCAGTCCTTCGACAAGCTCAGGATAGACGGATATAGGGTTGGTGTAACCGACTAATTCGACTGGCTTTTGAACTTGTATCCCGGCTTGTTGGTGAAGAGCTCGTCGCCGATATCTCCGCGTGTTGCAGTCCAGCCCTCACGCAGCAATGCGCACTCCTCTGGATACTGGGTATTAATCTTGTTGAAGCCGATGTTCTCAAGAGCATCCGGCTTGGCGAAGGCAAATCGCTGGTGAGGAGAAGTCAACGCAATCGTAGTGACCTTTCTGAGCGAGTCTTCGTCGTAGCCTATGTTGCGCTCGCGGTGGATGGCGCCCAAAAGGCCGTTAGCCGTGGTGCAGCCAGTCTTGGTCTTGCCGGTATTGGTATCGGTTACGGCCACAAGCACGAATGATGTGTTCGTCGATAAGGTCGAAATTGCTTCTTTGAAGTTTTGATCGGCGGACGTTTCTTCCGCCTTTGCAGGTTGAACTAATCGATCACGTCGCTGTGCCTGCTTGCTGGGTGAACAACCGACTATTGCGACGATCAATCCCAACGCCAGCGAACGCATCGGTGCTCGACAGTGAAGGTTTCCGCGTTTCATTGCAAAGTCACTCCATCATCCGCGCTATCGCGCCGCCCGAAGAACTGCATCAGTTGGACCATCGGTTCACAGCTAACAATCATTCACGCCAGTTCCACCCGCAAAGTCCGCCCCACCGCCGCAGCAGCCCTGCGCAATGTCGCCAATGTCACCGATGGATTGGCCGGATCAAGCAACCGGTCCAGCTGCCGCCGGTCGGTCTGCATCCGCGATGCCATGGCGGTTTTGGTCAGGCCCTGTTCCTTCATCGCGGCGCGGAGCTGGTCGACGATGATTTCCTTGATCGCGTCTTCCTCAGCTACCGCCAGCAGTCCTTCATCGGCGAGAAATTCGTCGAATGTTTCCGCACTGGCATGCGCTTTTGCAGTCTGTTCCATCAATCGAGTTCCTGCTTGGAGTTGCCAACCCTCGCATTCAGTTTGTGTCAAATATGACGCAATACGTCAAACCACCATCGTATCTCTCATAAATCGTCATCCTGAACTCGTTTCAGGACCCATCGTGCCGCAAGCGCGGCGGTTGCAGGCAAGAAGCAAACCGCGAGGCTTTGCCTGCGAAACAACGCCTCGGCCCAGGCCGAGAAATGGGCCCTGAAACAAGTTCAGGATGACGGTATTGATAGGTTGACCGGACGTCGACAGTCACCACCACCCTACTGCAACGTCACCCGATCATCCCCGCCATCGTGCCGCCCATAGAACTGCATCAGCTGCACCATCAGCTCACACCGTTCCGAAAGCCCGTCAGCCTCCAGCAGCGCCTGCTTTGATGCCGCATCGAACGGGGCGATCTGGGCGACGCCGTTGATCAGCGATTGGTCATCGAGCCGGGCCACCGAATCCCAATCCACCCGGTAACCCTGGCGGTCGGCAAAGCGCCGCGATTCGCGTTCG